>CAIXCS010000123.1 GCA_903918025.1 uncultured Actinomycetes bacterium
CTGGGCTGCCGAAGGTGCTGGCCTCGTCAACGCCATACCTCTTGATCGAGCGGATCCTTTCGCATTTTGACTTGACGGATCGCTTCTTGACCATCTCGTCAGCGCAAGATGAACCCTATGGAAAGCCACATCCCGGGGTCTTTCTCAGTGCTGCTCGATCCATTTCGGTCGAGCCGACTGCTTGCATGGTGTTCGAAGATGCACCAGCGGGAGTGCTCGCGGCAAAAGCAGCACGGATGCTTTGCATCGCAGTTCCAGAACCCGAAGAGCGCGAGCATCCAATGATCCAAATTGCCGACGCGGTGCTCCCGTCCCTAGAAGAGGTCAGCCTCGAACTGCTCCAGGAACTCGATCGTGGCTTGCAACGTTCACGACGTTGACGACGGTTCCAAGCGGCAAGCTCGACGCTGACCAACCCGCTTCAAGGAGCATCGACCCACTTGGAACGATCGGCTGACCATTCGGCCAAATGGTCAAGGCCGAGTTCGGGATAACCAGCGGAATCTTCGCGGATGCTCCTGGGTTGAGGTACGCCTGTCCAATGGCTTTCAGTTGCCTCGCCGGTTCGCCGAGTTCAGATGGGTAGGTGAGGTACGCCTGAATGACGGCCCTGCCAGGAACTGAACCTGCATTGGTCACGGTGACTGATGCGGTGATCCCGGCCGGTCCTGCAGTTGCGGTGAGCGCACTTTCGGTGAACGTCGTGTAACTGAGACCAAAGCCAAAGGGAAAGAGCGGAGGAGTCGAATTGAGCGCATGCATCCCGAAACTCATACCAACTCCATCTCCTCCAAGGAGTGACTGGACGCCATTTGGATCTGCGCCAACTTTTGGATCAGTCAGCGGGGAAGCGGTAAGTGATGAAGGGAACGTGAACGGCAGATGCCCTGAAGGGTTAATGGAACCGGACAAGGCCCGTGCTACCGCGGTTCCACCCGCCTGGCCCACGTAGAACACATCGAGTACACCAGCGACCTTGCTGAGCCATGGCATGGCAATGGGGCGAGGAGATTCAATGACCACCACCACTCGAGGGTTCACCGCCGCGACGGTCGAGATCAGCAGATCTTGGAAGTCAGGAAGGTTGAGCGAGTCTGCGTCGTAGCTTTCGCTTGAGGGGACTCCGACAAACACGACTGGAACCGACACCGCTCGCGCTGCGTTCGCCGCTGCGAGGAGAGCACTCGCCACTCCCTGCATGGTGAACGTTGGTGGGGCCCCGGTACTTGCCCATCGAATCGTGACGAGGTGGGGGCCCGCAGTGAGGCCTTGGACCCAAGACGTGCGCTGTGTCCCCGTGCTGTTTTGTTCGAGGATCGAACCTCTTCCGCGACCATCAATGGAAACTCGCGCCATGGAGGTTCCGGAATTTGCAACCAACTTCGCCAGGTACGGACCGCTTGTCGCGGCCACAAACGTGGCAGTTGTGGTCACCAATCCTGGTTGAGTACCCGTCGGAATGAATGAGGTCACCGGCTCTTTTGGCGTTGCGGTTTCTATCGTGACGTTGCGCGCGCCAAATTGGTTGACGAGTGCTTGGGTGAACGTCGTTGGTTGGTGAACTGCGACAAACGAAGAACCTCCAATCGCATACGACGGGCTCAAGGAGGCAGCAGGACCGATCGCCGCGATCGACGTCGTGGTCCGAATTGGCAGTACCTTCGAATTCTTCAGAAGGACGATCGACTGCGAGGAGACTTCTGACCCTGCATTGAGTTCTTCAGGTGTCGGACCGACAGCCCGCACTGGGTTCCGGGGCCGATCGAAGAGCCCGTGTTGAAACAAGACGGTCGCTACTTGAGCTGCCCGAATGGCCAGGAGGTCGGGGGTGAGTTGTCCCGAATCAAGCGCAGCAAACATCGCTCCTGCTTTGCTTGGCTTGAATAATGTTGGACCAGCGTTGAGGGCGGCAATGGGATCTTCCACTGCACCGAAGTCAGTTCGAATGAATCCGGAGAATCCTGCAGCGGCCATTCGGCTTCGCAGGCTTGGATCACTGCACTGATTCACGCCGTTCACTGATCCATAGGCACACATGATCCCAAGAGGATCCGTCTTCGCAATCGTTGTTACAAAGGGAGCGTCGTAGAGCTCATGCAAGGCTCGATCACTCACGAGGTACTGCGCTGTCTCTCTGTTGGCCTCGCGCGGGTAGACCCCCGCATGTTTCAAGATGACTTGAGTTCCCGTCGACTGAATACCGTTGACTTCAGCGGTTCCAAGGAGCCCCGCCAAGAAGGGGTCCTCACCGAAGGTCTCGGCATTTCGACCCCAAGTCGGGGAAAGCGCGAGGTTGAGGACGGGACCTTGAACCGCGGTCTCACCTCGCAACGTCGCAGCTGCCCCAAGAGCGATGCCATAGTCCGAGGCTGCCCCGGGGTTGAACGTTGCGGCGGTGGCGATTGACGCCGGGAGTGAGTAGCCGCCTGCAGCAATACTCCCATTAGGCCCATCTTCGAGGATCATCCGCGGCACGCAGAGCTGAGCGATACTGCCGAGGACATTCTCCTGGTCGGGAGCGTTCACAAGGTTCAAAAATCGGACTTGCTGGCCGATTGACATGGCGTGAACGAGCGCTTGGGCCCGGACAACAGGCGGCATCGTCAACGCATCCGTGCCAATCCATGGACAAGTGGGGGAGGTCGTGGTGGTGGTTGGAGGCGTCGTCGTCGTGGTGCCCGCTGCAATCCCCAAAGGAACACAACTTCCAATGAACAGGGCAGTTGTGAACACGAGGCCCAGGCGACGCGGTTTGGGCATGAGCATTTCTACTCTCCAGAGGGACGCAATGGTCCGCATGTTCTCAGCATCTGCTCTTCTCTCACGGTCGCATCTCAGGTTGAGCGGTCGGGCGTAACATGGGCTTTCGTTCAATCTCAGAGGAGTGCCGTTGTTTCGCCCCGTGCCACCAGAGGTAGACCTCGTTGCCCTTGAAGAGGCAGAACTTGCACGCTGGAGCGCTCACGGCATCTTCCAAGCTTCGATTGATCAACGCGCCGGGGCTCCTTCATGGGTCTTTTACGAGGGACCGCCATCGGCAAATGGGGTTCCGGGACTTCATCATGTGTGGGCACGATCCTACAAAGACCTCCTCTGTCGATTTCAAACCATGCGTGGCTTCAGAGTCGAGCGACGCGCAGGCTGGGACACGCACGGCCTGCCGGTAGAGGTCGCGGTCGAAAAGTCACTTGGAATTTCAGGGAAAGATCAGATCGAACAGACGATCGGTATCGCTGAATTCACTCGACTGTGCAAGGAGTCGGTGCTCACGCATGTCGATGAGTGGCGGAGCGTCACCGAGCGCATTGGTTATTGGGTCGACCTCGACCACGCCTACTGGACCTTTGACACGCCCTATATCGAGTCGGTGTGGTGGCAGCTCCAACAGATGTTCAACAAGGGACTGCTCTACGAGGACCTGAAGGTGATCCCGTATTGCCCCCGCTGTGGCACGGCGCTGTCGAGCCACGAGCTCGGACAGCCAGGGGTCTACACCGACGAAGAAGAAGAGAGTGCCTACGTTCTCCTTCCGCTCCTCGATGCAAGTCCCGACCTTGTTGGTGATGCAAAGGCATTGGTGGTCTGGACGACGACGCCGTGGACCTTGCTGTCCAACGCTGGTGCTGCCGTCAATCCAACGGTCACCTATGCCGTGGCGGATGGGCTCATTGTCGCCGAGGGCTTGGTCGAAGCGGTACTCGGTCCAGAGGCCACCATCACGAAGCGGATTCTTGGCGCTGATCTGGTGGGTCTCCACTATGACCGTCCGTTTGACGACCTTGCGCCAGAAGCCGGCGTCGATGGATGGCGAGTGGTTCCGGCTGACTATGTCACCACCGAAGATGGCACTGGCATTGTTCACCAGTCGCCGGCATTCGGCGAAGTCGACCGCGTCGTAGCTCGTCTCAATGGGCTTCCTACGTTCAACCCTGTTGGCCCCGATGGGCGATTCACCTCAGCAATCCCATGGCTTGAAGGCCGAGAAGTACGCGAAGCGAATACGACCATCAATGATGCCCTCGCTGCCAAGGGCCGACTCCTCAAGCGGATGCCGTACACGCACTCGCTTCCGCACTGCTGGCGCTGTGGAACGACCCTCATCTACTGGGGAAAGCCCAGTTGGTACTTGGCCACGAGCGAGGTCAAGGAGCAAATGCTCGCGCTCAATCAAGAGATTGACTGGCATCCAGCGTCAATCCAACATGGTCGTTTTGGGGATTGGTTGGCCAACAATGTGGACTGGGCGCTCAGCCGCGACCGGTACTGGGGCACGCCACTGCCAATTTGGCGATGTGAGGCAGATCACCTCACGTGCATTGGCTCCTTGCAAGAACTCTCAGCGCTCACCGGTCGCGACGTCGGATCGATTGATCCACATCGACCGACAATCGACGACATCACCTTCCCGTGCCCTCAGTGCGAAGAGGCGGGCACCCCATCGACAGCTACACGCGTTGCTCCAGTAATCGACGTCTGGTTCGATTCCGGAGCGATGCCGCTTGCTCAAGTCGGCTATCCCCACGTCGAGGGTTCAGCAGAAGCCCTCCAGTACCCGGCCGATTTCATCTCGGAGGCCATTGACCAGACGCGAGGGTGGTTCTACTCGTTGCTTGCCGTGAATACCTTGCTCAATGGGACAGCTCCCTACGTCCATGTCATGAGTCTTGGACACATCGTCGATGCCGATGGCAAGAAGATGAGCAAGTCAAAGGGAAATGTGATTGATCCTTGGGAAATTCTCTCAACTCGAGGTGCCGATGCGCTCCGGTGGTGGATGTTCTCTCAAGGCTCCCCTTGGGCGTCGTCGCGAGTTGGTTTCGACACGATTGACAACGCACTTCGAATGACATTGCTCACGTGGTGGAATGTCTTCAGTTTCTTCATGACCTATGCATCGCTCAATGGTTTTGATCCGACTGACAGTCGAATCCCTGCCGAACAGGAGCGATCCGACCTCGATCGATGGGTTCTCTCACGGCTCCAAGCAACCAATGAAGCGGTCACTCTTGGCCTTGATGGCTATGAGCCGCTCGGAGCGGCCGAAGCCATCGAGCGCCTCATTGACGATGTCTCGAACTGGTACGTCCGACGCAGTCGTCGTCGATTCTGGAGAACCGAAGTCGGTGCAACGGTTGAAGATGGTCTTGCGGCCCAAGCAACGCTCCACACGGTGCTCGTCGAAGTTGCCCTGCTCCTCGCCCCGCTAACGCCTTTTCTTGCTGATGTCACCCATCGCGCCCTGACGGGATCGAGCGAAACGTCTTCGGTCCATCTAGCCGATTGGCCTGACTCCCAACCAAGCCGCAGAGATCTGAATCTCGAATCGCAGATGGTGGTGACGAGAAGCTTGACGTCACTCGGTCGCTCCTCCAGAGCGGACGCAGGGATGAAGGTTCGACAGCCACTGTCTCGGGCGCTGGTGTTTCTTGCCCCAGGGTCGTCAACACCGTTGCTCGATATTGTCGCTGACGAACTGAACGTTGATGTAGTCGAACTGGCGAGCGACCTTTCTGCAGTGTTGCGCTATGAGATGGTGCCGAACTTCAAACGTCTCGGCCCACGTCTCGGAGAGTCCGTCCAACACCTTCGGGCAGCCTTGACAAGCCTCAATGGCGCAGTAGTTGCAGCTGCGTTTGAGGCTGGAGCGATGGTGACCGTCGATCTTGGGGGAGTGCCCGTTGAGCTCGGACCGGAAGATCTTGAACTTCGGATGAAGAGTGAAGGTGCCTATGCCGTCACACGCGACGGCAACGAAGTCGTTGCGCTCGATCTCACCTTGACCGACGAACTGCGCGTTCGTGGTCTTGCTCGAGAACTCATTCGACAGATCCAAGACCTTCGCAAGGCATCAGGTTTCGACGTCAGCGACAGGATTCAGCTTGCAATCACTGGAGCCGAGGTGCTTGCCTCCCAGTTTGATCTCATTGCGAGAGAAGTGCTGGCAGAGGTTGTCTTGACCACTTCAGGAAGTGGTGACGGCGTTGAGGTGGATCTCGACGGCTCTCCCGCCACTGTTTGGATTCAGCGGATCTGAAGTTCCCTCCTCAGCACCCGCTCGGCGTTCCAAGTTCACCGAGGGCTCTTGCGAGGCGATCGGTGTCGTAACGCTCAAGTGGGGCAATGAGGAGTTCGTCGAGAAGCCGCAGGTAGTCCTCGGTTGCTGCCTCAAGGCGCTCGTTGCCCAGGGCGGTCAACTCCACGTACGTCGTTCGTCGATCGGTTGGACAGTGCACCCGGTGGAGGAGTCCATCGGTTTCGAGCCGATCGATGAGTCTGGTGACGCCGCCAGTCGTTAAGGCAATCTCAGAAGCAAGTTCTCCCATAGTGAGTCGCTGACTCGGTGAGCGACGAAGCCGAACCATGACTTCGTAGAAGGCCAGCGCCAGTCCCGAAGACGCCTCGAGGCCAATGTCGAGAGCTCTGCGCAGACGATGGGCTGCCGCCAGAAGATTGCCGGCAAGCACAATCCGAGGGTCACGTGTGAAGGCATCACATCGCTCCTCGCTCATTGTTGGCGGCAACTCCTGCATGGGCACATTCTATCTGTTGCATCATTTATTGACAAGTCAGAAGTTTTCCGTTAAAGTAATTTCATCGACAAGACATCCCTACCTAAGGAGCAACAATGAGCAACCTTCCAACCCCCGGCACCTACGTCGTTGACGCCGTTCACTCAAACATCGGATTCACGGTGCGCCACCTAGTGGCAGCAAAGGTTCGTGGAAATTTCACCGAATTTGAGGGAACCATTGAGATTGGTACAACCCCTGAAGAGTCGAAGGTGACCGCAATTGTCCAAGCCGCATCGATTACGACGCACAATGAGGCTCGCGATGGCCACTTGAAGAGCCCGGATTTCCTCGACCTTGAGAATCACCCGACCCTGACGCTCACCTCGAAGAAGATCACGGCAAAAGGTGGCGACAAGTACACCTTGACGGCGGACCTCTCCATTCGCGGCGTGACCAAAGAGGTTGATTTTGATCTTGTCTACAACGGCACTGGAGCGAACATGCAGGGCGGAAGTGTGGTCGGGTTTGAAGCCTCAACGACCATTGACCGTCGTGATTACAACGTTGCTTTCGAAGGCGCCCTTGAAGACGGTTCACTCGTCGTTGGCCACAACGTGAAGCTGGAACTCGACATCGAGGCGCACCTCTAAGTCGATCCGTCCCAACCGCACTGGCAACGAGCAGGGGGATCTTCCTCTTGCTCGTTGTCGCGTCTGGGTTTAGATGCGCTCGAAGTTTCGGCGGAGCTCCCAGTCGGTCACGGCTCTGTTTGCTGCGAGCCACTCTTGGCGAGCGGTATTGACGAGGTGATGGTGAACGTCGCTCCCGAATGCTTCAACTGCGATCGCGCTCGTTTCGAAGTGGCGAATCGCGTCGGGAAGCGTCGAGGGAATTCGCTCGACGTCACTTGCGACATAGGCATTGCCCTCAAATGCAGGCTGGAGCTCGAGAGCATGGTCGATGCCGTAGAGGCCTGCGGCAATTGACGCGGCAAGCGCGAGGTAGGGGTTGACGTCAGCACCTGGGACTCTATTTTCGACTCTTCGGGCTGCCCCGTGACCAACGATGCGAAATCCACAGGTTCGGTTGTCTTCACCCCAAGCAATTGCCGTCGGCGCCCAGCTGTCAGGGACAAAGCGTCGATAGGAATTGACGGTCGGCGCCCACATCCAAGCGAGTTCGCGGGCTGCTGCGAGTTGGCCTGCGAGGAACTGACGCCCGAGGACGGAGAGGCCGTCGGGAGCCGTGTCATCGCCAAAGAGCGCCTGGCCGGTCGCCGCACTTCGAAGCGAGGTGTGGAGGTGACACGAACTTCCAGCTTCTTCCATTGACCACTTCGCCATGAAGGTGACGGCTCGCCCTTCTTGAGCGGCGATCTCTTTGATGCCGTTCTTAAAGACGGTGTGTCGATCCGCCGTCAACAGGCCATCGGCGAAGGTGACGTTGACCTCGTGCTGTCCTCGTCCGGCTTCACCTTTTGAACTCTCGATCGGGATTCCGGCCGCGAGCATCTCTCGACGAATCCGGCCAAGCAGGAACTCTTCCCTCGAGGTTTGGAGAATTTGGTAGTCCTCGATGAAGGATGCATTCGGGCTGAGGTCTTGGTAGTGCTTTCCCTTTGCTTCTTCGTAGGACTCGGTAAATAAGTAGAACTCGAGCTCGGTTGCACAGCCGAGTTCAAAGCCGCGTTCGGCTGCACGGCGAAGTTGCGTCCGAAGGATTTCTCTAGGTGACACAGCAACGGGGGTCCCGTCATTGGTCGTGACATCGCACAGAACGAGCGCGGTTCGGTCATGCCATGGGAGGAAGAAGACCGCTTCAGGGTCAAGGCGAGCTGCAATGTCGCCATAGCCCCTCTCCCAATTGGCGAACTGGTAGCCAGGCAGAGGGGTCAGATCAATATCGGAACCGAGAAGGTAGTCACAGGCTTCTGTTCCGTGTTCGGCAACCGTTGACTGAAAGAAGGGGCCGGTGATCCGTTTCCCGACGGGGCGACCGTAGAGGTCGGGAAAGCAGACAATGACCGTGTCAATCGTCCCGTTGTCAATAGCGGTATGGAGCGCGTGGAGGTCGGGCATGTCCCACTCTTACCCACACAGGAGGAGGGCGTCCACCACTGCGGTCGTAGACTCTTCGTATGGCAAGGACAAAGTTGATTGGTCTCACGACCTATCAGTTCGAGATTCCCTGGGGGCCAACAAAGAAGTTGGTTTCCTCCACACCGTCGACGTATTACGACCTCGTCGCTGAGGCAGGTGGTCGGCCACTTCTCCTGCCTGCCCTTCGGTCAGACGACCCTGCCCTTGGCGCTGAAGAAGTCGTGGCGGCGCTCGATGGTCTTGTGGTGATTGGTGGTCTCGACGTGGACCCCTCACTGTACGGAGCAGATCCGCATACGAACCTTGGAACGACGGATCTCGCCCGAGATCGAAGCGAGCTCGCAGTGCTTCAAGCCGCACTTGCCGCCGATCTGCCGATTCTGGCGATCTGCCGTGGGCATCAACTCCTCAATGTTGCGCTCGGTGGCACCTTGCATCAACACGTGCCCGATCTTCTGGGCCATAGCGATCACCAGCTTGGGTTTGGGACCTACTCCTCACGTGAGGTACGCCTTGATCCAAACTCACTCACCGCATCGGTCTTTGGCGTGACGCCAACCGTGAGTTGCAGCCATCACCAAGTGGTTGATCGCCTGGGTGAGGGGTTGGTGGCCGTTGGTTGGTCGATTGAAGAAGATGGCGCAGAGCCCGTGATCGAGGCGATGGAGCGGACAACAGGCCGCTTTTGCCTGTCCGTGCAATGGCATCCAGAAGATCGGCAGGACCTTCGACCATTTGCCGCGCTCCTCAATGCGTGATCGAACAGGCTCCAACAAGGGTGCAGGGCTAGGCTCCACTCATGGCTAACGCAAAGGGACGCACGAAGCAGCTGAGCATCGTTGGGGCGATCGCGGCGATCGTCAGTGTGACGTGGTTTGCGCTGCGCCCACGATTCAAGAAGTAGAAGGTTTTCGGGCAAGCACCTGAGGCAGTACGTCTGAGAGCGCGCCATCGACGCAAACGTCGGCGAGGCCATCAAACGCTGTTGGCCCCTGATTGATGATCACGACCCGAGCACCTGCTTCACTCGCACTCGGGACAATGGACGCCACCGGATAGACCGTGAGGGTTGTTCCAACAGCAAGCAACAGGTCGCATCGAGTTGCAAAGGCTAGGGCGCGATCCATTGAGTCAGGGCGAAGCGATTGGCCGAACGAAATCGTTGAGGACTTGAGGATGCCACCGCATCGTTCGGATCCAATGGCGCAGTTGCAGCGTGGATCATGCTCACCCGCGGCCACACGCTCAAGCACTTGATCAATCGGCAACTCATCACCACACTTGAGGCAGGTGGAACGATGCGCACTTCCATGAATCTCAAGAACGAGGTTGGGATTGCAACCAGCCCGTTGGTGGAGCCCATCAATATTCTGGGTGATGACCCCAAGAAGCCGCCCTTGACGCTCAAGATCTGCGATTGCGTAGTGGCCACTGTTTGGTTGAGCAGACCAAAGTGGTGACTCGAGTCGATGTCTCCATGCGGACTTCCTGACGTCTTCACTCGAGACGTAGGCGTCAAAAGAAGAGAGCATCTCTGCACCGGGGTCGGTTGTCCAAAGCCCCTTCGGTCCGCGAAAGTCCGGAATCCCAGAGTCGGTCGAAAGTCCTGCTCCAGAAAGCACGCAGATGGACCTGGCTTGGCTGATGAGGTCATGGACAGCGAGGAGGGAATGCACCGACACGAGTCTGCCGCTTCTTGGCCTGGAGGAGCGCCGTAGCCTTTCCGCATGTCCGGAACGCCAACGATCACCCTCCTCAGGCCCGAAGATGCTGAACGTCGACAGCGTCAGGCTGCTGGTGGTTTCAAACGGGCCGGACTCACGCCGGGGTCCGTGGTGGTGGTTGCGACCGATGGTTCAGTTGATGCCCTCTGTGCAGTCCTCGGTGCCGCCCGGTCCCACCTCGTTCCCGTTCTCCTCAATCCCTCATTGACGGAAAGGGAAGTGCACGCACTTCTCGCCCAGGTCGAGCCGGCGATGGTGCTCACCCAGGCGTCACAAGTTGCGGCGCTCTTTGATGGAAAAGAGCAAGAACTTGCACCCCATCCCCTCACGAGACCCATCCACTTCACCTCAGGGACGACCGGGGTGCCAAAGGCGGTGACAACTGGACTGCAGGACGAACGAACTGCGGCGGCAATCGTTGCGGATGAACAGGAGCTTTGGCGTCTTGGACCAGGCGATCGATTCCTCATGTGTTCACCAATGCACCACACGGTCGCTATTCGTTTTGCCGTCACTGCGCTGAGTTCGGGAGCCGAGTTGCTCTTTACGTCGAAATTCGACGCCGCGAACACCCTCCAGTCACTCCGGACCGATCAGCCCACTGCTGCGTTCATGGTGCCAACGCACCTCCAACGGATCCTCGGTTCTCAAGATCTCGGTCCAGATGAAACCTTCTCGTCGCTTCGGTACTTGGCGCACGCAGGTTCGTCATGTCCTCCGTCACTCAAACTCGCAGCGATGGATCGTGTTGGAGGTGAAGGAATCCTCGAGTTCTACGGTGCTTCAGAGGCGCAATTCGCGTTTTGCACCCAAGATGAGTGGCTGGAACATCCAGGAACCGTCGGTCGCGCTCGGTCGGGTCGACGACTCCTCATTGACCCGGTTGACGGCGGGGACGGGATTGGGACAATTTGGTGCGAGGTTCCCGAGTTTGCTCGGTTCTCCTATCTCGGGAACCAGGAAGCAACCGACGCGGCATGGCGAGGTCCGGCCTGCACGGTTGGGGACTTGGGCGAACTCGATTCCGAGGGATTCCTGTACTTGACCGGTCGACGTCAGGACCTCATCATCACCGGTGGGGTGAATGTGTATCCGGCCGAAGTGGAGGCTGGTCTCAGTGGCGTCGGGGGTGTCACCGAGCTCTGTGTCTTTGGCGTTGAGGATCCGACTTGGGGCCAAAAAGTGTGCTGTGCGGTCGTCGGTGGTGCTGAAGCAATTGCAAACCTGCGACAACGGGCTGAGCGTGACCTTGCGCCACATAAACGACCAAAGGAGTACTTCGAACTCGATGCCCTGCCGATGACGTCGACGGGCAAGGTACTCAGGCGAGAGGTCGCTTCGCTCTTTGGGTTCTAAAGGACCGACGCGCACGGAGAGCAACGTCTTTCGGGCAGACTGGTTCCATGCCGTATCTCTCAACCAATCCAGCCACCGGTGAAGTTGTCGCCGCCTTTGATGACCACACTGAAGTCGAGGTGGAAGCGCTTGTTGCACGAGCCGCAGCGACCTTTCAGCAGTATCGCCAGACAAGTTTTTCAGACCGAGCGATGTGGATGCGCACTGCCGCAGAAATTCTCGAGGGGGAGTTGCCAAATATTGCGCAGGTGCTCACTGAGGAAATGGGAAAGACCTTCAATGCGGCGAAAGGTGAAGTCCTGAAGTGCGCCATGACCATGCGCTACTACGCCGAACATGCAGAGGCAATGTTGACCGAAGAGTCCATCCCAACGTCTGCGAGCAGGTCTGGAGTCCGCTACGACCCAATTGGTGTGGTTCTCGCGGTGATGCCGTGGAACTTCCCACTGTGGCAGGTTGTCCGCTTCGCAGCTCCAGCCCTCATGGCCGGCAATGTTGGTTTGCTGAAGCATGCCTCGAATGTTCCAAAGGCCGCGCTGTTGCTCGAAGATGCGTTCCGAAGAGCTGGGTTTCCAGATGGCTGCTTTACCAACCTCTTTCTGCCCGCCCGCAGAGTGGCAGCACTCATTGCAGATGACCGGATCGCAGCGGTCACGCTGACCGGCAGTGAAGCAGCCGGACAATCAGTCGGTGCAGCAGCCGGACACGCCCTCAAGAAGTGCGTTCTCGAACTCGGCGGCTCTGACCCCTTCATTGTCTGTTCCTCGGCCGATCTCGACCGAGCGGTGCCAATGGCGGTAACGGGACGTGTCCAGAACAATGGCCAAAGTTGCATTGCCGCAAAGCGCTTCTTGGTGGTGGAGGATCGCTACGACGAATTCCTGCAGCGGTTCTCTGCCGAGATGGATGCACTCGTTGTTGGAGACCCAATGGATCCGGGGACGACGGTAGGTCCTCTCGTTTCTGCACAGCAGCGGGATGAGATCGCTCAACAGGTAGCGGATGCGGTTTCGAAGGGTGCGACGCTCAACGCAGGAGGATTCGCTCCAGAAGGTCCCGGATTCTTCTATCGACCAACGGTGCTTTCCGACGTGACGTCGGACATGCGTGCTGGTTGCGAAGAATTGTTTGGACCCGTTGCAGTGGTCGAGCGCGTGGCGACGCTTGCAGAAGCCATTGAGGTTGCCAACAGCACGCCATGGGGACTTGGCGCGTCAGTTTGGGCAACTGATGTAGCGGAGCAGGAGACCTGTATCCGAGGCATCGAGGCCGGAATGGTCTTCGTGAATGCCATTGTTGCTTCGACACCAGAACTGCCCTTTGGTGGGATGAAGCGCTCCGGTTATGGCCGAGAGCTCTCAGAACTTGGAATCCGCGAGTTCTGCAATGTGAAGACCATCTTCGTAGCCTGAACGGGTGCCCTACCTCGATCACGCAGCAACGACGTCAGTTCGGCCTGAAGTTCTTGCAGCGGTCGAACCACTTCTCGCGACGCTCTATGGGAATCCCTCAGGCGGGCACGCGATTGGGCGAGAGGCCCGGCGAGTGCTCGATGAGGCGCGCGAGGAGATTGCGGACTTTTGCGGAGCTCCAGCTCAGGGGGTGATGTTCACCAGCGGAGGAACTGAAGCTGACAACTGGGTCATCAATGGCGTCCTCGACGCTTCGGCCACGTCTGAACAGCACCGCATCGTGACCACCAACATTGAACACAAGGCAATTCTTGAGGCCGCGCACAAGCGGGAAAAGTGGGATGCACTGGTTGTTGAAGTTGGGGTTGATGGTCTTGGGAGGGTTGATCCTCACGAGATGGCCGATGCATCAAGAGGAGCCACGCTCGTCTCGGTCATGGCCGCGAACAATGAACTCGGAACGATTCAGGATCTCCGATCGATTGCGACTGAAGTCCGTCGAGTGAGTCCAGGAACGGTTCTCCACACTGATGCGGTTCAAGCCGCGCCATGGCTTGACCTGGCGGAACTTACCCAGGGATTTGATCTCCTGACGCTGTCATCACACAAACTTGGGGGTCTGAAAGGCACTGGTTGTCTCGTCTCGAGAACCTCAGTCAAGGTGGCCCCATTTCTTGTGGGTGGGGGACAGGAACTCGGTCTTCGGGCGGGAACGCAAGATGCCATTGGGGCAATGGCAATGGCGGTCGCTCTGAGAACGGCCGTTGCGGAACGAGACGAAGCGACCAGTCGTATTGCAATGCTGAGGGATCGCTTTCTTGCTGAACTTGCCAAATCGACGGGGGCGACCTCGACCGCTCAAGGAGCAACCGTGTTGCCGGGTCATGCGCATGTGGTGTTTCCAGGAATGGTTGCAGAAGAACTGCTCGTAGCCTTCGATCGAGCGGATCTGCAAGCCACTGCCGGATCGTCGTGCGCGAGTGGGGCGACGGAATCAAGCCATGTCCTTCGTGCCATTGGACTCGACCGATTGGCTGTTCGAGGTGCGGTCCGATTCACACTTGGGCATGCAACAACTGACCTCGACATCGACGAGGCATGCTCGATCATTGGTCGAGTTGTGGCTCAACTCCGCTGAACGACCGCCAATGGAGACCGGCCTGCTTGACTGAAGGGATGGAAATTGCCGTCGCAATGTCAGGTGGCGTCGACTCTTCCGTGGCGGCTGCGCTCTTGGTTGAAGCAGGCCACACGGTAACGGGGGTCACGCTTCGACTCTGGGGTGGAACCAGTGACTCTGGCTGCTGTTCGGCTTCTGATGTGGATGATGCGCGAAGAGTCGCCCAACAACTCGGAATTGCCCATCACGTGTTCAATCTCTCTGAAGAGTTTCACGACGCGGTCGTTCAGCCGTACATTGATGGGCACGCTGTGGGGCGAACGCCGAATCCTTGCATTGAGTGCAATCGGTCGATCAAGTTCGACCTCCTCCTCGACCGCTGTCGGCGTCTTGGGTTTGACCGCTTGGCCACTGGCCACCACGCCCGTATCGTCGAACGCTCAAGTGCGCCAACCTTGCGGCTTGCTCGAGGAGCAGACCCCCTCAAGGATCAGTCCTACGTCTTATCAATGCTTCCTGCTTCGACAATTGCCGCCCTCTCGCTCCCTGTCGGGGAGATGAACAAAGCTGAAGTGCGGGAACACGCGGTTCGTCTCGGTCTCAGGACCGCAATGAAACCCGACTCTCAAGACGTCTGCTTCATTCGGAGCGATGAAGGGCGAGAAGGATTCCTGGGATCTCGATTGGGGCTTCGAGAAGGGACCGTGATCGATCAAGAAACAAGGACCATTGTTGGGACGGTCCCCGCGGTGCAACTCGTGACGCTTGGTCAACGTAGAGGAATAGGTGCTGGTCCTGATGGCGAGCGTCGCTACGTCGTTGGGGTGGACCTTGCAACGGACACCGTTGAAGTAGCTCCCCTTGAGGCAGCACTTTCGGCCACTCTTCACGTCGTGGCGACCTCAGTGACCACTACGGGTCGGCCGCTTCCAATTGACGGAAAGGTGATTGTGCAGGTGAGCGCTCATGGGCGCCCGCTTGATGCCATGCTCGTTGGTACGCCATCAGGGTTTTTCGTGCAGCTGGCAAAGCCAGCTCGACTCGTTGCCTCTGCACAGACCCTTGCGTTCTACGACCCGCTCGACCCTGAGGTCGTCCTTGGCTCCGCCATCGTTCAATGACGTCTCGAGAAGCGATCGCCGCTCGAGTTGAGGCTCTTCGGGCCGAACTTCGCTATCACAATGAGCGGTACTACTCGCTCGACGAGCCGGAGATTCCTGACGCGGATTACGACGAACTCTTTCGAGAACTGAAAGCGCTTGAAGAAGCACACCCCGAACTTCGTGATGCGTCATCACCGACTGCTCTCGTGTCGGGAACGCCTACTTCGAACTTCGGTTCGGTCCGACATGCAAAGCCAATGCAGAGTCTCGACAACGCTCTCAATGACGATGAGCTCGTGGCTTGGGTTGGGCGATGCGAAAAGGGGCTTCCAGACCGCGAGCTGACCTACGCGTATGAGCCCAAGGTTGATGGGTTGGCGATGTCACTGACCTACGTCAATGGGATCCTCACCCAAGGAGCCACGAGGGGTGATGGGGTGACGGGTGAGGACGTGACCGCAAACATCCTGACCATTGCTTCGATCCCTCAGACGCTCGATCCTCGGGCGGGGGTTCCTCCCCAAGTCGTTGAAGTTCGTGGTGAGGTCTACATGGCGAGTGTGGACTTTGCAGCGCTCAATGTTCGCCAAGCTGCCGCTCAAGAGAAGACGTTCGTGAATCCTCGTAATGCCGCCGCCGGATCTCTTCGGCAAAAGGATCCAAAGATTACGGCGACCCGGCCACTGAATTTTCTCGCCTACCAACTTGGTGCAAGCGAGGGTGTGGAGCCGGAGAGTTCGTGGAACCCAGCTACCCAATCTGGCGTGCTGCGACTACTCAAAACTGCAGGATTTGAGGTTTCCGCTGAGGCAGGCATTGCGTCGTCGGTTGATGAGTTGGTCGCAGCTTGCGCGTGGTTTGAAGAGCACCGCCACACCCTTCCGTATGAAGTTGACGGTGCCGTGGTGAAACTTGACGACCTCAGCCTTCATGCCGTTCTTGGGTCAACCTCCCGGGCACCTCGTTGGGCAATTGCCAAGAAATTTCCACCCGAAGAAAAGCAAACGGTCCTTGTTGACATTGAGATTTCCGTTGGTCGAACCGGACGCGTGACGCCGTTCGCCGTGCTTGAGCCGGTTTTCGTCGGTGGGACGACGGTTCAAATGGCAACGCTGCACAATGAAGATCACGTCGCTGCACGAGATGTCCGTCCGGGCGACCTCGTCATTGTGCGAAAAGCAGGAGATGTGATTCCAGAGGTAGTTGGTCCCGCAGCAGGGCAAGCGAACCGTCCGGGCCGTTCTGCTCCTTGGAAGTTTCCCTCGGTCTGCCCGTCGTGCTCGACCGCCTTGGTTCGAATTCCTGGTGAAAATGTCACCCAATGTCCAAATTGGGACTGTGTCGCGCAAACTGTCCAGCGGATTGCCTACTTCGCTTCCCGAGCAGCAATGGATATTGAAGGCCTCGGCGAGCAGCGTGTTGCGCAATTGGTCGCCGCTGGACTCGTCAGCGACGTGGCTGATCTCTACGCGCTCAAGAACACGGACTTTCATGGCATTGAAGGAATGGGGCCGGTGTCGGCAGCCAAACTGGTCGACGCGATTGAAGCCTCTCGGAGCCAGAGCATGCAACGAGTCCTCGTTGGACTTGGAATCCATGAAGTCGGTCCTGCCAATGCACGGGTGGTCATTCGGGCCTTCCCTTCGCTCCAGCTGCTCTTAGGGGCAGAGAGCGAGCAGCTCGCAGCTCTCGATGGCATTGGGCCAAAGACCGCAGCGCGGGTAGTCACCTTCATGAACGATGAACGAAACGTCGCGCTCATCGAGCGGCTCATGAAGTTCGACGTTGGTATTGCAGAATCTTCAACCTCGCAGCTTCCACAGACACTTCTTGGGAAGGCAGTTGTCGTGACTGGAGCCGTTGACGGTTTCACGAGGCAAGAAGTAGAAGCTGCGGTGTTAGCGCGAGGCGGTACCTCACCTGGTTCGGTATCGAAGAAGACGTTCTGTGTGGTCGCAGGCGCATCCCCTGGTGCTTCGAAACTCTCAAAGGCGGAGACGCTTGGTCTTCCCGTTCTCCCGGCGTCAGCCTTTGAGTACCTTCTCGCGACTGGCCAACTTCCGGACTGAGTCACTGTCGACGTCCCACCGTATGGCCGAAATCCTCTGTAGCGTGAGGACAGCCATGACGACTTCTAGCGACGCAATTGGAACCATTCTTGACGGGCGATACCGGCTCGTTGCACTTCTTGGAAGCGGTCCGACCTCATCGACGTACCTTGGAGAAGATCTCTCACTTCAGCGGCAAGTTGCTGTTCGGGTTGCTCATCCTGATTTTGCCAATGACCCGGAATTTCTTCAGCGATTCGCTGCGGAGGCTCGAGCAATTGCAGGGCTCAATCACCCGTCAATTCTTCGCGTCTACGACTGGTCCGAAGAACCGACGGGAGCCTTTGTGGTTCTCGAATATGTCCCAGGTGGTTCGCTCCGAACCATCCTGAGCGAACGTGGAGCGCTCTCGCTCCCACAGGTTGTTGCCATTGGGTCACAGGCAGCCAGAGCACTTGCTTCAGCTCACGCGAGCGGAATCACCCATGGTGCCGTGAAGCCGGCAAACCTGCTCTTTGATGAAGATGACCGGGTTCGACTGACCGACTTCCGGCCAAGTGAAGGCGCCTACGATCCCTTTGCTGCCGGGGCAGAACTTGATGGCGAACGCGCAAAATATGCCTCGCCTGAAGAAGCCCTCGGATCGCCGATTGATGCACGCGCCGACGTCTACTCACTCGCCGTGGTGCTCTACGAAGCCGCGACTGGCGTCCTACCGTTTCAAGGTGGATCACCAATATCAACCTTGATGGCCCGTGTTGGGATGCCCCTTCCACATCATCCGGCACTTGGAGCTCTCGACCAGATGCTCGCTCGAGCTGCAGCACCTGATCCAGATGCTCGAATGGATGCTGCCGGTTTTGCCGACCGACTCGACGCTCTTGCATCGAGTTTGGACCAGCCAGAGCCGCTGAACCCGGCAAGGCGTCAGCAACCCACCTATCCAGTGGTGCCTCCGACCGTGACGGTCAACTCCTCATTCGAAACTTCCGAGACCCAAGTCACGCAGTCGCCCACAGGCACGACGATCGCAGTCGGTTCAAAGACGCTCGCAAGCGGGACCATTGGCTTTCGGTCACCTTCGGCATCAGAACTCACTGGAGCGGTGCCGGTTGCTGCAACGAGCGCGCTTCTTGCGAATGCTCGGCCGGCAACTGCTGGCCTCGACGGTTCAGGGGGCGACCTTGGCGCAGTCGGGAGCGAAGTTGACTTTCAGTTCGATGAGGAGCGCAGCCGACGTCGGTGGTGGATTTGGGTAGTAGCCGCGCTCCTGATTGCACTCATTGCTGGTGCAGGAATTGCGCTCGCTGGTGGTCTCAACAAAGCAGAGGTGACCGTGCCGTCGGTTGTTGGTTCAACGAAGGCTCAGGCGGTCGATCAGATCCAAGCTGCGAAACTGACCGTTGGTTTCGGACGGGGAAGTTACTCAACCTCCGTGCCAAAAGATCAGGTGTTATCGCAGTCGCCCGGTGGTGGTTCGAAGGCAAGCGAGGGTCATGAAGTAACCCTCCAACTTTCGCTTGGACCGCCACTGGTGACCGTCCCTGCGGTTCTCGGTCAGTCCTGCACTGCTGCCGAGGCGGCGCTCACGGCAGTGAAACTCTCGTCATCGTGTCCGACTGCGGCCGCGACGTACTCCGCCACGATTCCTCCCGGCAAGGTTGTGAGTTACCTGGCGAATGGAACGGTCAATGCTCCAGCGGTTCCTGAGGGAAGTGTGGTCGTCCTCTCGGTATCGAGCGGTTCCGCGCCGACTGCAGTCCCCGACGTTTCTGGCCTCTCCTACGTCGACGCTGGAAACAAACTTCGAGCGGCTGGGTTTTCCGTCGCTGAGGGTTCGGAATATTCCTCGACTGTTCCTGTGAGCTCGGTCACGCGAACGACCCCGCCGGCCGGTGCAGCACTCAGCGCTGGAGGGCTTGTGACGGTCTATGTCTCGAATGGGCCGGCTCCGGTCACGGTGCCAAATGTCGTCGGTGACACGGCGGCACAGGCGGTGAAGGCGCTCACTGCCGTCGGGCTTTCACCCAACATCATTGGGTCAGGTTCAACGGTTGCAACTCAGGACCCAGTGGCGGGGACCGTTGTGCCAGTAGGCACCGCCATCACGGTGACACTCGCATGACGTGCCTGCTCTGTGAGGCAGCGAAGATTACGACATGGCACTTTGAAGATGAGCACTGTTGGGTTGCCGATTGCGAAGTCTGTGATGTTCCGATGGTGGTCTGGAAGGGTCACGGAGCTGAACCTCCGGAGGAAATTGTCGAGCACATGGTCGCTCGATTGGTCGAAGTGGCCGATCTAGTCCTTGGTTCGACCGAGTACCGGGTCGATCGAGTGATGCGACAAATCCCCGATCACTTTCATGCTCATGCCCGAACGGCGACCTGGTGGTTCAAGGTCTAACAGCTCCCTCTGACGGACCCATTGGGTCACGGCGTAGGATGGCGGCATCATCGAAGCGGAGGAGAGCGACATGGGCGCGCTAGACGGTCGGATTGCCATCATTACTGGAGCAGGTAGAGGCATTGGCAGAGAGCACGCATTGCTCTTTGCGAGTGAAGGGGCCAAGCTCGTGATTAACGATCTTGGGGGGGCCGTTGACGGGTCGGGTGACGACCGCAGCGCGGCTCAGCAAGTCGCTGATGAAGTCGTTGCTCTCGGTGGTGAAGCCATTGCGAACACTGATGACATTGCATCTTGGGATGGAGGCAAGCGCCTGATCGATCAAGCGGTGGAGCACTTTGGTGACCTCCATGTCTTGGTGAACAATGCCGGGATCCTTCGCGACCGAGTGCTCATCAACATGTCCGAAGAGGATTGGGATTCCGTCATTCACGTCCATCTGAAGGGTCACTTCGTGCCGACACGACATGCGGCGGCGTACTGGCGCGAGCAGACCAAGGCCGGCAAGGACGTCAAGGCGAGTGTCATTAACACCTCGTCGACTTCAGGGCTCATTGGCAATCCTGGCCAATCGAACTATGGAGCCGCCAAGTCCGGAATCGCATCGTTCTCGGTGATTATCGCGGAAGAGCTCAAGCGTTACGGCGTGCGAGTCAATGCGATTGCACCAGCAGCTCGAACGCGAATGACCGAGTCAACTCCTGGTTTGGCGGACATTGTGGCCGTCCCTCAAGATGCAAGTGTTTTTGACGCGTGGGACCCTGCCAATGTGTCGCCACTGGTTGCCTACTTGGCGACGGAGACCTGTCCTGCAACTGGGCGCGTCTTCTTTGTCCAAGGCGGAACTGTTCGCAACTTCGAGAACTGGGCCATGACGGACAAGATTGAGAAGAACGACCGCTGGACGGTGGCGGAGCTCAAGGCCGAGATGGCCAAGCTCAACGCGTGACCGACGGCGAGGAGCCGACTCCCAAGGAGCCACGTCTCCCTCATGCCAGTGTCGATAATCCTGATGATCTCTTTGACTCCGTCAAGGACCCTGGTGCGACCGCGCTCGGTGGAAGCGGGACCGAAGCATCATCGGACTTGCCGTGGTTTGCTCTGTTGCGCCATCGGGTTGGGACGCGGGCTGCCGAGAGCCCTCGCTATCAGTGGTGGGTGCTTCGCTCACTGCTGGCTGGCCTCTTGGCACTCAACTTCACCTTTACCGCGTTCAACATCGTCCTCATCAAAGTCAGTCATGAATTCCATAGTTCAACGACGGTCCTTGGTTGGACGCTCACCGGCCCCCTCCTAGCGTTTGGGCTTGCTGCACCAATCTTTGGGCGAGCAAGCGATGTCTTTGGGCACCGGCGCCTTTACCTCTTTGGGTTGCTCGGCGCCATGGTGTCTGCGGTGCTCACCGCTCTTGCGGTGAACACGCCAATGCTGTTGGCGGCTCGCACGCTCGACGGTGTGCAGGGCGCCGCAACAGCGACGGCATCAATGGCATTGATTAACAAGGTGTTCGCCAAGGAAGATCGAGTGAAGGCACTCGGCTGGTGGTCACTCATTGGTGCAGGAGGTCCGGTCGTTGGACTCACCGTCGGAGCGCCAATCATCGTCGCAGTTGGTTGGCGAGGATTGTTTTGGGTTCAATTAGTCCTCCTCATGATTGCGTTCGTCGTGGTCTCGTCGATCATTCCGAAGTCCATGGACGTAGTTGCCGCCGGGGCCAAGAAGGTTTCATGGGAAGGCATGGACTGGATTGGCAATTGGAGCCTGATGGTTGCCGTGCTCGGAACCATGCTCGGGTTGACCATGCTTGAGCACCATGCGGCCACGTCCCCGCTCGAACTCACGCTGTTCTCACTGGGGGCACTTGGTGCGGTGGTGTTCGTCTGGCGTCTCACCCATGCCGCTCATCCATTGATCCCGAAGCGGTACTTCACGACGAGGAACTTCGTCTTTCCAATGGTGGTTCGGTCGACGGCGAACTTCGCCTACTTCTCAGGATTTGTGCTCTTCCCACTCCTCATGACCGTTGGGTATGCCGCGACCACGGCACAAGTCGGCGTGTACTCCATTCCACGACCGATTGTCTTCGCCATCGCGTCGCCAATTGCTGGCTACGCGGCAGTGAAATTCGGTGAACGCTCGACAACAATTTTTGGAGCAATTGCATTGTGCAGTTCTCTTCTTCTCTTTGCCCTCGCCGCAACGGGAACTCCAGTGTGGATGCTCATGATTGCGCTTGGTCTTTCGGGCATTGGGATGGGAACGGCAATGCCAGCAACCTCTGCCACGATGGCAAATGAAGTTGAAGAACACGAATATGGGGTTATGTCAGCGGCGGGTCTCATCGCAACCCAAGTCGGAGAAGTTGCCGGCATCACCATTGTGATGGCGATTCAAGCGGCGAAGCAGCGAGCGCTCGGACCAAATCCGACACAGGCGCAACTCCTTGGCACCTTCCATCTGTCCTTCATCATCGCCGGACTCATCGGCATGATTGGCATTGGAGCATCGTTCTTCATGCGTTCGATGGATCGGTCAAAGCCCAGCGTCGAGCACGAACCAGTGCCTGAACTGTAGGTCCTTCCCGTTTTCGCCCTGCGGAGCAGGACTCCGGCAAGGAGGGATTATTCGGTGAGGTCGCGAAGTGCCTGTGCGTACTCAACCGCCTCGTCACCCAGTGGAGCCTGTGCGAGCACCATGAGTTTTGCGACGTCACCTTCGACTCGAATCTTGTTGAGGAGGAATGCCTGCATTGCGGCCTGAGGATTTCCGTCGATGAGCAGAGCCTTGGCAGTGCCGTAGTCCACCGTGACGAACAGGTCGGCTCCATCAACATGCCCCGGTTCGACAATGAGCGCGCCTGAGGTTGTATCAAAGTGGACCTCAACTTCACGAAGCTCAAAAGGGGAGTCATTGACGAGCAGGTTCACCTTCACCTCATGTTGGACGGGAGCGAGTTTCCCCGCGTACTCGTCGTAGAGATCCCGAGCCGCCTTCATCCAACTCTCACTCAAAAACACGTGGCCCACGGGTACTCCTCTGTCTGGGGTTCGCCGTAGGTTACCGGCACCGGTACCATCAAAGACTATGACCGCTCCCATACTCCCAGGCTGCGACCCCATGGTCGTCAGCGGCTCCAACCTCGGTGTGCTCGTCCTGCATGGATTTACGGGCTCTCCAGCTTCCATGCGATCGCTGGCTGAAGGCTTTGCAGGCCGGGGCTACACCGTCGAGATGCCGCTCCTACCAGGCCATGGCACTGATCTTGCGGACATGATTCCCACCCGATGGGACGATTGGTATGGCGAGGCACATGCCGCCTACCACCGTCTCCTCGACCAATGTGATGCCGTTGCTGTTGTTGGGCTTTCAATGGGTGGAGGCCTCACGCTGGCCCTCGCCGAGGAACATCCAGAGATTCCTGCAATTGGCCTAGTGAACCCAATGTGCATGCCACTGACTGCTGAGCTCCTCGAAGGAATCGACGCCTTGCTCGAAGCCGGGCTCGAGAGCTTCGAATCGATTGGCTCTGATATTGCCAAGCCGGACACATCCGAGCTCAGCTACCCAGGCACGCCACTTGAAGCAGCAAAGAGCCTGTCTCACGGGATGGAAACCGTTGAAGCGAACCTTGGGAAGATTGTCAGTCCCGCCCTGGTCCTGACTTCTCTTCAGGACCATGTTGTCCCGCCAGAGTCCGCAGCAACGCTCCTCGCCGGGGTGTCAGGGCCAGTTCGGCAAATCTTGCTTGAACAGAGTTTTCACGTGGCAACGATGGACTTCGATCAAGAGTTGGTTGAGACCGAACTCTTCGCGCACCTTGCCGAACACCTTGGGACCAACTCGTGAGCACGCGTCATCCACTGACCTCAGCAGAAGTTCTCCAGGTGGCTGGACTTGCTCGCCTCGAACTCTCAGAAGAAGAAGTCGAAACCTTTACCGCCCAACTTGGCTCGATCTTGGCTCATGCTGACGATATTGCCAGTTTGGACCTTGGTGGACTTCAGCCAATGGCGCACCCCTTCGACATTGAGAATGTCTTTCGCCCCGATACGGTGACCCCAACGCTCGAGCGTGACGAACTCCTCTCCCAGGCACCCGCCGTCGAGCGCAATCGTTTCAAGGTCGGTCGAATTCTTGGGGAGGCTCCGTGACCGACTCTGTACTCACCATTGCTTCGGAAGTCAGGTCTGGCACAAGGACGGCAGCAGCAACGATCAGAGCGTCTCTGGATGCGATCGCCGCCCGAGATGACGAACTCCACGCCTTTCTCTACGTTGATGACCTCGGTGCTCGAGCTGCGGCGATTGTCGTTGACGCGGCGGTTGAGGCAGGTCGCGACCCTGGTCCATTGGCCGGAGTTCCCGTTGCCTTGAAGGACAACCTGTGCGTTCGCGGCGTTGCCACGACCTGTGGGTCGAAGATTCTGGATGGTTGGAAGCCCCCCTACACGGCAACGGTGATCGAGCGTCTTGTCGCGGCGGGAGCTATTCCAATTGGGAAGACCAACTTGGATGAGTTTGCAATGGGATCTTCGACGGAGAACTCAGCGTTTGGACCCTCACGCAATCCCCATGACCCCTCGAAGGTCCCTGGTGGATCGTCTGGCGGATCAGCAGTTGCGGTGGCGGCTGGTTACGTTCCCGTTGCGCTTGGTTCAGATACCGGAGGCTCAATTCGCCAGCCAGCAGCGTTCTGTGGCCTCGTGGGCTACAAGCCCACGTACGGTCACGTGTCGCGCTACGGGCTTGTTGCCTTCTCATCATCACTCGACCAAATCGGACCATTCACGAACACGGTCGCAGATGCTGCACTCATCTCAACGGTGATCTGCGGACATGATCCGGCGGACTCAACGTCGCTGGCTGATGGCTATCCGGATCTCTTGGGTGCGCTCGATCGGGGAGTTTCTGGTCTTCGGGTGGGGCTCTGCAGCGATCTGCTCAATGGTGCCGATGAGGAGATCGTCGCGAAGGTCAGGGCAGCTGCTCAGGTGTTGGCGGCCGCAGGAGCTGAAATCATTGATATCGCGATTCCCGAACTTCGACTTGGCTTGTCGGCCTACTACCTCCTCGCTCCAGCGGAAGCCTCGTCCAATCTCGCTCGCTATGACGGTGTCCGGTTCGGGCTCAGGGTCGAGCGCGAGGACGTGGCGGCAATGAACGTCGCGACCAGAACCGCCGGCTTTGGTGCTGAGGTCAAGCGGCGAATCATGCTCGGAACGTATGCACTTTCGGCTGGCTACTACGACGCGTACTACGGCCAAGCGCAGAAGACTCGGCGTTTGATCACCAATGCCTTGAATGCTGCGTACACGTCGGTTGACGTCCTGTTAGGAGCGACGACCCCAACTACGGCGTTCGGCTTCGGTGACAAGGTGGCCGACCCGATGTCGATGTACTTGTCGGACCTCTTCACCATTCCGACCAACTTGGCCGGCCACCCCGCGCTGTCGGTCCCTTTTGGTGTTGGTGCGACCGGA
This sequence comes from uncultured Actinomycetes bacterium, assembly GCA_903918025.1. Taxonomy (GTDB): domain Bacteria; phylum Actinomycetota; class Acidimicrobiia; order Acidimicrobiales; family RAAP-2; genus CAIQEU01. The sequence goes on from CAIXCS010000123.1 coordinate 25,260, forward strand.
ATGCCTATTGGGGTCCAGATTCTGGCGCCGGGACGTAGAGATGATCTGTTGTTCCAAGTCGGTGCGGTCTTGGAGAATGGAGCGCCAGCGTGAATGGTTACGAGACAATCATTGGGCTCGAAGTTCACTGTGAGCTGAAGACAGCGACCAAGTTGTTCTGCGGGTGCCCAAATGTGTTCGGCGATGAACCGAATACGAATTGCTGCCCAGTTTGTGTCGGGCTTCCTGGTTCGCTGCCAGTGCTCAATGAGCGAGCAGTTGAGTTCGCCATTCGAATTGGCCTAGCGCTCAACTGCGAGGTGAGGTGGTCGAATTTCCACCGGAAGAATTACTTCTACCCCGACATGCCAAAAGACTTCCAAATCAGTCAGTACGACCTGCCACTCAATTCCAATGGAGTATTGGAGCTCCCTGACGGAACGGTCGTCGGTATCACCCGTGCACACATGGAGGAAGACACTGGGAAGTCGACACACTTGGGCGGAAGCGGCCGAATACATGGTGCCGATTCAAGTCTCATTGACTACAACCGATCCGGAGTTCCGTTGGTTGAGATTGTCTCCGAACCCGACATGCGGTCAGGCGCCCAAGCGCGAGCGTATGTTGCTGAACTGAGAGCGATTCTCGTTGCAGTCGGCGCAACCGATGGGCGCATGGAGGAAGGTTCCATGCGGGTGGACGCAAACGTTTCAGTGCGCAAGCCGGGCGAGCCCTTGGCGAAG
>CAIXCS010000124.1 GCA_903918025.1 uncultured Actinomycetes bacterium
CGGACGGATGGCGCGCCCGACGAAGACGTACTCGATGCCGAGGAGATAAGCGACGTCCTGGGAGTCTTCGAGTCAGTATCGCTCACCGACGCGTTGCTTGACGAAGAGATTTCATTGCTCGAAGGACTTGTCGAACGACTGGGCAAGGTCCGCGAGAGCAAAGCCTTCAAACTGCTTGAAGCTTTGGACCAAGTGTTTATCGCCCACCCTGATGAGAAGGTAGTGGTCTTCACTGGATTCAAAGAGACCCAAAACCTTCTCAAGAAGGTGCTCGAAGCCAACGACATCAGTGTGTCCATATTCAATGGAACGCTGAATCTCGATCAGAAGGAAGAGGCTATTCGGTCGTTTCGTACGAAGAATCAGGTGCTGATTTCGACCGAAGCGGGTGGAGAGGGTCGAAACCTTCAGTTCTGCCACATCATTGTCAACTACGACCTCCCCTGGAACCCGATGAAGGTCGAGCAGCGGATTGGCAGAGTGGACCGCATCGGCCAAAAGCGCACGGTTCAGATCTGGAACCTCGCCTGCGCAGGAACCATTGAGGAGCGCGTACTCGACGTACTTGATCAACGGATCGGACTATTCGAAGAGTCGGTCGGCGCGCTTGATCCGATCCTTGGCACGCTCGAAGAGGACATCGTCCAGTTGGTCATGACCAAGATTGATCGGTTGTCCGACGAAGGTGCAGCACTCGAGCTCGACGTGGAACGCAAGGTTCGTGAGGCCCGGGCAAAGGAGCACCAGCTCGCCGATTTCGCCATGGATCGGGCGAGCCTGCGGCGCGATGTCGTCAACACGCTGCTCAACGAGCGCCCGCTGGCCACCCATCATGATCTTCGTTCCTACGTCACATCGTTGCTCCGCTATGCCGGTGGAACGTTGAATGACCATGTAGACGGAGGGCAGGTAGTGACCGTCTCACCTCACCTAGCGCAACTACTCAACGTGCGCGGATCTACGGTCCGGGGTTGCTTCTCCCACGAAGAGGCACTGCGCTTCGAAGAACTCGAGTTCTTCGCGTTCGGCAATGACCTCGTGCAGCGTCTCATCGAACTTCCGGACAACGAGGGTGTCACCGTCTCCGCGCGCCTAGACCCGACGGTTCCGCCTGGACTGTGGTTGGAAGTTTGGTACGAGATCGAGGCCATCGACATTGAACCGGTCGGTCGCTTTCTTCGTCACCTCGTCGGCCAGGACCTTCAGGTGGCCAGTTCAGTGATCACTTCTATGCCAACCGCTGGTGATCGACTTAGTACCACCCCGAAGATCCCAGAGTGGGGGTCCCGAGCCATAGAGGCCAGTCAGGAAAAGTACCGCAAGGAGTACTTGGAGCTTCGAGAACTGGCGCTTGCCGGGCTCATCACCAGGCAGAACGCCGCACGAGCGCGCTCTCAGCGCATCTTCGACTACCGCGAGCAACGGTTCCAGTCCTTGATCAATGACGAGGCGGCATGGATCGGGAAGGCCGAGCGTGGAACCAATGAACGCGACAAAAAGATCCTTCCGGCACGGCGAGGAAAGCTCGAGAAGCGCAGACAAGACCTCGAGAGGCTGAAGGCTGAGTTCTCCGTTGATCTGGCTCGCATCGAGGCCCAGGAGCCTCGGACGACCGGACGCATGCTCGCAGCGGGACTGGTAGTGGGTTCATGAGTAACGCTCCGCTTGCCTACGGAATCGATTTCGGTACCAGCAACAGCCTGATCTCGGTGGCATGGCCTGATCGGGTCGAAGTCATTGATGTCGGGTCCAGGCGGGTTCGCGAGAACCTTCCGAGTGTCATCTACCTCAACGCCGACGGCAACCGTGCAGCCGGCGACCAGGCCGTCGAGCAGTACCTGGTCAGTGCCGGCGTGAACAGCCGCCTGCTGGTTGGAGTGAAGAACGACCTGTCGGATCCCAATCTCCTGCAGACGAGTTCGTGGGACATGGAGTGGACTCTTAGCGACCTCGTGGAGATCATCCTGCGAGGGCTGAAGAGGGCGGCCGACGCTGCCACCGGCTACAGCGTTGACCGCGTTGTCCTCGGCTGTCCAGTTGCTTTCGTCGGCACAGAGGGGCCTGACCACGAGGAATGGCAGCAGCTGGCAGTCGCACGACTGAAAAAAGCGGCCAAGCAGGCTGGGTTCGTAGAGATCGACGTCCTCGAGGAGCCAGCAGCCGCCGTCCAGGAGGAGGATCTGCTTTCCGGGATCGTGGTTTCCCTTGACTTCGGTGGAGGCACCTTCGATGTGGCCGTCGTGGAATACGAACCTGACGGAGCGGACGTCATCGCACTGGCAGGTGCGGACATCGGCGGAGAGATGTTCGACCAACTGCTATTTATCGCCAAGGTCGCTCCGGAGCTCGGACTGGACCAGGTCTACGAAGGTCCGGACGGCATTCAACGCCGGCTGCCGGCTCGTATCGCCGCCAACAGCAGATCCATGCTCGACCTTCGAGGACTCTTGAACGAACCCAGGCTCCGCGAGATTCTGCAGCGATTCCGAACTTACCGGGGCGGAGAGAAACTCGAAAGACTCGAGCGACTTCTGTACGGCGGGTTTGCTTACCAATTCTACGAGTCAGTCGAGGCGGCCAAGATCCTGCTGTCATCAGAGGTAGATGCAGTCATCGAGTTCCACCGCGAAGGATTCGACGTGACCATTCCAGTGACCCGATCCGAATTCGATGGACTGATCGCTGCACCACTTGCTCAAGTGATGGCAACGATCACCGCTGCACTCGAAGATGCAGGGGTAGAGCCGCAAAATGTGACCCGAGTTATTCGAACTGGGGGGTCGTCGTCCATCCCAGCATTTGTTGAGCAAGTTTCAGCGCTCTTCGGTGCCTCGAAGATGCAGAAGCGAGAGCCATTCACGACCGTCGTAAGAGGCCTGGCAGTGCACGCTCAAGGAGTGTGGGGGTGAGCGAGAAGGACGAGCGGTGGATCATTCCGACTGCCGAGCAAATTGCGGCCGAGGAGCAGAAGGATTCCAAGCGACAAAGCGGTACGTTCTCATGGGTAAAGAAGCTGCGACTTCGAACGCAGGTCCGCCCTCGGCGCACGATGTCCACAGCACCCTCATCAATTGATTCGCCTCCTCTGCCACGGGCGACTTTGGCCACCCCAATCTCGGTGAGCGACCGACCGCCACTTCCAACTCCCGTGCCGGACGCAGTTGACCCGATTGCCGATTTCGACGGAGATGAGGTCGGGGTACTGGAGGCGCTCCGACCTGCCCCACCCTCCACGCCGATTGTTGTTGCGGTGGCTGCAGCGAAGATCCCAGCGCCCAAATCCACACCCCTTCCCTCGGAGTCGCCCGTCCCCGAACGTCCGCGCCCCAAGGTCAAGATCAGCGAGAAGGTGCGGGATCAACGCACAGGCAGGGCGACCAAGCCAACTGCACCGCCACCTTCGCCCAAAAGAGGAGAACTCAGCCGGGGGCACAGGTACGGAATCTGTACCTGTGGCCAGGAATTCCATGGTCCCGACGACATCGTCACTGCAGAGTTCACCAGACACGAATGCGGTAAGGACAAGGGTTTTGACCGGGATCCCGTATTCGATCGCTGATCTTTCTGGTTCTGTCGGTCTCGCGAATGTCATCCGTCACCCCGACCAGAGGCTTGTGGGTGCCGAAAATGTCATCCGAGTCCATGAACAGAGAGTATTCAGTACCAGTTGCGGCAACAACAATGTGGGAAATCCGGACCAACAGCGTGGGAAATGGTCGCCAAGACGCTGCCGAACTCCCTGGCCACCAGGGTTCTGTCGGTAGCCCACTTTTGTGATGTCGCGAGACATCGCGGACAGATGAACCCCGCGAACCTAGTTCAGAGGAGGTTTCCTCACTCGCTGGTAGCCCTTGGCGGGGTCGATCGTGGTCTCCCCGAGCAGTTCACCTTTGGGTACCGAAAATGTCATCCGCTACCCAGACCAGGACGTTCCCGAATCGTTCGAAGAAGACGGGATTGAGCCATGGCCCTTTCGTTCCTCTACCTCGCCTTCACCAAAATCCTCCAGTTGGTGCGCCTCGGCCAACGTGACGGCGACGAGTTGGCGATCGAGATCGTCATGCTCCGTCACGAGGTGGCTGTGCTCCGTCGCCAGGTCGTCCGGCCGGCCTTGGAGCCTCAGGATCGAGCCCTGTTTGCCGGGTTGAGTCGACTCATGGACCGAAGACGTCGAGGTCGGTTCTTCGTTCAGCCAGACACCCTGCTCCGGTGGCACCGGGACCTCGTCCGGCGCAAGTGGACTCAGCCGCACCGACCGGGGCCGCCGGGCATCCCTGTCGGTACTGTGACGATCATCCTCCGACTGGCCCGGGAGAATCCCACCTGGGGCTAACGCCGGATCCAGGGCGAGCTTGCCACGATGGGCGTCGTCCTTGCTCCCTCTAGCGTCTGGGCCATCCTGAAGCGCCATGGCATCGACCCGTCGCCGATTCGCAAGGGTCCGACCTGGGCCGAGTTCCTCTCTACCCAGGCGTCATCGATGTTGATTTGCGACTTCTTCTCGGTCGACACGGTGTTGCTGAAGCGCCTCTACGTGCTGTTCTTCATCGAAGTCGACACCCGATGGGTGCATGTGACCGGGATCACTGCTCATCCGACCGGCTCGTGGGTGGTCCAGCAATCGAGGAACCTCACCATGGCAATGGATGATCGGGTCAAGTCCGTCAAGTTCCTCATCCGTGACCGGGACGCAGGCTGGTCACTCCTTGGCGTGCGACCTCCGGACGAAGGTCACGGCGGCGGCAAGCATGCAGACCGTCACCGTCGCCAACGCGGGGAAAAAGACGACGCTATCGGCAAGGGTCCCTATGGAGGGGCTGCCCGGCAGCGAGTTGCGCA
>CAIXCS010000125.1 GCA_903918025.1 uncultured Actinomycetes bacterium
AGCTCGAGCGCCTGGCATTGTCCAAGACCGGACCACCGCCAAGGGCCATCAATCGGTCCTTCAACAACTACTCCTAGGCGGAGGGTTTTACGTGAGGCAACGAATCACCCTTGGCGGAGGGTTTGACATGAGGCAACAGGGCAGCCCGATTAGGCACTCCAGCGATGGTCTCGAAGGTGTGCAAAGGAGAATGCCAGAGAAACAACTACTGCGAGTGAGGCTTGGACCACAAGATCTGCTCGAGCGACTGCGAGGGGTTGCCCGTGAGCTGAAAAGGTTGCAGCCACTAAGGCGCTTGCCCCGATGACGAGAAGTCCAACAATCCAGCGCTTTCCGACTGCAAGGAGGTAAAGGGTCAGGACAACGGTGACCGAGAGACATGCCATGGCCACGACCAACGTAGCGAATGCATCTTCGGCTCCTAGATACTTCGATGAGAACACCAATGACAGGACCGCATGTGGGGCCAATGCGGCAGCACTGAAGAGCACCATGGTGGGAATTCCAAGAATCGCGAATGTGGCAGCAAGAGGACGAAGCGCGTGATTGCCCTCTCTCCATCGAATAGCAGCCTCTGGAACAAGGTAACCAGAGAGAACAATGGCGACGAAGTACAGCGCCTTCGAGGCAACGGAGATCGCCGCATACGAGCCGCTCGCAGCATGGTTCTGTCGCCCGAGAAGGATGACGTCCGCATTTTGAAGAACGGCCAGAAGGGACATAGCTCCGACCGCGGCCACGAGGTCTCTGACAATCGTCGAATTTGGCTCGATCGACATACCTGCCAGCGCATGTGGATCTTCGGTTGCGAGTGCACGTTGGGCACTCGACCGGGCATGGAGAAACGTCACGACTTCGGCGACGAAGATCCCGAGGCAGGCAGAAAGGACGTGCGGACTCATGGCGACGAAGCCGAGGACCGCTACCGCTCGAACGCCGCCTTCGACCAACAAGTTGACGGAGAGATCTCGGTAGTGCCTGGTCGCCTGGAGAAAACCACGGTCAATGCAGAGCACGACCCAGAGTCCTGCACCTGCCAACATCGCAATGACTCGTCCACGCGTATGGTGCGCCAACACCTGATCAGCAAGAGGTCCCGACGCCACCACGACGACAACGACGAAGACGAGATAGCTCCACGTCGCCCTCCGATGGAGTCGCTTCGCCCACGCCAATAACTCTTCGTGCCTTCCACCGACTCTCCAAGCCGTCGCTCTCCGGACAACCGCGACAATCACGGCAGATCCAGGCGTCGAGACAATCAGAAACAATCCGACGAGTTGGTTGAGATAGCCGTAATCAGACGAGACCAGCAAGTGCGCCAAGAAGATGGTGACGAGGATGTTTGAGCCATTCGCCAGGACACCAGCAATGGCCAATGGTCCGGCACTTGCAATGTCCTGCCAGATCTCTTGAAGCCGACCTCGGCCCGAAGTGGCGCCAGTATCGGCAGTCATGAGGTCACCACCAGTGCCATCACGGCATCAACGCTCGAGATGGCGCTTCGGCAGAATCGGTGCATCACGTCCAGTCCCTTGTGTCCCAGAGGTGCGACCGGACTGTTCGTGATATTCCTCTTCCACATTCACGGCCCAGATGTCGTGACTTGCCCCATGGAGATTCTCGACCGTCAACATTGCCGTCAGCATCGAGTGGTCTTGATTGTTGTACTTGTGCATCCCATTTCTGCCGACAAGATGAACGCCACGACAATGCTCGCTGAGATAGGCCTCTATTCGTTCGACATTCTGCTTGTACTCGCCGTCGTAGTACGGATAGGCCTTTGGCACGCGAACGACGAATCCTCGCTCCACCCGACGTGGATCGACCAAGCCGAGCTTTCCAAGTTCTTCAGTTGCCTGTGCAATGAGCGCTTCGTCAGTTGCATTCCAGAGGTGGTCGCCTTCAAAGACGAAGTACTCAAGGCCGAGGCACGTCTTGCCGTCTTTCACCATGTATGGCGACCACGATCCAAAGTTCTGTATTCGGCCAACTTCAACATCCGGCGAGTGGATGTAAATCCAGTTGTCGGGAAAGGTCGCCTGACCGGGAACGACGAGCGCCACGGTGAGAAAGTCCCGGTAGTGAAGGTCGAGGCCCGATTGAAGGATGGCAAGCGGTGGCGCGGGTCGCAAGGCCTCAACCAGTTCGCGCATCGGCATCGTTGAAATGAACGCCTCCGCTGGGACTGTTCGTTCGCTGCCATCTTTCGCTCTGACGGTCACCGAGGTCAGTTCCCCATTTTCAGCAGAAACCGCCACGACGCGCTGTCCAAATTCAACGGTGCCGCCCCCAGCCTCGACCTTTGCCGCTGCGGCCTCCCACATCATCCCGGGGCCATACTTTGGATACTGAAATTCTTCAATCAACGACGTGATCGACGTTTGCTTGCGATTTGGCTTCAGTGCATTGATGATTGCGTTCCCAAGGCTCAAACCCTTGACACGCTGGGCGGCCCAGTCGGCCGGCATTTCCCGAACAGGAACTCCCCAGACCTTCTCCGTATAGGTCTCGAAGAACCGGCGGTAGAGCCTCCAACCGAACCGAGCAACGAGCCAGTTTTCGTAATTCGTCTGATCCTTCGGTGGAAATGCCTTTGCCTTGAAGTACGACAGGACGCAGAGGACAGCTTCGAGCACTCCGAGATTGCGCAGAGCGTTAGAAGCCTTGAGTGGGTAGTCGTAGTACTTGTTCTCATAGAAGATTCGGCTCTGTCGAGGCCGAAGCAGGAAGTCCTCATCCGGCAAGATCTCGTGCCAGAGCGCTTCGACTTGCGGCACCTTGGTAAAGAAGCGATGCCCGCCAATATCAAATCGCCAGCCGTCTCGCTCCACGGTTCTTGAGATGCCACCTACGACCTGGTCTGATTCAAAGACCGTGACTGGGTCTCCCCGCTTCATCAGCTCATACGCAGCAGTCAGCCCAGCAGGACCGGCCCCAGCAATGACGACAGGGTGTGCGAACGGTGCCTGTCCACGTCGGGACTGGGTCTCTTCAGTCCTCTTTGTCACGACGCCTCCACGGAACAGCCCTTTCGCGCCCACCGGCCGTCGTCACGATACTCCAGCAAGTCGACATCTCCCCGTCGGTCACGGTTGGCTGTTCTGACGTTGCGGCGGGAACAAGATGAGTTGCATGGGCTGGAAATATCGGTGGACATCCGAATGAACAATGACCGAATTGCCTCCAGGCCGGAGGGCGTCAAGAGCGGTCCTCAGATCAACGCACTTGCCGTGAAGGCCGCTGGCATACGTCTGAGAGACGAGCCAGATGCGATGGGTCGGTCCAGCAAGTCGGTCAAGTCGTGCTGCGAACAGCGTTGGCTGTGCTTTGCTGATTGCTGACTCGTAATCCACCCAGTTCACCAGGGTCGGATTTAGATCGAATTTCGGATAGCCAATCGAGGTGGCCGGGGTTGCCCCGAGGAGTCGAAGCGTGGGTGGGGCTAGTTGGTCAGGACAGTACGCGACGACGTCACCCTTCAACGCGAACTCCGTGAGAGCCGACGCAATCTTGGGAGCCTGAGTGCGAGCCGTCCCGTGATACTGATGGATGCTCCAAAGGCCAACGGAAGCTAACCCAAGCGTGAGCAAGAGGCGCAGCCATGCATCGCCAAACGAGGAGATGCCGAGGGCGAGAAGGATGCAGAACGGAATGAACGCCACTGCTCCGTAGCGGGTCGTGACTGCGCTCGATCCAACCAGTGAAATTGTTGAACCGACCACGACGGTTCCTACTGCCATCAGGACGACCAGCCGTGACCGATGCTGGATCCGAAGGTCCAAGAGCGTAGAGAATCGCTGCGTCGCCAAGCCAAACATCCCAATCGCTCCAAGCGCCAAGTAACTGACGAGAAGCACTTGGGAATGAAGCGATTGCACTTGAAAGAGGGACGCCTGATTGTCGGTGAACCATCCGAAGATCTCAACCACAATGGCGACGCTCTGCGCACCACCCCACGGCGTTCCCGTATGCGCGAGTTGAAAGAGAAGGATCGGCACCCATGGAAGGAACAGGACCCCGCCAGCAACCACGGCGACGAGCACCTTGCGAGCTGCTGCCGAATCAGCCCCTCTCCACGCATACCAGCAGAGCCAGAGAGCCAGAAGAAAGAGCAGATACAACGACCAGTAGTGCGTGTACAACAGCGCTGCCACGACTACTGCAACTCCACAGAGGCGCCACCTACTTGGCATCTCTAACGCACGATAGAGCGCTCCGAGAAGCAGTATCGACTCAAGCATGACGAGTGCATACATTCGACACTCGGAGGAGTAGTACACAAAAAACGGTGCCCCTGCCATGATCGCGACGGTCGTCGTCCCGATCCTGTTGCCCCAAATGCGACGAACGACTGCGAACGTCGCAACCAACGTCAGTGCCGAGATCGTCGTCGGAAGCATCCTCGCTGCGACATTTCCATCGCCAAACACACCCATCCAAAAGTGCAGAAGGACATAGAACAACGGTGGAGCTCCGTCATGCCGCAATGCCTCGGGTATCTGATGGACCGGGAGCCGAGCGATGTTGACGGTGAGGGTCTCGTCCAACCAAAGGGGCATCCGAACGCCGGCAGCATAGGAAAGCGACGCAATGCATTCGGCAATGACAAGCCCGATAACCACGAGAATGACAGGCTTCGGTAGGCGCGATTGGTATTCCTGTTCGTTCTCAAAGTCGAAAGGAGGTGGAGGCGCGACCATGACGTCATCGTAGGCCAGCAAAGAAACTACGAAGAGGCGATCGAGGGGGTTTCCGAAATCGGATACTGTTCCCCTCAGACAGAAAGGGGGGGGTCCCATGTTGAGGTATCTAATTCGACGGCTCGTAGCGTTCTTCGCCATCTTGCTGACCATCTCGCTCCTCAGTTTCTGGCTTATGCGTCTTCTGCCCGGAGACCCGATCGTCAAACATCTCGGTACCTCCTACACGGCTCAGAACGCAGCTGCGTTCGCTCGCCAGGTTGGACTGGACAAGGGCTTTTTCGCTCAGTACTTCACTTGGCTTGGTCACGCCGTGACCGGAGACCTCGGCTATTCCTGGAACGTCAGCCCGAATGCGCCAATTTCGACCATCTTGAGTAAGACGCTCCCACCAACCATTGAGATCGCAGTCCTCTCGCAGATCATTGCGCTTGCTATTTCCATTCCGATGTCTGTCGCAGTGGTTCGACGACCGAATGGTCGTTTCGACCGGAGCACCAACGCATTTATGCTCTCTGCGTACTCAATTCCTACGTTGATTGCGATTCCAATCCTCACGTTGATCTTGACGGTCCGCTACAGCCTTCTTCCTGGACCAAGTTCTTGGGTGTCTTTTGCTCAGGATCCGTGGTTGAACTTGAAGGTTTGCCTACTTCCCGCCATTGCCATCTCGATTGCTTCAATCGCTGGACACTTCAGGTTTCTTCGCAATGACATGATCATCAACCTCCAAGAAGACTTCGTCGTGATGGCTCGGTCGAAGGGGTTGACGAATCGGAGAATTCTCTGGCGCCACGTGTTGCGACCGTCGAGCGTCACCCTCTTGACTTCGGTCGGTCTCACGATTGGTGGCCTCATTGTCGGCTTGTTCGTGGCCGAGGTCTACCTGGCAATTCCTGGATTCTCCACGCAGGTCATCGCCGCAGTTGATACTTCTGACTACGGCTTGCTGCAGGCGTGCATCATGACGATTGCCTTCATCGTCATCTCAATTCAGGTGATTGTGAACTTCATGCTGCCGATCCTTGACCCGAGGATTGCCCGTGACTGACGCGACTCCCAACCTCACAC
>CAIXCS010000126.1 GCA_903918025.1 uncultured Actinomycetes bacterium
CTGCTTGCCCTTCTCATCTACTCCACTGGATTTCTGTGGCCACGTCCAACTGGATTTTGAATAGGTCTGGGTTTCCCGGAGGCTTTTCGACTGAACTTTGTCAAGCCACGTTGGCCTGATGATTGAGAGAGTAGCCCTCTTCAATCTCGCAAGGGGTTTGGTCTTCAAGTTCGCTGTGGATTCGCTCTTCGTTGAACCACGAGACCCACGCACAGGTCGCGATCTCGAGATCTTCGAGCCCCTTCCAGTGGCCTCCGTTGCTGGCCAAGACTGCCGGGTTGCGGTGCAGTTCAGTCTTGAAGGTACCCATGACTGATTCGGCCATTGCATTGTCGTAGGAATCGCCAACGGTTCCAATCGAGGCACTGACGCCCAGCTCGTCAATTCGGTCGGTGTAGCTCACACTTGTGTATTGCGATCCGGCATCGGTGTGGCAAATGAGTCCACCGAGGTTGGTCCGTCGTGTCCATGCAGCCATGTTGAGCGCATCAACGACGAGCGACGCGGTCATTGATCTCGATGCCTTCCAACCAACGAGCCGGCGCGAGAACACGTCAACAATGAATGCCACATAGATGACACCACTCCACGTTGAGCAGTAGGTGAAGTCCGCAACCCAGAGTTGATTAGGGTGCGTGGCGACAAACTCACGTTTCACCAAGTCCGGCGCTCGCAGGTGTGCGGGATCAGCGTGGGTCGTGAACCGCTTCTTCGAGCGGCTTGCACCTCGAATGCCTTGGCGTTTCATGAGTCTGGCCACTTGGTCTCGACCAACGTTCAAGTTCTTTCGACGAGCGGCCTTCGTCAGTTTGCGCTTGCCATAGACCGAGTAGTTGTGCTTCCAGATGGCTTCGAGTGCAGGCCCGAGTTCAGCATCTCGAAGTGCACGCTTGGACGGGGCTCTGCTCTTTGCGTCGTAGTAGGTGCTTGGGGCGACCGCGAGTTGTTCGCAAATCGGCTCGACTCCCCATCTGCGCCCACCGGTGTCAAAGTCCCGGTGGGCGTCGATGAAGCGAACTACCTCTTCGGTTGACGGTCGAGCTCCGCCCCGAAGAAAGTTGCTGCCGCTCGCAAGATGTCATTTGCGCGACGCAACTCTTTTACTTCTTTTCGCAGCTCTTTCAGTTCACTTGCCTCAGACTCGCTGACCTGTGGTCGAAGACCGTCACGAGTTTCCGCCTGGGCAACCCAGAGACGTAGTGACTGCGATCCGACGCCCAGTTGTCGCGAGACTCGACTGAACACTCCTCGATCGCTCGGATCTGCAGCCTTCAGATCGCGAACCATCCTCACGGCTCGCTCTCTCATTTCGTCGGGATAGCGAGGTGGAGGTGCCACCTTCTTCTTGGTTGGTTCGCTGGGCATGACTCCATCCTTTCTCGTCAGTGAGAAAGTCAACGGAATACCCAGACCTATTCAGTTAGCCCTTTGCCGCCCTCCCAGCGCTTGTCTTTGTAGACCTCCGTTCGCGTTATTCCACTCGCAATGAGGCCCGGTCGTTTGCCCTGTGCAAGCAGGAATACTGGTGAACCGACTGGGATGTTCTCAGTGTTGCCTGTAGACCATCGGCTAGGAAAGTCTGACTTGGACAGTTCTTCAAGTTCAGTTCTCTCCTGAGGGTCAAGTGGCCATCTTTCAGGGTTCCAAGTGAGCAAGATTCCGCGCATAGACGTGTCCTTCGTTCGTGAACTCATGCAAGTTCTACTTGAAAAGGGGTTCAGGCGTATTGGGTGTGATGTAAGTGCCAAGACAGACCGCTTTTGCTTGTGTCAGACCTCAGAAGTTCCGCTCGCCAAAGATGGTGGCAGCCATGAGTCTTCCGGATGCTTCTGCCAACTGCTGCGCCGCCTTTCCGTACGTGTCGCGAGTAGTTCTGATTGAGTCGTGTCCCAACTGTTGGGCGATGTGCTCCAAACGTTGTCCGCTGTTCAACCCAACCGTGGCGTAGGTATGGCGTAGGTCGTGGATACGAATATGTCGAATCCCATTTGAAGCGAGGAGTCTTGTGAACTTCCGAAGGATGGTTGAAGGTCGAACCTGCTGGCCATTGTCGCCGATGAAGACGGGTCCGGTCGGGTCGAACGAAGATGCTCCAAAGCGAAGCACCTCGTTTCTTCGGTGAGCACGCAGGACGGAAAGAACCTCGGGGGCAAGCCACAACCGACGTTCGGACGAGTTTGTCTTTGGCGGGAGGTAGACAAGACGCGTCACTTTCGGGTCTTGACCATTTGAGATACGCACTTCGCTGACGGTCCTCCTGATAACCACTTCGCCAGCAATTGTGTCGATGTCGCTGTACCGCAGACCCAGAATCTCTCCTCGCCGCATTCCAGTGGCAATTGCAAGAACGATGAAAAGTTCAAGTTCGTGGCCCTTTGACAAAGTCAGTAGGCGCTGCACTTCATCGAGCGTGAGAGGTTTCCGAACTTGCGACACTTCATCAGGTCGAGTTCGGAAACGTGGCAATGCCTGAATTGGATTTCTCTCAACCTCTCCTCGCTTCAGTCCTTCATTGAACAGGCGGCTCAGAATGGAACGTAGAAGGTTCACAGTTGCTGCAGACAACACTTTCCGATGTCTGTACAAGAGCGATTCCAGTTCCGAAGTTGAGACGTCGGCCAAAGGTCGGTGTCCAAGCGTTGGAAGCAAGTAGCGATGCAAGTGGTAGGTGTGGTTTGAGAGCGTTGAGGCTCTCAGTCGCTGGGTTGCACTGTGGCTGAAGTAGTGAAGGGCAAAAGTGCCAAACGTTGCCGATGCTTCTGCGGGTGACTCTTCAGTCCAAAGTTCAGTCTGCATCTGCTTCAACAGCCGTTTGGCCTCAGCCTTCGTTGGTGCTTGCTTCGTTCGTACTTGTGCTCGGCCATTGGGCAGTGTTCCTACACGGAGGCGAGCCTTGAAGCATCCTTTTGACCGGTCAAAAACGACTTGACCAGACCCTCGCTCACGCACCGAACCTGCTCCAACCGTGAGTGACCAAACACGCCTTCTGCATGGCATCGGAGCGAGAAGTTTTTGTCGAGAACGCGTCCCCATCGCGTCCCCAGCGACAGTGCGTACATATTGAGCACAACATGGAACCCCCAGTTCTTGGGTTCCTGTCTGGGATTACTTGGAGCCTGAGCGGAGAATCGAACTCCGGACCTTCTCATTACGAGTGAGACGCTCTGCCGACTGAGCTACCCAGGCCCGTGCCACAACAACGTGGAACGACCGGTTGAAACCGGACTCTCAGTGTAGATCGTGGAGGTGAGATGGGTTTGCGGCAAATGGTTTTGTCACCGATCGCCCACCTCGTTTGACTGAAATTCCAGCCACTGGAGCAGTGGGAGGAGGAGATCGTCCCAACCTTTGTACTTGGCGACATCTGGAGTCACCGTCTTGAGTGTGTCTTTGAGTCCAGCGAGTTGGCCTGGACGGTCGACGAGAAGATGCAGCGGGGCGGTGTAGTTCCGGATGGTGAAGACGACTGCATTCGACGATGGAAGGCGACTGAGTGTTTGTCGTTCAACTCGGAAGGTCAGGTCGCCGAGATCACTCGGAAGTTTCAACGAGCGATGGGCAGAAGGACTTGGAAGATGCAGCTCATTCGTGTCGAGCACCGTCCAATTGAGTCGCCACTTCGGTCGATCCGGGTGGAGACGATTGAAAAAGTCTTCAACAGGCGAATCCAGTTCTTCGTCGTAACCAGGAACTGGA
>CAIXCS010000127.1 GCA_903918025.1 uncultured Actinomycetes bacterium
AGCATTTGGGTCGCGGTGATCACCGGACGTCCAAATCGCACCCCCGCCCGAATGATCTGCTTTTGCAGCGAGGGAACATCTTCCAAGGGAAGGCGGACACCGAGATCACCACGGGCAACCATGACACCATCGGCCGAGCGGACGATTTCATCGATGTGTTCGACCGCTTCTCGTGTCTCAATCTTGGCAATGAGGAGGATCTCCGGATCATCAATCGCTGCCCGGATCTTGTAGACGTCATCTTCAGAGCGAACAAATGACGCAGCGATCGCCTCAACGCCCTCGGCCCGAAGAGCTTGAATCCTCGCCAGGTCCTCAACGGTTGGCGTGTCGGCGACCATTGGATGCTCGGGAATCGTGATGCCAGGTCGGCCTTGGACCTTCCCACCACAGGTGACCATCGCTTCAATACGGGTCGCCACTGAAGAAACCTCCATGGTCACGCCACCATCACCAACAATGAGGTGATCCCCAACCCGAAGATGATCAACACCTTCTTCGAGGCACACCCCAATTTGGCTGGCAGAACTTGAGGGGGTCGAGGTGCCATCGGTGACGACGACCACTGCTCCTTGTTCGAGCAGGACGCCGCCTTCGGGAAAACTCGTGCTTCTCACCTTTGGTCCCGGGAGATCGGCCATGATCGCAACCGAAGGCAATGCCTCCCTGACACGACGAATGCGAGCAATGCAGTCGTCAATGGATCCGTGAGCCATAGCAATTCGAGCGACGTCGATACCCGCTGCTCCGAGCGCAGCGAGAACTTCTGGGCTATCTGATGCCGGACCAATGGTTGCGACGATCCGAGTGCGCCGCTCTGAGAAGGAGGGGCGGCGGATTCCCGCGGCAACTTGATCTGAAAAGGTAGTAGCGAGGTGCGGTGCGTTCACTGCGATCACTTTCGTTGGTAGCACCCTCAGCCTAGGACGGGATCTCCTCCCTCCACCAACTGCGCATCTCGTCTCCTCAGGGCGTCGAAATGAGTGGCACCAATGCGTCTCCGAGCACGGTCGTCAGAAACCTTGAGTAGGTAGCAGTCAGATGATTGGTGTCTTGGTAGGGAAGGAATGACCCAATGACTGGAGAACAGGTTGCCGCGCAAAGCCACTTTCTCGTTGGTACTGAGGTGACGCCCGTTAGGGCGGCAGCGGAACGTTCTGCCAAGTAGAGCGGCGACCCATTCTGGCGTTGAGCGCAGCGCTGAACCGCGCGTGGGTGCTGACTCAGGCACACCGGAACCGACAGCTTGAAGGTTGGCCCGTCTTCAAGAATCACCAAGGGTGCCTTCGCCTGTTTCAAGGTGGTCAATGACGTGACGAGGGCACTCGACCATTCTTTGGCACTGGTGTAGGTGCCACCGCCTGGTTTTGCCACGCCGGACGTGAGTTCTGCCAGAACAATGAGTGCCGGCTTGAGCGCAACAATTCGCTGAAGTTCGACCGACCGAAAGGCGTCACACAATTTTGGAAAGGAGTACTTCGGCGCAAACACCCTCAGCGAAGCGACTGGGCACCGCCCCAGCCACAGCAGGACGACTTTGAAGGAATGCGCTTTGCCGAGTGCGTCGAGAGGGGGTGCCCACATGAGGGCGTGGCTGTCTCCGAACAGGACCACGGTTTGATTCGCTGATGGGTCGCCAAGGACACAGGACGTGACCGTGGAACACCCACTCATACCGTGGGCGTCGTGGTACTCAACAAGGTCAGCAGCTGAGGCGACCACGCGACTCAGCTGGTCTCCTGAAAGGACCGTCTGCTTGGTCGATGCACTCACGAGTGCACTTATTTGGCTGGCAGTTCCAGGCGTCGCCACATCGGCGGCGAGGGAGGGGCCGGCGGACAACACGGTGAGCGCGAGGAATGCCGGGAGTGCCGTTGAGAATGCTCGCTTCCACCCAACCATTGCCTGCCGCACAAGGGAAGGCTAACCCTCGTCCGCGAGATGAAGGCTTCGAAGACGCAGTCCTCTCAGCGAATTGCGAGCATTGGATCAAGTACGACATGGCTGGTCGCACCCGAAGGTCCGACCGCCTCGGATCCCCGAAGGGTAATGCGTCGCATCCTGCGGTCAACCGTGCCGTAGTCATCAACCGCGTAGTGCAGCGTTGCTCGGTTGTCCCACATCACCACATCACCAAGTTGCCAGCGATGGCGGAGGGTGAGTTCCGGTTGGGCCAAGTGCTCATAGAGGAGTTTCAAGAGATGCTCGCTCTCAATTCGGGACAATCCCGCAACGTGAGTGGTGAACCCCGGATTGACGAACAGTGATCGGCGGCCAGTGACGGGGTGAATCCTCACCATTGGATGGAGCACCGGGGGAACCTTCGCCGCGTCGTCAAGCAGTTGTTGCGCGTCATGGCGACCGAGCGCACTGTCGAAGGGTTCGCCCCAGTAGGCAAGCGGTGCAATGCGATGCACGGCTTCGAGTTGGTCAATGGCATCTCGCAGTGCAACGTGCAGCGTGGCATAGGCCGTCCTTGCATCTGACCACTGCGTATCACCACCAAAAGGTGGAACGGAGTCCGCCACGAGCACCGATGCAGCAGGAGGCGTCGGGACGAAGGTCACGTCGGTATGCCATCGAGCGTTCTTCCCACCTTGGTTGCCGTCCAACTCCAAGATCTCTGGGAAGTCCGGGTGACCAGGAACGACAGGGTGTGCGGGTGTGACTTCTCCCATGAGGCGAGCAACCTTGGATTGCTCGGCATGGGTGAGGTGTTGCCCCCGAAACACCAGCACAAGGTGTTCACAGAGCAAGGCATTGATGGCCGAGCCATCAGTGAGATCGCGCAACATCGCGCCCCCGACCTCAGCGCCAAAGGTTCCGGTGATTGGCGAAGCCGTCCAGTTGGTCATCGTTGCGGCCCTCTCTCGATGCGCGGGTCACTCATGCTACGACCGAGCGCCGCTTCATTCAGTGAGCCTCTGATCGCTTCCACGGAATCATCGGGAGCACCACGGTGGCGAGCACCATCAGCAGTTCAATTGCCACCGACCATGGAGAACCCCAAATGTCCCCGACTACTTGAGAGAGTGCGTGGGTCGCGGCCCCAGCAGCAGCCAGGTAGAGGGAGTAGGTCACCAGCCGACCAGCAAAGAACGCGAGGGTGATGGGCACGAGGGGTAACTCAAGGAGACCTGCTGCAATGAAGAGCTGGGCCGAGGGAAGGGGTGAGAGCAGGAAGAGCGCAATGAGGGTGATGGCACGCTTCCGACGTTGCAAGAGCTTCTCCCCTGCTCGTGCAACATTCTCTTGGTAGCGGCGTGGCAAGTGAGGCCGCAACGACGTCGCACTCGATGCCAAGACAAACCGTCCTGATGCTGCGGCTCCTGCTCCAAGGATGACGAGCGCTACTGGGTTGAGATGCCACTGACTATGGAGTGCAACGAGAATAAGCCAGGTCGGTGGTCCAAATGCAGGCAGGAGGTTGATCCCAAAAACAATGAGTACCGCGTACACATACTTCAAGGAAGCAACGAACCGGTCGGGTTGGTCGACTGAGCTGAGCTCCTCGGGACTTTGTTCAAGGAACTCGTGACGAAGATCAAGGCTTAATGGAGCAGCGGCTTGATCGCCCGCCCCATGACGCCGCTCAAATACGTCGCGTAGGTCGTTGAGATGTGGCTGCTGTCAATGTACGGGATCATGTCGCCAATGACCGCAGGGCACTGAGTAGTGCAGAACCATGGCTGGGTCACGATGAACCTCGATCCGGTGGCGAGTGCAGCAGTCTTTTGACCGGCTTGCAACCCAGGGCTCTTTGGCGAGTCGAAGGTCACCGCACAAGCTTGGGTGGACGTTGTGTGGAAGGAAAGACATGCTGGCACGGGAACGGGGAATTGCGGCGTGTCTTCAATGACGGCAATCGATCTTCCCGGCGCGCTGATTGCCCTGATGGTGGTTTCGAGAGCGGTCGCCCACTCAGCATTTGAGGTGTAGAAGCCATTTGGCCCCTTGACGCCACCGGACCGCTCTCCAATGAGGACAGCCTCCGGATGAATCTGATTGATGAGTGAGATCATGTCCACCCGAAACTTGTTGCAGGTGGCTGGGTCACCGTATGCCGGCGCAGCAATGCTGAGTTTGGCTGCAGGACAAAGTCCTTGCCAAAGCACGACAACCTTCGCCCCCGACTTCACGACGGCCGGCAAAATTGCCGGGACCCACATGTCCGCGTGGGAATCACCGAAGAGCACGACAATTTTCGACGCTGTGGTCGGCCCGACGGTGCACTCATACACCGTGCTGCAGAACTCCCCGCGTCCGATCGGATAGAAGGTTGCATCAGAAGGGGCACCGTGCAAGGCGGCTCGTGCAGCTTTCGAGAGCTTGTGTGCGTTGACCGATGACCTGACCAAGGCACTCACCGCAGCAGTCGACGGCGCCACCTTGGGCGTCGATGCAGCAGCAGGAACGAAGATGCCCACGGTCAACAGGAGGGAACTTCCGAGCAGCACACTTCCCCTGCGCCGGTGCCAGCGCTTACCTCGAGTGCGCATGCTGACTCCTCAGTACCTTCGGACTCTTTGCTCGTGAGAAATCGTCGCGCTGGTCTGCTTGAGCCAGCGTCCTTGACGTCAGCTCTCTGCATGCATCGGAACGGGACCTCATTTGAGCGACTCTATCCATCCATGTGACACCGACTCGTTCGGCACTCTCGGAATCCCTCAGCCTTTCTTGAGGGGAACAGTGGTTGAAGTAGTTGTCAGTCGCGCTTGGCTGCACGTGCCCATGACTCCCTGGTGGGGTGACCCCAAGTCCTCCGAGTTCACTCACGCGATCAGGGTTCGCTGCCCTCCGGGGGGTCCAGGAGAAAACGAGTGGTGTTGACGGCATTG
>CAIXCS010000128.1 GCA_903918025.1 uncultured Actinomycetes bacterium
CAGCCTTGCTCAAGCAGTGCTTCATCTGGCACTTGCACCGAAGTCGAATTCGGTAACGGTCGCACTTGGGCGTGCTGAGGCTGATGCAGGCATGCCTGGCATGGAGGTTCCAGCCCACCTACGTGATGCCCACTACGTTGGCGCCTCGTCGCTGGGCCATGGCGAGGGGTATCAGTATCCCCACGACGATCCTCGTGGTTGGTTGGAGCAGCAGTATCGCCCAGAGGCTCTCGAAGAACAGCAGTACTACACGCCAAGCGACCATGGAAGTGAGCCAAACCGCACGCAGTGGCTCGCCAGTCGCAATCAAGATCCGTTGCCGCCACGTGGTACCGACTGATCGGCCGGTAGGATTCGAAGATGCTTGCGAACCAACTCCGTAGAGCCTTCACCGACTTCTACGTTGCTCGCGGCCACATTGAGGTCCCGTCGGCAAGTTTGATCCCACATGATCCAACGGTGCTCTTCACGATTGCTGGAATGGTGCCGTTTAAGCCGTTCTTCACCGGTGATGAAGTTGCACCGTATTCACGAGCAACATCGGTCCAGCGGTGTATTCGAACCTCAGATATTGACATCATTGGGACAACGCAACGCCATGGCACGTTCTTCGAAATGCTCGGAAACTTCTCCTTTGGTGACTACTTCAAGCCAGAAGCCATCACCATGGCATGGGAACTGTTGACTGAGGTATTCGGCCTTGATCCTGATCGACTCTGGGTCACGGTTCATGAGTCTGATGAAGACGCGGCGGACCTTTGGCAAGACAGGGTTGGCGTTCGATCTGAGCGCATCCAAAGAATGGGTGAAGACAACTTCTGGCGGATGGGCGACATTGGACCTTGTGGACCTTGCTCTGAGCTCTACTTCGACAAGGGTCCCTCCTATGGCGCTGACGGAGGGCCGGCACACGGCGGCGAAGATCGGTTCGTTGAAATTTGGAATTTGGTGTTCATGCAGTACCTGCGTCACGAGAATGGAAACCTTTCTGACCTTCCGAAGAAGAACATCGACACCGGAGCCGGTCTTGAGCGCGTTCTGGCTGTTCTTCAGAACAAGGACTCCATTTTTGACACTGATGTTTTTGCTCCGGTCATGGACGTTGCCCAGTCGCTCACCGGCGTGACCTACGGGCGTGAGGAGCGCACGGATGTAGCACTTCGCATCCTGGCTGACCATGGTCGGGCCATGACCATGCTGGTCGGAGATGGGGTAACGCCATCGAATGAAGGCCGCGGGTACGTTCTGCGACGACTCATCCGACGATCAATGCTTGCCGCCCGACGCACTGGAGCTGAAGTTCCTGTGGTTGCCAGGCTCGCAGCAGCCACTGCAGCCACCATGGCGGAGGCACACCCTGCGCTCGAAGGTGATCTCGACCGAATTACCAACGTTCTCGTTCGTGAAGAAGAAGGTTTCAATCGGACGATACGGTCCGGGCTCGCGCTCCTACAAGATGATCTCGCCAAGGCACATGCTGCTGAACTCCACACCGGAGGGGTCATTTCAGGTTCGGATGCTTTCAGGCTTCACGACACCCATGGCTTCCCGATTGAGCTCACGGTTGAATTGGCTGCGGAGGCGGGCGTTGCCGTTGATGTGGTTGGGTTCGAGGCGGAGATGACCTCCCAGCGAGAGCGCGCCCGTGCTGCCGCCCGTCAACCAAAGCGAGCGGATGAGGCAGCGTATCGAGAACTGCTGCAAGCCGAAGGACAGACTGCGTTCATTGGCCGTTCGGCCGATCACTATGAAACAACGGCTCGAGTCATTGCGGTCTTAGGAAGCGGAGAGGATGGGGTTGCAGAACTCTTCCTCGATCAAACCCCGTTCTATGCCGAAGGCGGCGGCCAGGTTGGCGACACTGGTTCGATTACGACGTCAACGGGAACCGCAAAGGTCCTCGACACGGTCAGCGTGCTGCCGGGTCTCACCGCACACCGGGTTGCGCTAACTGGCGAGATGCTTCCTGGGCAAGAAGCAACGGCGGCAATCGACATTGAGCGACGCGAGGCGATTCGGAGAAATCACACTGCCACCCATCTTCTGCACGCCGCCCTTCGATCGAGTCTGGGCGAGCACGTTCGCCAGCAGGGATCGCTCGTTGAGCCAGAACGCCTCCGATTCGACTTCAGTCACGATGCTCCGCTCACCGAAGAGCAACTTGGAGAAATCCTCTCCATCGTGAATCGTGATGTCCTGGCCGACCCAGCGGTTGAAATCGTCGAAGCCACCAAGGCCGAAGCTGAGCAAATGGGTGCCGTGGCGTTCTTTGGCGACAAGTATGGAGACCGAGTCCGCGTGGTCCGCGCTGGCAATCGAAGCCTCGAGTTCTGTGGTGGAACCCATGTAGAGACCCTCGGGTCCATTGGCACGATCTCGATTCTCTCGGAAGCCTCCATTGGAGCGGGCATTCGCAGAATTGAAGCCACTACTGGATTCGTTTCAATTGAGCGTGGCCAGAAGGCCGACATGACCCTTCGCTCGATTGCCGCAATGCTCAAGACCGAACCAGAGAATCTGACCCTCTCGGTCCAGCGTCAGCTTGATCGCTCCAAGGCCCTTGAGCAAGAGGTGACCTCGCTTCGTCGAGCGCAACTCGATGGACTGGCAGTCGAGATGGCAGGTGAGGCAGGCAACGGCGTCGTGGTGACTCGCAGAGACGGTCTTGGCGGTGACGATCTGAGGGCACTGGTGCAGGCTCTGAAGAACAATGGCATTTCGATCGCGATTGTGGTGGGAAATGCCGGGGACGGAAAAGTTGCCCTTGCGGTTGGGACGGACGGCTCGCTCGACGCGGGTGCGATGTGCAAGGAGCTCGCCCAACTCGTGGGCGGAGGCGGAGGCGGGGCCAAAGAACTTGCCGTAGCTGGAGGGCGAGAGGTCGCTGGAATTCCAGCGTTGCTTCAACGCGCAAGGGAGTTGGCCGGAGCGTGATGGTGGCGTCGGGTGTTGGTCGGATCCTCTCACTCGATCCTGGCAGTGTTCGGATCGGCGTCGCTGTGTCTGATCGTCAACGCACCATGGCGTTTCCGCGTGCCTTCATCGCCGTTGACGGCCGTGAGCTTGACGCTCTTCAAGCCGTCATTGGTGAAGAGGACGCGACGTTGGTGGTCATTGGCATGCCGAAGACGCTCTCGGGCGCCGAAGGAGCCGCAGCGAACACTGCGACTGCATTTGCCAGTCGTCTCGCCGAGCACATACCGACGATTGAAATTCTTCTGGTCGATGAGCGCTTTACGACGGTCACCGCCTCGCAGAAGCTCAAAGGCAATGGGGTGTCGCAGCGGGAGCAGCGAGGAAAGATTGATAGCGCAGCGGCTGCAGTACTTCTGCAGACGTATCTCGATCGGAACAGTCAATGACGAACACTTGGGACGATCCCCTTCAAGAGGCGGACGGCGCGGCTGAACCTGTTGTTCGATCAAGAGCTAAGGCATCACACGGGGCAAGAAAGAAGCGTTCTCGTCGTCGGACCCTGGTGATCGCGGCGAGTGCACTCGTAGCGTTTTCTCTCGTTGGCTACCTATGGAACGGAATTGCTCCAATTGGTGGCGAAGGCAATCCGGCGATGATCACCGTTGCCAATGGCGAGGCGAGCGGTGCGGTCTATGTCGCGCTCGAGAAGGTGGGCATCATCAGTGACGCCACCGTTGCGAAGTTGTACTTCTCCCTTGTTGGGTCGCCAACCATTCGCCCAGGTGACTATCAACTTCCGACCAACTCTTCACTCGATCAGGTGAAGAAGGTCTTGAATGGTGGACCGAATGTCGTTCGGCTTCAAGTCCCGGTCGGTTTCACCTTGCGAGAGACGGCTGCAAGCGTTTCTTCTGCGACTGGGCCGCTGTTTGGGAAGACCTTTGGGTCGACGTTCACCACCGCCACGACCAATGGGAGCGTGTCCTCGCCATTTCAACCAAGTGGCGTGCACACGCTTGAGGGGCTTGTCGCCGCCGGCTCCTACGTAATCGTTCCAGGAGAACGGGCGCAACAACTCTTGCAGGAGATGGTGAACCGCTACGTCGCAATGGCAGCTGCAGGAGGACTCACGCCCTCCACCACGGTCGAGGGCCACAACGCCTATCAGCTTGCGGTCATGGCCTCAATTGTCGAGAAGGAGGGCTACTACGTCAAGAACATGACGAAGGTCGCGAGGGTGATCTATAACCGTCTTGCAGACGGGATGCCGCTTCAAATGGATGCAACCATCCTCTATGGGCTTCACCGAGATGGTGGGCGGGTGACACCCGCGATGCTTCGTCTCGACAACGCGTATAACAGCTACCTCAATCGAGGCCTTACCCCAACAGCGATTGCAACAGCTGGCCCAGCGGCTATCAACGCCGTGGTCAACCCTGCGCAGGGTGCGTGGAAGTACTTCACCTTGGTCTCGCGTGATGGCACCGAAGCATTTGCCAATACCTTTGCCGAACAACTGGCAAATGAGCGCCTGGCGGCGCGGAACGGTCTTTGATGGGTCGAGAAATCTCTGGCTCGACGCGCCTTGCGGGCGTGGTTGGCTGGCCAATTGAGCATTCGCTCTCTCCTGCACTCCACAATGCAGCCTTTGACGCCGCCTCATTCGATGCAATTTCGCTAGCGCTCAAGGTCGGCCAAGATCGACTCAGCGACGCCATCAGAGGGCTCTGTGCGATGGGTGCGGTTGGGGTGAGCGTCACGATGCCTCACAAAGCCGCAGTCCTCGCGCTCGCTGATCACGTCGATCCTCTAGTCGAGCGACTCGGCGTGGCAAATTGCCTGACCATGGTTGATGGTGAAGTCTTCGCCACCTCAACCGATGGCCAAGGTTGCCTCGATTCACTTGACGAGGCCGTTGGCTTTGTTCCGAAAGGATCGAGCGCGGTTGTTCTCGGTGCGGGTGGTGCTGCCTCTGCCATCATCGTTGCGCTGCTCGATGCAGGGTGCAGGGTCAAAGTTCTTACAAGACGACCAGAGGCTGCAGAAGAACTCGTCCAGCGACTGGGTGGGGGACTCAGCGTGGCGGTGCCCCAAGATCTTGGCGGAGCGGATCTCGTGGTCAACGCAACGCCGCTTGGCATGGACGGCACCAAGGGTGAAGGCCTCCTTGCCGTGCTCGACCCGTCACTCCTCTCGCGAGGGCAGATCGTGCTCGACACGGTCTACGCGCCAGCCGAAACACCACTGCTTCTCGCGGCTCGGGCGGTAGGAGCCAAGACGGTTGGCGGACTCGGCATGCTCGTACATCAGGCTCGGCGCCAACTTGAAGGTTGGATGGCTCAACCCGTTGATCCAAACGTCCTTTGGAACGCAGTTGGTGGGAGGAACGAGCAATGAGTCGCTCAGAGACCTTCGACCGATTTCAGAATCGAGTGTTGGGTTACGACCTCTGGCTGATGTTGGCTCCAATCGTGACCTCGCTTATTGGCGTCGTCATGGTGTACACGGCAGCGCAAGGTTCGGTCCATTTCGCCAGCCGGCAGTTGCTCTTCACCATCCTTGGCATTGCGGTGATGGCGACGCTGGCGACCATTGACTACCGGAGACTTGAACGACTTGCCACACCGATTTACGTGCTCACGCTCGGGGCGCTGTTTGGCGTGATGGTTCCCGGAGTTGGCTCCTCGCAATTTGGAGCAAGTCGTTGGTACAACCTCGGATTCATTCAGATTCAGCCGAGTGAGTTCGCCGTCCTCGCGGTCATCCTCGCCTTCGCTACCTACGTCGCGCGAAGGCCAGATGGCCTGACGTGGAGAGACATCTCACGAATTCTGCTGATGTCAGGTCTCCCGATGGTGCTGATCTTCGTTCAGCCAGACTTTGGAACGGCAGCAGTACTTGTGGTGGTCATCTTTGCGCTCTTGGTTGGATCTGGTGTTCCAATGCGCGTGGTGGTTGGCTTAATCGTCGGGACGACTGGAGCGGTGATTGTTGCGTTCAACATCGGTCTCGTCAAGCACTACCAAATTGTTCGAATCACGGCGTTTCTGCATCCAAACTCAACCGTTCAAGAGTTAATCAACGCGAACTACAACGTCCTCCAGGCCAAGGACGCCATTGGTGCCGGAGGGCTCTTTGGGGCGGGAATTGGTCATGGTGCTCAGACAAGTCTTGGGTATGTGCCCTTTCAATTGACTGACTTTGTCTTCAGCGCGATTGGCGAGCAGCTCGGGTTCATTGGTTCGATTGCGATGCTGGTGTTGCTCTTCTCCATTGCCTGGAGAGTTTTGGTGGTGGCCCTAGGTTCTCGAGACACCCTTGGACGGGTGCTCTGCGTTGGCATCTTTGCGTTCATTGCGTTCTCGGTCTTCCAGAATGCTGGGATGGCCATGGGTATCATGCCGGTCGCAGGAATCCCGCTTCCGTTTGTCAGCTACGGAGGGTCTGCCATGCTCTGTTTCTACGCCACCTGCGGTGTGGCATTGTCAGTTTCTAGGAAGAGGGGACGATGACCAACAGCGAGAGTTCCATTGCGGGAGAAGACGACATGGCGACGAGGATGCCGGACTTTGCGGTCGTCGTCGTCGGCAGTGTGTTGGTTGACTTGCCTGACCAGTTTCCGACCGTCAATCTCCATGAGCAGGAGCCTCCGTATCGAGGGCTCAATTTTCCAGTGGGGCTCGCTGATGGTGCGGCAATTGCCGCTTGTCTCGAAGACCGCCCCGCGCTTCGACCGACGTCACAAGATCTCTTGGCGCTGGTCTTGCAGCGAACCAATGTCGACGTGATTGCGGCGCGCATCACCGGTCTCATTGGAGGAAACTTTTCGGCCGAACTTGACCTTCTTGGACCACGTGGTCGAGAGGTGATCCCGTGTCGAGCAAGCGATGCGATTAACGCAGCGCTCCGCCATCCGGGAGGGGCGCCGATCCTCGTCGACGTAGCACTCCTCGCTTAGGCGCTTCCAGGATCGCAGGTCCTCCTGGTCTCGCCGGAGGGACACCGGGCTCTTCATCTGAAATCCTCATCAAGACCGCGGTCAAGATGTAGTTCGCCATCAGGGTTGAACCGCCATAGGCAACGAATGGCAGAGCGATTCCAGTCAGAGGAAGCAGTCTGAGGACTCCGGCCATGATGAAGAATGCTTGGAGGCCAACGATGAGCGTCATCGCCACTGCGGCCAGTCGACTGAAGACCGACCGAGCTCGTTGTGCGGTCCGAAGGCCCGCTCCGACGTAGAGCACGAAACAAATGACGATGACTGAACAGCCGAGAAGTCCGAGTTCTTCGCCAATCGAGGTCAAGATCATGTCATTGGTGATTTCCGACACCCATCGTCCTGCTTGTCCGAGTCCCAGTCCAGTTCCGGTAACGCCACCTGCGGCAAGTGAGTACCAACCCTGGACGATTTGTCGACCTCGCCCATTGATGAGGTCCTGCGTCCACGGATCGAGCCAGATGGAGACTCGCTGGTTGAACTGGGCAAAGAGGTGGCTTGCGAGATACGCGCCAACCCCAAACATCGAGAAACCAATGATGAGGTAGGCCCAGCGTCCGGTAGTCACCCAAAGCAGGGCAATGAACACGGAGAACACCAGCAGGGCGAACCCAATGTCATTCTCTCCTCCAATCACGACCATGGTGAGCCCCCAAACTGCCAAGATCGGCAGCATGGGCCGCGGGTCGAGGTAGAGGCGATTGCCGATCCTGGCGGAGTTGATCGACAGCAATTCTCGGTTCTCGGCAAAGTACGAGGCGAAGAACAAGCACAGCAAGATTTTCGCAAATTCAATGGGCTGAATTGAGAAGCCGAAGACATGCAACCAAAGTCGGGCGCCGTTGACCGTCGCCCCAATGCCAGGCAGCAGGGGCGAGAGCATCAAGATGATGGCGATCAAGAGCGAGATCGACCGGTAACGGTCCAGATCTCTCGAACGCCGAACGACGAACAGGGTGAAGATGTAGAGGAGGCAGCCAACTCCAGTCCACACCGCTTGGAGAACCGCTCGATTCTGTGCAAGTGAGGACGCTCCTGAACCATGCAGTGGCCACCACCGCAAGATCGTCAGGTAGCCAAGGCCGTTGAGCACCACGACGACTGGCAAGAAGATCGCATTTGCCCGAGGGGCCAACCACCTGTTTGCCAAGTGGAGAATGCCAGACATGCCACCAATGCACCCGATCATGGGCCACCATGATGTCGGGGGAGAATTGGTTCGGCTGAGTTCCAACGTCCACCAAAAAGCAAGCACCAGAGCGTCGGCCATGAGCAGCATCCCGAGCTCACTTCGTCGCCGAGGTTTTGGACCGAACTGATACGGAGGGAAGAAGCGGGATTTGCCGAAATCTTGAGGAACAACCGTGTTGACAAGATCAGTGGCCACACGCCGAGCGTAGTTCCGACAACTACGCTGGAGACGGACGGAAGACAGGAAGATCGAAGTCAATGAGCAGCCATACGAAATCGCACCACCCTGGACAGCATGGCGTCGAGTTGAATGCTCTTGAGTCGGCGTTTGGCCGCGCTCGGTTTGCCAACCGCGAATTGTCACGCCTTCAGTTCGCTGACCGCCTCCTTGATCTCGCGTCTGACGAAGAGGTCCCTGTTCTTGATCGAGTGAAGTTTGTAGCTATTTACGCCGATCTCGTTGACGAATTCTTTCAAGTACGAGTTGCAAATCTCGAAGATCAGATCGCGGCAGGAGTTACGACTCGGTCACCCGATGGACTCCGACCCAAAGAGCAGTTGAAGGCAGTGCGGAGTGCAGTCCATGCACTCACCGATCGCCAGGACGCGCTCGTCAGTTCAGCGCTCCTCCCAAGCCTCTCGAGTGCAGGCATCACGATTCAGACCTGGGCCAATCTCAGCCACACCGAACAAGCAGACCTTGGTGTTCGATTTGAACGCGAAATTTTCCCAATTCTGACGCCCCTCTCTGTCGATGTCGGTCACCCCTTCCCCTACATTTCTGACCGTTCCATCAATCTCCTCGTGCGCGTCAACGATCCAAAATCAGGAGAGAGTCGCGTCGCGAGGGTGAAGGTTCCTGACGTGCTTCCTCGGTTCCTTGAAATTGAAGAGGGAACCCGTTTCATTCCCTTGGAGGAGCTCATCGCCGAGCATCTGGCGAGACTGTTTCCAGGAATGGAGGTCGGCCAACACCAGATCTTCAGGATCACTCGCAATGCCGACCTCGTCGTTGAAGAAGATGAAGCAGATGATCTCCTCGTCGCCCTTGAAGCCGAACTCCGACGGCGACGATTTGGTCATGCGGTGCGCATTGAAGTCGCTGAACCAGTAGATGGCAACTTGCTCGATACCTTGCTTCGAGAGCTCGACCTCCGGCCCGATCAAGTGTTCACTACACGGGCGCTGCTTGGTCTCTCTGCTCTATGGGGAATTGCTTCACTCGACTTCCCAGAACTGAAAGCCGAACCTTGGAATCCGTTACCTCCTGCAGGCATTTCGACGCCTGAGGGCGGCACGGTCGACCTCTTCAGCGCGCTCCAACACGGAGATATTTTGGTCCAGCATCCCTATGACTCGTTCGCGATGTCCGTCGAGGCATTCATTACTCAGGCAGCGAATGACCCAGACGTCCTTGGCATTAAGCAGACCCTGTATCGAACCTCGGGAAATTCTCCGATTATCGCTGCGCTCGTTCACGCTGCAGAGCAAGGTAAGCAGGTCGCGGCCTTCGTCGAGCTGAAGGCGCGATTTGATGAAGCAGCCAATATTGGCTGGGCGAAGACCCTTGAAGACTCCGGTGTACATGTGGTCTACGGGCTCGTGGGTCTCAAGACGCACTCGAAGACTGCACTGATTCTTCGACGCGAGGCCGACGGTATTCGTCGTTACTGCCACATTGGTACGGGAAACTACAACTCTAAAACCGCTCGACAGTATGAAGACCTTGGTCTCTTTACCGCCGACCCGGTCATTGGTGAAGATGTTGGCCAACTGTTCAATTACCTCACGGGCTTCAGCCATCATGTGACGTACCACCGTCTTCTGGTCTCCCCAGTGACGCTGCGAAGCACGATCCTTGAGAAGATCGAAGAGCAGTGTGCGCTCGGTCCCGTTGGTCGCATTCGCTTGAAGCTCAATGGACTGACGGATCCCGTCATCATTGATGCGCTCTATCGTGCTTCTGCTGCGCAGGTTGATGTTCAGCTCTGCGTGCGATCATTGTGTTGCGTTCGAGCGCAAGTGCCTGGTCTGTCCGACCACATCGCTGTTCGTTCGATTGCGGGGGAGTTCCTCGAACACAGCCGAATTTACGCATTCGGATGCCCTGAACGTGGCGGAGAAGAATTCTTCATTGGTTCTGCCGACCTCATGGAACGAAACCTTGATCGACGAATCGAGGTTCTGACGCCAATTCTCCAAGTCGACCTTCGAGACCGATTGACGAGGCTCCTTGATCTTGTCTTCACCGATGACCAGCAAGCCTGGGTTCTTGACGGTGCGGGCACCTGGACGCGACTTCATGGTGATGGGGACATCTCGTTGCAGGCAGAACTCAAACAAGAAGCGATTCTTCGCTCTCGACGATGGTTGGAAGTCGCGTCGACGCCTGTGGCTGATCGGGGACTGGCAACCTAGGTCGACCATTGGAGAGGTTCTCTAGGTGAGTTCAGGCGGAGAGAGAACCCTTGGACCAATCTGGAAACGTCCGATTCGAAGGCTGAGGTAGGACGCTCCACCGATGGGGATTGGCAACCAGAAGTTGAAGAGCCGGTACGCCAACACTGCGAAGACGGCAACACCATTTGGGACATGAAAGCCCACCAGGGTTGGGATGAGGACGCCTTCAATCACGCCAAGACCACCGGGGGTGACCGGGATCACCGCCAAGATATTTGCCAGCCCGTACGCGACGAGCAGGTCAACCGGATTCATTGCAACGCCGAATGCCCACACGAAGATCCAAAGACTGAGCGCGTCGAGTAGCCAATTGAGGGCTGCGTAGCCCAGTGCACTTCCGAGAACGGTTCTGTTCTTGACCAAGACCGCAATGCGTTCTGCCACCGAGCGAAGGAGGCGGTCTACCGTGTCTGCCTGGACAAAGGGAAGGCGATCCGCCACCTTTCGAATCCAACTCTCCGCCTTCAATTCTCCGCGGGAGAGAAGAACGAGTGTTCCTGCGAAGACGGCAAACAACGCAACTCCGGCAAGCGCGGCATAGCCATAGAGAGGGTTGAACCCATTGAGAGGAATGGAAATGAGGAGTGCGAGCCAGAAGATCACATTGAGGACGACTGCCGATCCAATGGCCTGCACGCCAAGACCAAATCCGGCGGTGGTTCCTGGCACTCCAGCGGTCAGGAGTAAGCGATACCCGAGTGCGCCCCCGGTAGCGCTTCCCGCGGGGAGGACGTGGCTGAGCGCGAAGCTCGAGAGGTTGATTCGAAGCACGGTGAGACGACTAGGAGCCACCGGGGTAAGGACGGACCGAGTGAGTTCGGCATAGGCAAGGAGTGCTCCCGCTTCGGCAACCACCGCGAGAATCACCAGAGCGATGTTGACGCGACCAAGTAGGGAGATTGATTGGCGCGCCTTCGCAAAATTTGGGACGACGACGTACTCAATGAGGAAGATGATCACGATCACCGTGACCGTTTGAGCGACGGAGCGCCGAACCGTTGGGTGCTTCAACCAGTTCCTTGCTGTTTCGAAAGGTGAGGTTTGATTGGCGTCACCATTTCGTCGTGAAGATGGGCTGTCGTCTGATCCGGCCCCTTGTAATGCCACGCTCCTATGTTGGCACGCCTCCAGCGCGTTTGTGGGTTCGAATGCATCGGCGGCTTCACTCGTTCATCGTCTAGGGTTCTCTCCCGTGCGAGCACTCGTCGTTATGCCGACTTACAACGAGTCTGAGAATCTTGCGAAGATGATCCCTGCACTGAGAGACGCTGTTCCAGACGCTGATTTGCTCATCGTTGATGACTCGAGTCCCGACGGGACGGCTGACATAGTCCGAAATTTTATGAAGGATGATGAGGCAGTCCACCTCCTCTCTCGTCCAGCGAAGTCAGGCCTCGGTGGGGCCTACCGTGAAGGATTCAAGTGGGGGATTGAGCGCGGCTTCGACGCGCTCATCGAGATGGATGCCGATTTTTCGCATGATCCAAAGCAACTCCCCTCACTTCTGGCAGCTGCAGCAGAAGGAGCTGGTCTCGTGATTGGCTCACGTTATGTCGAGGGCGGAACGATCCCGAAATGGTCGCGGCGACGGATCATGCTTTCAAAGGGTGGGAACCTCTACTCCTCGGCGTTGCTCGGGCTGAAGGTGAAGGATGCGACCGCAGGGTTTCGGGTCTACTCGCCTGAAGCCCTTGGCCTCATCCACTACGAAGAGGTCACGCTTGACGGTTACGGCTTCCAGGTCGAGATGACCTATCGGGCACGTCGGGCGGGAGTCAAGATTGTTGAAGTTCCCATTTCGTTCGTCGACCGAGAAGTTGGAGAGTCGAAGATGTCCGGATCCATTGTGGTCGAGGCGCTCGTGATGGTGACGCGCCGAGGATTCAGCCGGCTGTTCGGCCGCTGAGCGCGGCGAACAACTGATCAGCAGTTCCAGGTAGCAAGACGTCGAGTACCGCTCGAAGTTTGAAGGTCGTCTCCTCGAGTTCCTCGCTTGGATCTGATTCGGCAACGATGCCGCATCCAGCGTGCAGCACAAGGGTGGATCCCTTCGTCGTCGCACCTCGAATTCCAAGAACGAAGGTTCCGTCTCCTGCTGCATCAACGGAGCCAACAAGACCAGCCCACTCGCCTCGGTCGAAGCCTTCAAGTTCGGAAATCGCTGCCACCGCCAGGTCGAAGGGAACTCCTCCGACCGCTGGTGTCGGAGCAATGGCTGCTGCGAGTTCCAAGGCATCAGGTCCGGCGGGCCACGGTTCGGTTGTGCCGGAAATCTCCGTCCCGAGGTGGGCAATGGAGCGAAGGATGACGAGTGACGGTTGTGACGCGGCTTGC
>CAIXCS010000129.1 GCA_903918025.1 uncultured Actinomycetes bacterium
ACGATCAAGTTCAGTTTGCATCTAGAGCCCGCATTTGAAGCTGCACTTCGTCCCTACCTCACGAAGTGAGACTTCGAGTCTCTCCGAGAGTTCGCACGCTGAGTGCGGGTTTTGCTCTGGCCGTCTTGACCTTCAGCACCATTGGACAAACAGCAATGCTTGGCGCCTCGATCGGAACTCCCGACCAGCAGCTGAAGACTGAACTCACCGCTCAACTCCGAGTGCACGTGTTGCCAGCGGACCTCACCCCAAGTCTGTATCTGACGTCACTGAACATTTTCGCCCAGGGCGGTGCAACGTTTCCGATGAAGGGGGTCTGTGGCCCCTACGGTCACCTCGAGCAGGTGAACCATCCAACTCCATGCTGGGTTGGCGACAGCACCTCTTCGAAGACGATTGCCATCTTCGGGGATTCAATGGCGCTGAACTGGATACCTGCCCTCGACACTGTGGCAAAGCACCTCCACCTCAAGGTGGCGATGTTCTCCTTCTCTGGATGTGTAGCTGCCCATTCAATTTCGGGCCCCGCAGGACCCGGTTGGGATCAGGCACACGTCAACGCGTGCATGCGATGGCACGATACGTTGCCCATCGCGATTCGCGCCCTCGCTCCGGAGGCGGTGATCGTGGCAAATGGAACACCCACGCTTGGCTACGACACTGACACCAAGTGGCTCGCAGGATTGAAGTTGGAATTCGACCTCATGGAGTCAGCGACCTACCACCCAAAGAGGATCATGATGGGCTTCACGCCCCATCTGAGTTGGAACGTTCCGGCATGTCTTGCAACGCACCGGACAGCAATCAATTCCTGCACACTCCAGTACTCACCAACCGAGTCGTATGGCTACGGAGCGTCACTTCGACGTGATCTTCGGGCTGTTTCGCTAGCAAAGGTCACCCTCATCCCTGCTGCTCGTTGGTTTTGCGCCGCTGGAAACTGCCCGGTAGTGCTCGGCAAGACCTTGATCTACGTCGACGGAGATCACACCACGAAGCGTTTCAGCCTCCACCTTGCCCCGGCACTTGAAGCTGCGCTCACGCCACTGCTCACGCAGTGACGTGCGAGTAGTGAGCGTCAGCGTGACGAGGTACCGCTACGCCGTATTGACGACGCGGAATCCTTCTGCCAAGTGACCTTCAGGCAGCCCGGCGAGTTTCGCTACTCCCTCACCCCAGGGACGAAGGAGGCCCTCGAGGTGCTCACCTTCTCCAACTTGGCTCGCGTGACACTTGAGTGCTGCGACTTTTGACGGAAAGGCGTCGGTGGTATCGACGACCAAGGTTGGCGTCGTCGCCATCAGCCAAATTTCTTTCACCGTGTGAGGGGCAAGCCCCTCGCCCATGAGCTCACGGTGCGCATGGTGGTTTCGAGCATCGGGATACACCGCACAGATCGTTGCCTCACCGGCCGCCAAGTGATCAGGATGTGACGCGTAGATTCGGTCGTAGTTGCGCTCTGGGCTCTGGCAGATGATGCGGTCTGGCTGCACCTGTCGAATCACCCGCGAGATGTCTCGTCGAAGTTCCATCGACGGCGTCAGCGCGCCATCTGGGTAGCCAAGAAAGCGCACGTCGGTCACGCCAACAACTGCAGCTGCAGCCCGTTGCTCCTTCTGACGAAGTTTCGCCAGATCTTCCGGCTTGTCGTTCGGATCAGGACTTCCCGCATCTCCAGAAGTCACCATGCAGTAGACGACCTCAATGCCTGAACTGGTCAGTGTCTGGATCGTCCCCGCGGCGCCGAAGTCGACGTCGTCAGGATGAGCCGTAACGACGAGGACCTTTGAACATCCGTCTCCTGGTTGCCAAAGAATGGGCTCAGCGCTTGCCACGACGAGGGGCACCTTTCGGTCCGCCGGGGCGACGAGCACCTCCGGGACGTCCACCTGGACGACGAGCGGCACCGGGTGCCTTTGCAACAACTGGCTTCAAAACGGCATGGTCCCAAGAAGGTTCAAAGGCCGCCAGGTCTTTCAGGTTCGGGTCATTGGAGAACACTTCAACGATTGGCAAGTTGAGGCCGATCTTCTTCATGAGGTGTTCGGCTTCACCGACCTGATTCCAAAGGAGCAACGAGACGACGACCCCGGAGGTACCGGCTCGTGCCGTTCGACCTGAACGGTGCAAGTACGCCTTGTGGTCTTCTGGCGGGTCGTAGTGGATCACGACGTCAACGGCATCAATGTGGATTCCACGGGCGGCAACGTCAGTAGCAACTAAGACCGGGAGACGGCCTGAGCCGAACTCCTTGATCGTCCGCTCTCGCTGGTTCTGGCGCAGGTCACCATGGATTGCTCCGGCCTTCACCCCATCACGAATGAGTTGCTCAACGAGACGATCGGCTCCGCGCTTCGTGCGTACGAACACGAGCGTCTTGTCATTGGCCGAAGCAATCGAGGCAACCATTGCCACCTTGTCCATCTGGTGAACCTGGAAGAAGCGGTGCTCCATGTTGTCGACGGTGTCGCCAACAGAGGCAACCTCGTGGAAGACAGGCTCATTCATGTGCTTCTTGACGAGGCGGTCGACTGCTCCGTCAAGCGTTGCCGAGAACAGCAAGGTCTGATGCTCGCCATAGAGACGACGCAACACCCATTCGACCTGAGGCATGAAGCCCATGTCGGCCATCCGGTCAGCCTCATCGAGCACGAGCGTCTCCAGTTGGGAAACGTCGACTTCGCCCCGCTCGCCAAGGTCAATCAATCGACCAGGGGTCGCAATAATGACTTCGACACCCTTTCGGAGTTTGCGAATCTGTCGTTCAATTTCGGTACCTCCGTAGACCGGGAGGACGCGAAGGCCAATCGCCTCAGCCAATGGCGCAACAACATCGTGGACTTGGAGTGCCAGTTCGCGTGTCGGCACGAGCATGAGTGCACGTGGACGCGAGGGGTGCCCTTGAATGTGGCGAGGCTTGTCGCCACCTTCAGGCGTCAGCGATAACAGCGTTCTTTGAAGGACAGGGATGGAGAAGGCAAGGGTCTTTCCAGAACCGGTCTTTGCCTTTCCACAAACGTCATGGCCCGCAAGGGCATCAGCAACGGTCAGGGCTTGAATCTCAAACGCCGTCTTGATGCCTTTGGCCTCAAGGGCGGCGACGAGCTTGGGATGAACGCCGAGTTCTTTCCAGGTCTTGGCCGTATCCATAGTGGACTCGCCAAGAACTGCGACCGGTTCTTCGGGCGCGTTGGTTGACAGATTGGGCTCGGCGAGTACGCCGGCCTCTAAAGGTGCGTGCATGTGCTTCTCTCTTTTCAATTGGGCCTACGGCACCAAGAGAGGTAGCAGGCCCTGCGGTGGCGGAAATGCCACACGCGCAAAGACAATTGTACGTGCTCAAGCCGGTAATTCGTGACCAAGCAGCGAATTACTAGGTGGCACTTGAGAAATCAAGGAGCAACATCGCCTCTACATACCCTCTACGCTGCGAGGCACACCTCGATTTGGAAGGACGTCATGGCACGGCTCGAAGAAGGCAAGAAGGCCCCTGCATTCACGCTCACGAACGAGAACGGGACGAAGGTTTCGCTCAAGGACTTTGCTGGTCAGCCAGTCGTTCTCTACTTCTACCCAGCTGATGACACGCCAGGCTGCACCAAAGAGGCCTGTCAGTTCAATGACAATCTGACCGCGTTTTCCAAGGCCGGCGTGACGGTACTTGGCGTCTCTCCTGATGGTGCAGACAAGCACACGAAGTTCCGCTCGAAGTATGGCCTCACCTTTTCGCTGCTCTCAGATCCCGAGCACACGACGATGGAGAAGTACGGAGCCTGGGGCGAGAAGATGATGTACGGCAAGCCAAAAATCGGCACGATTCGTTCGACGTTCCTCATTGACGGATCCGGCAAGCTCGCCAAGGTCTGGTACAACGTCCGTGCCGACGGACACGCCGCCAAGGTGCTCGAAGAAGTAGCGAAACTCGCCTAGCCAGTCGGGAGGTCGACCTTCGGACCGCTCAACCGCTGATTGACGGGTTAGTGCTTGCCGTGCTTGGCGTTCTGCCCTTTGACGGCTTGGTAGCGGTGGCGGTAGAAGACGGC
Organism: uncultured Actinomycetes bacterium; assembly: GCA_903918025.1. Lineage (GTDB taxonomy): Bacteria > Actinomycetota > Acidimicrobiia > Acidimicrobiales > RAAP-2 > CAIQEU01. Next base: position 4,044 of record CAIXCS010000129.1, read on the forward strand.
GAGTGCAACGACCACTCCTGCTGCGACGAGGTAGCCGGCATAGCTGAACCCCTTCACCGTTGATTGATAGGTGGCCGCCGCGTTGTAGCCAATCGTCGTCAGCACCGACACCCAGACCGCGACGCCGATGGTCGTGAGCACGGTGAAGCTCACCGGGTTCATTTCAGCAATGCCTGCCGGCAAGGAAATAAACGTCCGGACGAGAGGCACCACTCGACCAAAGAGCACGGTGACACCGCCCCGCTTCGCAAACCACGCTTCGGACTTGTCGAGGTCAGCATGGCTCAACAAGATGTACTTTCCATACTTCTCAACCACACTTCGCCCAAGGGTTCGACCGACGCCGTAGGCGAGGAGTGAACCAATGAGTGAGCCAAGAACGCCAACCATGATGACTGCCCAGATTTGCAGGTGCTTCGCATCGGCATTCGACCCATCGGCGAAAAAGGCGGTGGAACACAGTGCTCCACCGAGTCCGAATGTCAGTTCTGAAGGGATAGGAATGCACGCAGACTCAAGAATTGCGAACAGGAAGAGTGCCGCGTAGCCATAGTGAAGAAGGAAAGAAGTCACCACCATGTTCTAGCCGACGACCCAGCTCGCTCAACGGAGCCCCAGCACACTCCTCGGTTTAGAAGGCCAAACAGACCATGGCGGAGGCGAGTTCGATTCTCTAGAGTGGCGACATGACCGACCTGTTCGCGATCCTCGACGAGGACCACTCTCGTCGACTTTCAACCTCCGCACTTGAAGCCGCAGCGGCTGCAGGCGCTTCGCATACCCAAGTTCGGGTGGAGTCCATTCGCTCCCAAGACGTAGGGCTTCGCGACGCCGAGCTCGAGACCTCGAGTGATTCGACCGAATTTGGCGTTGGCGTTCGGGTGCTTGTCGACGGGGTCTTCGGTTTCGCTGCAACCGTGGAACGTGAGGTTGACGACATCGCCAACCTCGCTCGACGTGCAGTGGCGACCGCACGAGCCGTTGCACGGGCGCAGCGACGAGCGGTGGAACTGGCGGCAGAACCGAACCATGGTGAGGTTCGATGGTCCTCGCCCTACCGAATCGACCCAACACTCGTCAGCCTCGCGGAGAAGGTCGAACTTCTTGGACGGTGGAGCCGCCAGATTCTCGAGGTTGAGGGGATTGCTCACGTCAGCGCAAACGTGCTGTGCGTTTCCGAAGAAAAGCACTACGCCGATTCTTCAGGAACGACGGCATTCCAACGTCGCGTGAGACTTCACCCAGCGGTTGAGGCGATCGCAACGCACGAGAAGGCTGGATTCGAATCCATGAGAACGGTGGCACCGCCAGTTGGTCGCGGCTGGGAGTACCTCCTTGGCGAAGGCTGGGATTTCGAAGCCGAACTTGCACAGCTTCCAGCAAATCTGCTTGAGAAATTGCACTCCCCTTCGGTTGAGGCAGGTCGCTACGACCTCGTGGTCGATCCAACCAACCTGTGGCTGACCATTCACGAGTCCATTGGACACGCGACCGAACTCGACAGAGCGCTCGGGTACGAAGCGGCCTACGCGGGAACGTCATTCGCGACCCCTGACAAACTCGGAACTTTGAAGTACGGATCGAGTGTGATGAACGTCACGGGTGATCGAACTGCCGAATTTGGGCTAGCGACCACGGCAATTGACGATGAGGGCGTGGAGGGGCAATCCTTCGATCTCATTCGTGATGGCGTCCTCGTCGGCTACCAACTTGATCGCGCAACCGCTTCTGTGGCTGGGAGAGACCGCTCCAATGGGTGCGCCTTCGCTGACTCTCCTCTGCACGTTCCCATTCAACGAATGGCCAATGTCTCGCTTCAACCTGCGCCCGGCGACGGACCATCAACTGAAGAACTCATTGCTCGAGTGGATCGAGGCATCTACGTCGTTGGTGACAAGAGCTGGTCGATTGACATGCAGCGCTATAACTTCCAATTCACCGGGCAGCGCTTCTACCGCATTGAAAATGGCGCACTGGTTGGACAACTGAGGGACGTCGCCTACCAAGCCACGACGACTGACTTCTGGGGAGCGATGGAGGCTGTTGGAGGGCGCCAGACCTACCTACTCGCCGGGGCCTTCAATTGCGGCAAAGGCCAGCCAGGCCAGGTTGCACCGGTGAGTCATGGCTGTCCAAGTGCCCTGATTCGCGAGGTGTCAATCCTCAACGCACGGTCAGAAGGTGGACGATGAGCAGCCTGATTCCCGCTGATGTCGTGATTGAGCGAGGCCTCAAGGCCCTCGGCAGCAACCGCGGCATCGTGATTGTTCGCGATGGCAGCCAAGCAGAGATTCGATTCGCAAACAACACGGTGACCACCAACGGTGTCCGTCGGTCTCGAGACGTGACGGTGATCGCCGTTGTGGAGCGAGAGGGAGGTGTCGCCGCTGGAAGTTCAACCCGAACAGGTGAAGTTGACATTGTTGCCCTCGTCGCAGCGGCCGAAGCTGAAACATCCTCTGCCCCCCTCTCAACTGACGCGTTTGCCTTTGTTGAGGCAATCATCGATGCCGACTTCGATGCCCCACCTGCCCTCAACGATCTCGAGATCCTTGACCCTGTGCTTGGAGGACTTGGTGCCTCGATGGAGAAGGCCGAAGGTAGAGGCATCACCTTGGCTGGATTCGCGGAGCACGCGCTCGAGACGATTTCTGTTGGCTCGACGAGCGGGCTTCGTCGTCGCCACGTGCAACCAACAGGCTCGGTCCAGCTTGTGGGAAGAGCCGAAGGAGGCAAGAGGTCCTCGTGGGTGGGCATTGCAACGCCAGACTTCGCTGACGTGCGTCTCGAGACCATGGAGGAGAACCTCTACCGACGCTTGGAATGGGCAACGAAGAGTCTCGAGCTCCCTGCGGGTAAGTACGAGACGCTGTTGCCGTCAAGTGCGGTTGCAGATCTCACCGCCTACGCCGTGTGGATGGCCGGGGGCCAAGACTCCGAAGACGGCGGCACGGTCTTTTCAAAGGCTGGCGGTGGCACACGAATGGGCGAACAACTCAGCACCTTGCCGTTCTCGGTGCGGTCCAACCCGTTCGAGCGCGGTCTCGAAGCGCTTCCCTTCGTCGTCGCGAGATCGTCAAGCGCCGCAACGTCGGTGTTCGACAATGGCCTCAGTCTGGCGCCTACATCGTGGATCGAGAAGGGCGTACTCACCAATCTTCACTATCACCGCGCAGGAGCGGCGAGGAGTGGCCTCCGAGCGACCCCGCCGATTGACAACCTCATTGTTGAGGTTCCCGGAGCCACCGGAACCATTGACGACATGATCAAGAACACCGAGCGTGCGCTGCTCGTCACCTGTCTTTGGTACATCCGAGTGGTCGACCCCACCACCTTGCTCGTCACCGGACTCACCCGCGATGGCGTGTACCTCGTTGAGAACGGATCGGTCGTCGGACAAGTCAATAACTTCCGTTTCAACGAGAGCCCGATTGACATGCTGGCGCGAGCAACCGAGGCAGGAGCACCAAGTAGGACCCTGGCTCGGGAATTCGGTGAATACCTCAACCGCGCAGCCACCAGCCCTCTTCGAGTAGCTGACTTCAATATGAGTTCGGTTTCCCAAGCGAGTTAGCTTGCCGCTCTCCTACGAGAGTGCTCCGAGTAATCAGGAGCCATTCGGTCGATGACCGGGATCACTGCTGTTCGACTCGACACGCATAGGTCGTTCGACCACCAATGGTGGATCTCGTGAGGAGTGCTCCACAGTTGGGGCAACACCCACCACGGTGCCGAGCGTCTTGGAGTGTTCCCCTGTCCGATCCTCCTCGTGCACCGAGCTCTTGGAGCGTGATCCCAATTTGTTCCGCGAGGGCCTCGATCTCAACTCTTAAGAGGCGAGCCGCCGCACGCGCTGGATCAAGCCGAGCCTGAAAGCAGATCTCGTCGACGAGCAAGTTTCCGAGACCTGAAAGTCGAGATTGGTCGAGCAACCTCGTCTTGAGCGCGACCTCACTCTGCGTGCCGATCGCAAGCGCACGTTCCACAATCGCTGCAGTAGCGGTCGTTGCATCCGGCCCGAGTCGATCTTCGTCTGGGTCGAGGATGACCCTCGCGAGGCGACGAGGATCGTGAAGGGCAATGACGCTCCCGTCGTCGAGGTGGACTCGAAGGCGAATGAACGACTCATTGCTCACCTTCGGTGCATAGCGAAGCTTGTCGAATGCAGAGGTGCCGTCAAGGAGTACTGAACCGGTCATCCGAGCGTGAAGACCCACGACAAGATCAGCCAAATCAATGAGGAGCAACTTTCCTTTTCGGCGCAGTCCAACAATGTGTTGGCCTTCAGCGGGACATCTCCCGGGGAGTCCCCCACAGACGAGATTGTCCGCTTCGACCCGGAGAATTCTCGCCCCAATCGTGGGGAGGAGCAGTTGGCGATAGGCCTCAACCTCAAGCAACTCCGGCATGGTCCGGATGGTACCCGTGAACGAGCCACGGACCATCTGCAGTCGGTAGGGTTGGAGCGTGTCCGAGACCTCCGTAAAGCCAGAAAAGCCACAGTGGAAAGAACTCTTCCTTGAGGTGGTGACCTCAGGGCTTTGCACCGGATGTGCGGGCTGCATCATTGCCTGTCCACATGACGTCCTCAAGTACGACGACAAGATGGGGAACTACAAGCCCTTTCACCTGGACATTGATGGTGGACGTGAGGACTGCACCCATGGCCAGAAGGGTTGCACCATGTGCACTCGAGCCTGTCCTCGATTTCGCTCATGGGAGACCGAAATTGACACCCACCTCTTCGGTCACGAACGGACTGACGAGGATGTCGCCGGACTCTCACTCGACATCTTCCTCGCACGCGCCACCGATCCAGAGCTCTTAGAAGCTGGACAAGACGGGGGCTTTGTTTCGGCGCTGCTCACGTTCGCACTCGAACATGACGTCATCGATGCGGCGCTTGTCTCTGACCTCGAAGGCGACGGGACCTCGTGGAAGGCCGCTCCTGCAGTGGTCACCGACCGTGCCGGCGTCCTTCGCACCTCGGGATCTCGCTACACCTACTCGGCCAATACCCTTGCGTATCCCCAGGCTGTCGAAGGTGGTGCTGAGCGGATTGCTCTCGTTGGCATGGGTTGTCAGGCTTCAGCCCCTGGAGCAATGCAGGCACGAAAAGCAGGAAAGATTGCTCGTCGACTCTCCTTGACGATTGGCCTCCTCTGTTCAAAGACGTTTGACGACGCAATCTTTGAGGAATTGTTCGAAGCCAAGTACGGCCTCACCAGAGCAATGATCAAGAAGATGAACATCAAGGGTGTCTTCCAAATTTGGACCCATGATGGTGGCTACCACGAAGTGCCGCTCAAAGAGGCCCACGCCTGGACCCGAGAGGGCTGTAAGGCTTGCCCCGATTTCGCTGCGGAGCACGCGGATATCTCAACCGGAGGCATCGGCACCTTCTCCGACTGGACACTCACCATCGTCCGAACAGAAAAAGGACGTGACCTCCTCAATCAGATGATTGATGCCGGAGCGGTTGAAGTTCGCCCAGGAGATGATGACCCGGCTGCACTGGCTCTCCTTCGTCGCCTCGCTGGTGTGAGCCGCAAGCGCTGGCCCGCAACTGCGGTTCCCATGCCCGGACGACTTCCTGCTCCCGCTGCTCCGACTGCCTGAACAGATGCCGAGAGCAAAGAAGGCCGCAAGCCCACCGTCAATGACCATTGTCCATCTCGTGCGTCATGGGCAAACACCCTCGACCGGCAAGGTGCTGCCCGGCCGAGCGAAGGGTCTTCACTTGGCCGAGACCGGGAGAGCCCAAGCAGAGCGCGCCGCCAGCCGACTCCAGGAACTCCCCATCCCTCCAACCGCTGTCTACGCCTCGCCACTTGAGCGAACGCGTGAGACCGCAAAGCCAATTTCGAAGGCCTTGGGGCTGACGACCAAGATTCACCGAGGACTGCTCGAGTGCGAATTTGGCGAATGGACGGGTAAAGAACTGAAGGAACTCATGAAGTTGCCCGAATGGCAGACCGTGCAACGAGCACCCTCACTCTTCCGCTTCCCCGGAGGCGAATCCTTCTCAGAGATGCAGACCCGGGCTTTCGGAGCGGTCACAGAAATCGCAGCCTCTCACCGGGGTGAGTCAGTGGTCGTCGTAAGCCACGCCGACCCCATCAAAGCAATCGTCGCGGCTGCGGTCGGGACCCCACTTGACCTCTTCCAGCGCCTAGTTATTTCGCCCTGCTCGATCACGACGCTGGGGTTTTCTCGTCAAGGAGTCATCGTGCTTTCCGTCAACACCACGCCATCACTTTCGGAATTAGTTCCGTCATGACGATGTACTCCTTTGAGAATCCGGAGCGCTGCACCGTTGGAACGATTGGTGAAGTTGGCGCGCGCCTCTTCTTGATCCAAGTTCGTGAAGGGCGACGCCTCCTGACCGTGAAGGTCGAGAAGATCCAAGTGGCCACGCTTGCGACCTACCTCGCGCGACTGGTGAAAGAAATGGGGAGACCTCAACATCTTCCCGATGACCTCAGCCTTGAAGCGGAGCTCGACATTGACTTCACTGTTGGCGATGTCAACGTCATGGCAGTAGAGGATGAACTTCGTATTGTGCTTGAACTCGACGAGCTCGTTGCCGAAGATGAAGAGGGAGACACTGCGATCATTTCTCTCACGAGAGAGCAAGCAGCTGCCTTCGCCATTCATGCCACACGACTCGTCGAAGGTGGACGTCCTCCCTGTCCATTGTGTTCACTGCCACTTGACCCCCGCGGACATGATTGCCCTCGGACGAATGGCCACCGCGCGCCAATCACCTGAGGTGGACCACGATGCGTTGGTTGAGGTGCTCTCGACTGGAATACTTGAGGTTCACGGTCGCGTCACGGGTTCGTCCAATGCGACGCTTCTTTCAACCGTCAGGCTTGGAGAAGCGTCATCACTCGCCATTTTCAAGCCAGAACGGGGAGAACGACCGCTCTGGGACTTCCCGTCGGGGCTTTGGCGGAGAGAGGTCGCTGCGTCAATCCTCGCCGCGCAATTTGATCTCCCCCTTCTTCCAACGACCATCATCCGAGAGGATCCGGATCTTGGGATTGGTTCAATTTCTGTCTACATCGACCACGACCCTGAGGAGCACTACTTCGTGCTTCGAGATGACGATGCACTCGCGGCCTGGTTTCAAACCCTTGCAGCTTTCGACGTCATCGCCAATAACTCCGATCGCAAGGCCGGGCACATTCTGCGGGGTGAAAATGGCCTGTTCGCCATTGACCATGGTCTCTGCTTCCACGAGGACGACAAACTCCGCACGGTTGTTTGGGACTTCTCAGATGAACCGCTGCTTCCAGGCGTTACCTCAACGCTCGAAAAGCTCAAACAGTTAGGGCTTCCCGACGAACTTGAGTCGCTCCTCCGCCCAGAAGAAGTCGATTCGCTCATGCGGCGAGTGGAGGAACTGCTTGCAGCAGGTTCGCTTCCAATTCCTGATGAAGACGGGAACTGGCCACCCTACCCATGGCCGCTGATCTAGAACCAGCGGACCTGCTCGTTCAGGCTTCTCGCCGGTAGGGTACACAAAGAAGAACTCCCGCCCTCTTTTGAGGACGGGAGTTCCAAACTTCCAAAGTGACGCAGGAAACTAGCCGCGCGCCTTGAGTGCCTCGATGAGCGCAGGCACGACTTTGTTGACATCGCCAACAATGCCAAGGTCTGCGACGCTGAAGATTGGCGCTTCTTGGTCTTTGTTGATGGCGATGATGTTCTTCGAGCCCTTCATGCC
>CAIXCS010000130.1 GCA_903918025.1 uncultured Actinomycetes bacterium
GGCCATGGGCGTAGGAGCGGCAGCCCGAGCCCGCACCGTGCGGCCATGCCCAGTCATCACCACCTCACAACACTCCCGATCGACGATTCGTCGATTGTGTTCCTCGGTGAAGTGGACCTCGGCCCGCTCCAGTCCTGGACAGTGGTGGCCCAATCGGCGCACCTTCTCCTCGGCAAGGGCTCTCACCTCGTCGGACACGATCTTCCTGCCATGCGTGACAACAACGTCCACTGCGCTGCCTCCTGGGCTCTGATCATCGAGTACTGCGGGATCACCTACTGGGTGTGGCCGGGCCTCCTGCTCGGTCGTCGGCGGATAGTTGACGGGTACATCATGAGCGGCGTGCGGCTGACCTGGTCTTTGACCCCACACTCGCCTGCAGCAGGATTTCCCGGCTCCACGGTGGGTCAAGCCCACCTGTGAAGTCGAGTCCTTCCGTCTCGAATCGGACCCGGACGGGTGCTCGACTCGGCAGGACTTACTTCTAAACCGCACCATGCTCAGCGACCAAAAGTCACCTTACGTGGGTCGTTTCGCCTGCGACTGGCATCGACTTGCAACCACAGACCCGCACGCAACCACGCCGAGTCTACGTCGGCAACGTCGCCAGTTCCTCGTCTCCATGAAGAACGGGACGCGCAGTCAAGAACAACGAGAGTCCACTCACGGCGGCTCCCCCAAGAAGAACCCACCTCGATCCGACAAGCGTCACGAGGACTCCGCCGACCCCAAAGCCAAGAATCGATGCTGCCCCGAAGATCCCGCCGACAATTGCCATGACCCGCCCTCGAGTCGCATCCTGGGTTCGGCGAGCGATGAGAATGCCGAATTGCACATTGGCGATTCCATTGCCAATGCCGGTCAACACTGCACCGATTGCGGCCTGCCAGACCGTCATCGAGCTGCCGACAACCAAAATTCCCACCGCCATCGTTCCGCACGCAAGGACAATGAGACGGTCTGCCCCTCGCACCAATGACTGATGGTGTTTCGTCGTGAGTGTTGCGGCAAGCATGCCAATACCAAAGCAGGCAAAAAATGCGCCATACGCGAGGGAGGATCCGTGAAGGACATCGGTGATGAAGAAGATGTCGGAGACATCAATGACCGAAATCGCCGCGATGAACACCGTGAGGAGAACCACGAGCGAGCGCAGACCGCGATGCCGCCAGATAAGGGTCACCCCTTTGAAGGTGTCGCCTTGAACTCGACGTGTCCCAGCCCCTGAGGGGACTCGATCAACGCGGAAGAGCATCGCAACGACCATCAGCACGAAGAACGTCACGGCATCACCAAACAACGGCACATGAAAGCCCGAGTAGTACACGAGGACACCACCAAGAAATGGCCCCATCGTCTGTGCGGCAGTCGTCATCGATTGCTGCAGTCCAATTGCCGATGGAAGCTGTGCATCCGTGACCAGAATCGGAACGAGCGCACCCCAGGCAGGGTTGACGAGTGCAGTTCCTGCTGCAAGCCCAGCAATGAGCGCGAGGAGCCACCAACCACTGACGAGTGCCAGTCCAATACACAGCAGCCCCTGGAAGGTCAACGTCGCCAGGAGAATTGGACGCGTGCGAACTCGATCAACGAGAAGACCCGCCCAGGGCGCTAGGAGGAGGAGCGGAAGCGTGCCGGCAAGGGCGATTGCCGCGAGACCAAAGTGCCCAAGTTCCGCCTTTGCTCGAAACGCCAGCGTGATGAGTGCCACCTGGTCACCAAGGATCGAAATGCTTCTACCAACGGCGATCGCCCTGATTGCTGTTGGGAGTCGATCCACGAGGCATCAACGTACTCCTAGCCAGCCGATTCCCCTACTTCAGAGAGATAGGTCGCTTTCAGAGGAAGGAAGCGATTCACGCACGATCAATGTTGGTCGACGAAACACCATTGATCGAAAGGAATCGCCTTAGTCAACACGTTGCAGATCGGAGTCGGCATCCACTGAAGCCGGCGTTTCCGGATCGGCATCGACATTCACGCTCTCACCCGGAGTCGTCTGAAGGTCCACTGTTCGCTGGATGCAGCTGAGTTGCGCAAGCTGCGCGACTTCAGCGTCTGTTGGCCCATGTGCACGGTCAATGAAGCGACCAACACCCGCGTTTGCCATCACGCCGAGCACGCTGAGGGCGACGACAACCATCGCCCACAGGGGCCAACGATCGGCAGCGACGTCTTTCCATCGAGTCACTCCATCGTGAAATTCTCGTCGCTGTCTCATCATGGTTGCACCGGAACCCGAGGTTCCCACAATGCTGCATCCCACTCTGACCTCCGCACTGAGGAGAGGCTGAGTCAGACGAAGGTGGACCCCTTGTTCACAGCGTTCGCCGAGCGAACCGTTCTGCCGACACCGTTATGCCGAGCCGAGCAAGGAGGACGAGCGCCGCAAATGGTAAAAGGAGCAGGTTGACGCCGTGTGAGTACTTTGCCTGGTAGCGAAATGCCGATCGATGATGCGCCAGCAACATGCGGTAGGGCTGACGCTTCCGAGAGACACCCTCAATGTGGGTGACCGTCGCGGTCTCAATGAAGCCAACGCCGCTTCCAAGCTCGTGTGCACGGCGACAGAGATCGAGATCCTCGGCAAACATGAAGAACGCCTCATCAAAACCACCCAGTGCTTCGAAAACAGAGCGACGAATGAGAAAGCAGGCACCCGAAACCCAGTCAACACCCCACCGTTCGTCCTTGCTCCAGACGGACCGATATCGCTTGGTGAATCCATTTGACGGCCAGATCGGCGCCAAGAGCGCGTGTCCTGCCGCAACGACCATATTGGGGAACCGTCGCACTGACGGATAGACCTCACCGCTGGGATCAAGAATTGTCGGTGCCGCGATCCCCCACTCGAGATGTTCATCTAACGCCGCGACAAGAAGATCAACTGCATCGGCATGAACCACCAAGTCTGGATTGCAGACGAGCAGAAACTCCGCCCGACTCACCGCGGCACCACGATTGACACCGGCACCAAATCCGAGATTGGCGCCAATTTCAAGAAGGGTGAGCCGCTGAACAATTGGTCCAAGCGCTGATCGGCTGGTTCCTTGTGGAGCGTTGTCAACCACAATGACGCCACATCCGTCATCAAGCAAGCCTTCGACACATGTAACGAGATCGCCACCGCTGTGAAAGTCAACGACCACTGCATCAACCCGATCGGCATTTGCCGACGGAGGAACACCGACCACTAGAAGTCCTTGGTAAACCGGAACTTCACCAGAGCCCGAAGCGCACCAATCCCGTCTTTCCACGTGATCTTCTTGCCCTCGTCAAATTCTCGGCCGGCATAACTGATTGGGACTTCGTAGATGCGATAGCCGCGACGAAGCACCTTGGCCGTAATTTCTGGTTCAAAGTCGAAGCGGTTGGAAACGACCGTGAGCCCCTGAAGGACGCGACGGTCAAAGACCTTGTAGCAAGTTTCCATGTCCGACAGCGTGGACGCATAGAGCACATTGGTGACGAGCGAGAGGAGGCGATTACCAAGCCAGTGCAACGGAAGCATGTTCTTCCGCTGACCAGTGAAGCGACTGCCGTAAACAACTGATGCCTTCCCCTTCACGATTGGGTCAATGAGCGAGGGCCAATCATCAGGGTCGTATTCAAGGTCGGCATCTTGAATGATGACCAGGTCACCTCTTGCGTGAGCAAGCCCTGTCCGAAGCGCCGCACCCTTGCCTTGGTTCTGGTGGTGCGGTATCACTCGAACTGTCGAATCTTCAAGTGCACGAAGGATCTTGCTTGTCCCATCGCTCGATCCATCGTCAACAACAATGATCTCGAGGTCAAGGTCAAGGGTGACTTGCCGAACTCGCCGAAGAATCTCCGCCACCGTTGCCTGCTCGTTGAAGACAGGCATGAGCACCGTGAGGCTCTTGTACTCCATTGGAGGCAACTTCGTCTCGGGCATCATGATCCTTCGTCGGCTTTCAACGATGAAAGGTAGTCGACTAACGCGGTGAGTCCCTCGCGGAGCGACACTCGTGGGGCCCAATTCAGTCGAGCGGTAGCGAGTGAGATGTCAGGACACCTTCGGGTTGGATCATCTTGTGGAAGTGGTTCGAAGACCAGATCCGATGATGATCCCGTCACTGCCAACACTTCGGAAGCCAATTCGAGCATGGTCCGTTCATCAGGGTTCCCGAGATTTATCGGACCTTGTTCGTTCGAATCTGCCATAGCAATCAGTCCGGCAACAAGATCGTCTACATAACAGAGCGATCGCGTCTGCATGCCGTCTCCGTAGACCGTGAGGGGCGACCCCTCCATTGCTTGGCGGACGAAATTTGAGACAACTCGCCCGTCTCCAGGATCGAGTCGGGGTCCGTAGGTGTTGAAGATGCGAACAATGCCGACGTTCACGCCCAACTTCGTTGCATAGGCCATCGTGAGTGCTTCGCCAAATCGTTTCGCTTCGTCGTAGACACTCCGAGGTCCCACCGGATTGACATTTCCCCAGTAGGTCTCCGGCTGAGGGTGAACCGCTGGATCTCCGTAGACCTCGGACGTTGACGCCTGAAGGAATCGAGCATCATGGGTTCGAGCTAGCTCGAGCAACCTCCGAGTCCCCTCGCTTCCCACCGCAAGTGTTTCGAGGGGAAACTCAAGATAGAACGGAGGCGACGCTGGCGACGCAAGATTGCAGACGAGGTCCACCTTTCCCTCAACCTCGACCTGCTCTGAGACGTCACCGATCTTGACCTCGTGACCCGCCTCGACCAAAGCCGTCACATTTGCGAGATTCCCAGACGAGAGATCATCAAGGATGACGACGTCATCACCTCGCGCCGCCAGCGCATCAGCGAGGTGTGAGCCGAGAAATCCGGCCCCACCGGCGACGACCACCCTCATGGGCGACCGATGCCGAGGTACTGAATACCAAGTTTGCGAATCGCGGTTGGGTCGAGCAAGTTCCGCGCGTCAACAATCGTTGGGTTCTTGAGGAGATCACGAACCTTCGAGAAGTCAAGCCACCGAAATTCCCGCCACTCTGTGAGCAGTGCAACAGCGTCGGCACCATCGACTGCCCCATAGGCATCGGCACACAGTTCGATACCCTCGAGGTCAGCAGCGTCATCACCCGGCTTGACCGTGGGATCGAAGGCGCGAAGGATTGCTCCACGGGCTTGCAACCGGTGGGCAATGTCGAGAGCTGGAGAGCATCGGCGGTCATCGGTGTTCGCTTTGAACGTGAGTCCCCAAAGGGCGATCTTGCGGCCCTCGAGCCCATCTGCCGCTCGCGCAATCTTGTCGACAACTCGCTCAATCTGAGCTTCATTGGTCTCAACGGCACCTCGCAGCAGCGAAAAGTCGTACCCGTGATCTGACGCGATCGAGATGAGCGCTGCAGTGTCCTTCGGAAGGCAAGAACCTCCCCAACCTGGACCAGGATTCATGAATTCAAAACCAATGCGCTTGTCGTAGCCCAGTCCGAGAGTCAGGTCTCGGACATCGGCGCCAACTGCTTCGCAGAGACCAGCGATTGCATTGATGAAGCTGAGTTTCGTAGCAAGGAAAGCATTCGAGGCGTACTTAATGGTCTCTGCAGTCGCGGTATCAGTAATGACGACTGCTGCTCTGGTTGCAGAGAACAACTCGCCAACCGCCGTCGCTGCAGCCGGATTGTCGGCACCAATCACGATTCGATCAGGGTGAAGGCTGTCGTCAACTGCCGTGCCTTCTCTTAGGAATTCTGGGTTGGAGACAACAAAGACATCCACCCTCCCAAGTGCCTCTTCGACCCGTCTTGCCGTGCCAACTGGAACGGTCGACTTGTCGACAACAATCGCTCCTGGCTTCAAGCTCGAAGAGATTTCCTCTGCCGCTGCAATCACATAGGAAAGGTCAGCTGCGCCGTCATCGCCCTGCGGCGTCGGGACACAGAGAAAAACGACGTCCGCTCCCTTGCTTGCCTCCGCGGCATTCGCCATAAAGGAGAGACGACGCGAAGCAACGCCTTCGCGGAGCATTTCTTCCAGTCCCTCTTCGACAATTGGTGATCGACCAGCGGTCAAGATCTCAAGTCTGGCCGGATCGCGTTCGGCCAGCACAACGTGATGACCAAAGTGAGCCAGGACCGCAGCCGTCGGCAGCCCGACGTACCCTGCGCCGATGACGGTGACCCGTCGGGCCTGACCCAGAGCGAACTCAGATTTGAGTGACTTCGACAATGCACGCTCCAATCAGGCTACGAGCAGCCTAACAAGGCGATCAAGGGAATCTTCCCACTTGGGGAGCGGGCCAACCCCCGCAGCAAGGAGTGCGTCGCCATCGAGAACCGAGTACATCGGCCGGCTCGCTGGTGGCGCTGGCAGCCGGTCCGCCGTTGCAATTGGCGTGACGAGATCAGGATCGAATCCAGCGGTCGTGACGACTCTCCTGGCAAGTTCGAACCAAGTGGTAGGACCGAAATTCGTTGCGTGGAGGATCCCTCCAGGGGGTCGCTCGGCTAGTCGGACGAGCGCAACTGCCAAATCAGCAGCAAGCGTTGGACAGCCGAATTGGTCGTCAACGAAGGTCATTGCCGTCCCATCGCTAGCAAGGCGCAGAATGGTCTTCACGATATTCGCCCCGTGGAATCCAGCCACCCAACTTGTCCGGACAATGGTGGTCTCTTCACCACAGGCCAACTCTCCTGCGAGTTTTGTGCTTCCGTAGACAGAAATCGGATTCGGCTCGTCAGATGGAAGATACGGCCGTGTTCCAGAGCCGTCGAACACGTAATCCGTAGAGATTGCAAGCACCTTCGCGTCAACTGCTCGAGCTGCCGCAACAACGTTTGCCGTCCCATCCCGATTCACGGCCATTGCCAGGTCGGGTTCACTCTCCGCTCTATCGACGGCGGTGTAGGCCGCACCGTGAATGATCAGATCAGGCCGATACGACGTGACGAACTCCATGGTGGCGTTGGCATCGGTCAGGGAGAAATCTTCCAAGTCGCACCCGAGAACCTCATGTGTCGACACGAGATGGTCCCCAGCGAACACTGCTGAACCGGCGGCGGGAAGGCGACCTCCAAAAGCATCAAGAAGGTCGGTCCCGAGTTGTCCCTTTGCACCAGTGATGAGGACGCGCATCTCAACAGCCTACTGTCGCCCCTCATCGGCCTCCAGAATCGCTGGCCGCAGATGCATGACATCTCCGACGGAGAACGCAATATCAACCCCATCGATCGTGACGAGGAGCGCCCCATCGTCGTTGACTCCTACCGCCTCGCCCTGTTGGATACCACTGTGGAGATGAACGGCCACGAGCTGACCAATCGTCGACAGCGCCTCGCGGTATTCCCGGAGTAATGCAGCTCGACCTTCGACGGTGTTGAGCAAAGCTTGACGGGGCCCGAGTGCGTCAAGGAGTGCCTTGAGGAGCAGATCCCGATCAATCTCTTTGCCCGTCGACGCTCGCAAAGAGGTGGCATTTGCCTCAGGAGGACCATCAAAGGTCAGGTTGATGCCAATTCCAACCACGACCGCAATGGAATCTGGGGGACCGCCGGGTGCGCTCAAGTGGGCTTCCGCGAGAATGCCACCGAACTTTCGGCCGCCCAGAAGGACATCATTTGGCCACTTCAGCTCCGGGGTAACGCCGGTAACGTCGAAAACTGCTGCTCGAGCAGCCAAGGCCATCGCAATGGTCGCAAGATGAAGTAGCGAGGGAGGCAGCGTTGGTCGAAGGAGGACGGAACACAGGAGCGATGCCCTCGGTGGTGCCTCCCAGGAACGATCCAAACGACCTCGTCCAGCGGTTTGAAAGTCCGCCACGAGCGTGAGGCCAGTTGGTGCTCCGGCTGCAGCACGCTCGCCAGCAAGCGTATTGGTCGACGGAAGTGATGGAAATTGCTCAATGGTTGGATTCCAGCCGGTTGCCATGGTCAAGAGGCTAGGGCGCTTGAGGCAAGGAGCCGCGTGAGACTCCCCCGGTGGTCGTCTACCGTAAGAGGGATTGCTACGAAGGGAACGTTGCGGTGTTGAAGAAAGTATTGGTCGCCAACAGAGGTGAAATTGCGGTTCGGGTCCTGCGGACCTGTCGCGAGATGGGAATCGCCACCGTTGCCGTGTACTCCGAACTCGACCGCGATGCGCTCCACGTCCGCTTGGCAGACGAGGCCTACGCACTCGGCGGGCAGACTCCAGCAGAGAGTTACCTCAACACCGAGGCGATCCTCGATGCCATTGAGAAGTCCGGAGCTGATGCAGTCCACCCTGGTTATGGATTCTTCTCTGAGAACACTGACTTCGCTCGAGCGATTACTGCACGCGGGGTGACGTTCATCGGACCTCCACCAGAAGCAATCGAAGTCATGGGCGACAAGATCAGTTCAAGAATCGCCGCAGAGGCAGCAGGAGTCTCCGGGGTTCCTGGTCGGTCGGAGGTTCTCCAGAGTTTCGAAGAGGTGATTGCCTTCGGTCAAGAGTTTGGGTGGCCCGTTGCAATCAAGGCCGCCCATGGCGGTGGCGGACGCGGCATGAAAGTCGTCCACCATGCAGAAGAAGCTGAAGCTGCACTCGAGTCGGCAATGCGTGAGTCGCAGGCGTACTTCGGTCGAGACGAGTGCTACGTCGAGCGATACCTCACCTGGCCTCGTCACATTGAAATGCAAGTGCTCGCAGACTCACACGGCAACACCATCTGGCTCGGTGAGCGGGATTGCTCCTGCCAACGCCGCCACCAGAAATTGGTTGAGGAGTCCCCAGCTCCGAACTTCCCCGATTCCATTCGTCAGGCCATGGGTGCAGCAGCCGTCAAGGCCGCTAAAGCATGTGGCTACGTCAACGCAGGAACGGTCGAATTTCTCTACCAAGATGGCGAGTTCTACTTCTTGGAAATGAATACTCGTCTCCAAGTCGAGCATCCAGTGACCGAACTTGTGACTGGGCTCGACCTTGTCGCTTGGCAGCTCCGGATCGCTGCTGGTGAAGAGTTGACGATTCGCCAAGAAGATGTCCGACGCCTGGGTCACTCCATGGAAGTGCGAATCAATGCCGAGGACCCTTCAGGCGGGCGGTTTACCCCAAGTCCAGGAACCTTGACCAAATTCGGTCAGTCCTCTGGTCCCGGCGTTCGTCTCGATGCAGGCTACGAAGAGGGCGACACGATCTCGCAGTTCTACGACAACCTCATTGGCAAGTTGATTGTTTGGGCAGAAGACCGAGAAGGCGCTCGACGCCGGATGCTCCGTGCGCTCGGCGAGACCGTCATTGAAGGCGTGGCCACCACCATTCCCGCTGCGCAGCGGATTCTCGAACATGAGGACTTTGCTGCGGGCATCCATTCAACGAAGTGGGTTGAAGAGGTTCTCGACCTCAGTGACCTCGTGGTCACGGTGAACCATGGCGAATCAGACGACCAAGGTCGAATCCCGAACGCCGTAACGGCGGAAGTCAATGGTCAACGGTTCGAGATGACGATCTACCTTCCCGAAGGAGCTCAAGTAGCGAGCGCAGCGCCGGGCACCAAGAAGCCTCGGAAGGAGCGTTCTGGAAGCGCGACCGTCGGCGTCGCCGGAGCGGTCATGGTCCCCATGCAGGGAACCATCGTGAAGGTCATGGTCGAAGCGGGCGACGCAGTTGAAGCCGGCCAGACCATCTGCATCTTGGAAGCCATGAAGATGGAGAATCCAATTACGGCAGGCGCTGCGGGAACGGTGACTGAAGTAAAGGTTGCCGCTGGAGACAGCGTTGCCAATGGCGACATCGTCGCCATCATCGAGTAGCGGTGACGTTCACCGAGGCCGCCGATGCAGCAATTCTGGCTGCGCGACCTCAGTTGCTTGCGCTCAGTCGAGAGGTACACGCTCATCCTGAACTCAACTTTGAAGAGTTCTTCTCGTCAAACCGAGTTGCCAACGAGCTCGAAGCCAGTGGTTTCTCGGTTAACCGAGGTGCCTACGGTCTCGAAACGGCGTTCCGCGCCACATTTGGAACGGGTGACCTGGTCGTAGCCATTTGCGCCGAGTACGACGCCCTCCCCCTCGTCGGTCATGCATGCGGTCACAATGTGATCGCCAGTTCTTCTGTTGGTGCAGCGATTGGTCTCGCTGAAGTGGCTAACGACCTTGGAATGACCGTGGTCGTGCTTGGGACGCCAGCCGAAGAGGGTGGCGGCGGCAAAATTCTCATGGCCGAGCAAGGTGCGTTTGCAGGCGTACACCTCGCAATGATGGTGCACCCGTGGTCGAGCGAACGCCTCGAAGCGACGTGCCTGGCGGTTGACCACTTTGATGTCACCTTCAGCGGGCACGAAGCGCATGCTTCAGGTGCCCCATGGAAGGGCGTGAATGCCGCTGACGCGATGGTGATTGCGCAAGTTGCCATTGGCCTGATGCGTCAGCAACTTCCTCCGGGTCACCAAGTGCATGGGATTGTGACCAATGGCGGAGCGGCACCCAATGTCATTCCTGGAACGGTCACTGGTCGCTTCATGTGCAGAACCGGCCACCTCGACGAACTCTCAGGACTGACAGAGCGAGTCCGAGCATGTTTTGAAGCCGGCGCAATCGCCACTGGTGCCACCGTGACATTCGAGGAGCTCTGTCCGATCTACTCCCACATGGAGTCAGACTCGCAACTCCTTGCGTCCTACCGCCGGCATGCCGAGGCTCTCGGTCGCCGTTTCACCGACGACGATGCAGGACTCCCGAAGCCAACGCTGTCAACCGACATGGCGAACATCAGTCTCCTTGTTCCGACGATTCATCCACTCATGAAAATCGAGGCGGGCGGAGCCTCGAACCACCAGTTCGACTTTGCTGCTGCCTGCATCACTGACTCGGCCGACCTCGCGATCACCGATGCCGCTCGAGCAATGGCTGCAACCGCAATTGAGGCAGCGAGCAATGAATCTTGGCGAGCACAGCTCCTTGCAAGGCCATAGGCAACTCGTCAGGTAAGACCGTGTCCACTATTTCTGGGCAGCCTCAGCTTGGGTTAAAGGGGTCAACGCAACGTTCAGTGAGTCACTCTTGATGAAGTGACCAAACTGAAGGAGACGCGTGACTGCCCACTTGACAGCTTTTCAGA
>CAIXCS010000131.1 GCA_903918025.1 uncultured Actinomycetes bacterium
CAGGATAAATGGACCAGGAATATTAGCCAAAGACACCAACGTTCCTCGCCGTGGAGCATGTCACGCGACTGAACAAATCTTCGAACGAACTTCGAGGCAATCGGGTCGGCGAGTACGTCTTCGATTTCATCGGATCCGATGATGAGATGACC
Organism: uncultured Actinomycetes bacterium; assembly: GCA_903918025.1. Classification (GTDB taxonomy): domain Bacteria; phylum Actinomycetota; class Acidimicrobiia; order Acidimicrobiales; family RAAP-2; genus CAIQEU01. The sequence goes on from CAIXCS010000131.1 coordinate 153, forward strand.
ACCATCCGTAGGCTTGTTACCTTGCGTTGCGTTCGGAAAACCCTTAACCAGCGGAGCCGTGCGCTTTGCAATATTCACGTCAGGACCGTTTGTGAGCCAAATGTTGATGTTTGCAACTCTTGACTCCGTGGGCGCGCTTCTAGGTGTCGCGTATTGGAACAGGCGCTTAGTGCCTTGGGGTCCCCTACGAGAGAACCCGACGATGACGCAATGGACGTTCGCTTTCCCCTTGGCCTCGCTAGTCCACGCGAATGTCGTGTGTGCAAAGTCAATCTTGAAGTGCTTGCTCTCAATCAGTGGACCCATGGATCGAGCCTGTTCACCTTGAAAAAGTGAGTTCGTTGAAACGAAGGCGACTTTCGGTTCTTGCTCTCCGACATATTCCATCGCTTTCTCGTACCAACACGCGACGTAGTCAAAGCGACCTGTCCGAAACTTCTTCGCATTGCTCGAACTAAAAACGATTCGGTTGTCTTCCTGCTGCGTCTTGTTCATCAAAGACATACCTACAAACGGCGGATTCCCCATGATGAAACTGCATTCTTCAACTGGAAGAACATCATTCCAATCGAACCGAAGTGCATTTGCAACGCGAATGTGGGGAGAAGCTGGAATCGGGAACCTGGCGAAGTACTGGCCGAACTCTTTAGAGAACGCCAAGTTCTCCTTGTGGTCCATGAGGTAGAGAGCGGTTCGGGCAATCCGAGCGGGGAACTCTTCGAGCTCGATGCCAAAGAACTGGTCAACGGTGATTTGGAGGTCATGCGCAACATCCATAGTCGCATTCATCGCCACACCACGAGCGATGGCGCGCTTGCGAATCGTCTCAACTTCCAGCCTGCGAAGTTCACGGTATGCAATGACGAGGAAGTTCCCACATCCACAAGCAGGGTCCAAGAACTTGAGGCTCGCCAACTTTGTTTGAAACTCACTGAGTCGGTCGCTCGACAGTTTGCTCTTCGAGACCTTGATGGCTGCGAGCTCAGCTTCCAAATCATCCAAGAACAGGGGACGAATGGTCTTCAAGATGTTCTCTTCAGTCGTGTAGTGCGCGCCCAAGTGGCGTCTCTCGGCTGCGGTCATCACGTTTTGAAACATCGACCCGAAGATCGCTGGCGAGATCTCTGACCAGTTGAACTTGCACGCTTCCAAGAGGGCGAGACGGACTTTTTCATCGCACGATGGAATGGGGAGGGTTTCTGAGAACAGATCACCGTTGATGTAGGTGAAGGAAGCGAGGTCCTCATCAATAGTGCTCGCACGTTTGTCATCTGGAGTATTCAGAATCTGGAAGAGGTACTGCAGTTGCGAACCGAGGTCCAAGCCATCGGGCTTCGTGTTGAGGAACAGGTAGTTCGTGAAGGCGCTTCGGTCCCAGACCTCAGTGTCATCAGCAAAGAGACAAAACAAGATCCTTGTCAGCCACTCTCTGAGAGCGTGTGGATCATATCCAGAAGCAAGAACGGCATCATGAATGTCAGCCATGTAGGCAGTGGCTTTGAGGTTGGCTTCCTCTTCGTCCACAAAGGTGTCGACCTCACGGTGTCCACCCAGCCACCAGAACAACTCAATGTTGGCTGAGAGCTCGGAGAGCTCGAACTCGTGGCGCTTTTTCGTCTCCAAGTTCTGGACGTAAAAACGTTGGAAATCGCACGCCACCAGCAACTTCGGCATGGCTCCAGGCTGGAGGGAGTCCAAGTAGTCAACAAGTTGACTCATGGCCTTATTGAGATCGCCACCACCGCTCTTCTGCTCGACCGCCATTTCGCCAGGAACGAGGAGGTCGATGTAGCCATGTCGACCTGTTGACAGCTTCGTCGCGGCAACTTCGAAGTAACCAACGTTTCGAAGCGAGATGCCGAAGATCTCAAAGAATGAATTCCAGAACGATTGACTATCGGATTTCTCTGAGGTCACCGACTCCCACTTCTTCGAGAAGTTCATCGCCTTGTTTCGAATGGCAGATTTCGTGAGGAGGGTGGGAGGAGTCGAAGAAGACATTTCACATAGTCTTACTCGGTCGCTGTAACAAGTGCCGTGGAATCCCAATGAGATCTTACGAGTGGCGGCATCTCAAATCTCTCGATCAAGGTGGTGCCCAAGTGGCAAAAGTGCGTTTCAAGAATAAAGTGAGCACCTGGAGGTAGCCTCACTTGCAATGAAGAATCAAGGTTCGAACCGAACACATCGCAGTTCGCTGACATTCAAATTGCTCGGCTTAAGCCTTGTAGGGGCAGCAGGCATCTCGTCTCTATTTGCCTCGACATCCTCTGTGTGGACCGGAGTCGGTCCTTCCGACTGGCACAAGAACTATGAGGTCCTCTGGCTCACTGAGTCTCTGATCATTATCGTGGCCGCTTTATGCGCGTACTGGGCGCCAAGAGCCACAGTCGCACTGTTGCTTCCGGTTATCGCCTCAAGAGCAATTGGAGTTGGACAGTTTGTTGCGCCTAAAAGTGGCTTCGTCGGGCACGGGAAAGGGCACTACACGCTCGGAGTGCTCAGCCTTCTTCTGGCAGCAAGCGGCTTTATTGTGTTGTTGTTTGATGTAAATCAGTCGTGGCGATTGACTCGAAGAGGTCTCGTCCTGACCGCAATCGTCTTTGTTGTTGCAGTTACATGGTCGGTCGGAGTGGCGATGCCTTGGGGGCACTTCGTGTATCACGCACTTGGAGGGGGTACTTGGAACTCGAACGGCCGGAGCACCATTGCTCATGACTGTTGCTGGGTATCCTCGCCTCAGTTCACGCTCGGTGAGAGGTTGACCATTTGGTTTCAAATTGCCTCAATGCCGGTAGTGGTCGTCATCTCGGGCCTCTGGGCACGATTCACTTCGGTAGGGCTCGGTTGGCTCTCATGCGGACTTGTCATGCTCAGCGTCGCAGCGACAGGACTTTTCGGTCTCGGAAGTATTGCGACGCACAATTCGACGTTCACGGAGATTGAGTCAGTCCTCCCTGGAAATATCATTGCGCTCGCAGCTGGTGCGCTGGTAGCGCTTATCGGCGTGGTGGTTTCGCTGTGGGAGGTCGCTTCAAGCGAAAAGTTGAATGCCGGAGTCACGAGTGAGGCTCTTTCGAGCGCAACATTCGAGTGATCTTCCGTCCACTATTTGTGAGGAAGCTCCCTAAGCTTTTCCTCGAATCATCCTCCATAGCCACAGTGCGCCGAACCCAAGGAGAATGAAGACCGGACCTCCATCGGCAAGATCAACGGTGACCGCCTGTGAATCCCTCTGGTTCCAACTTGATCTGTCCCTCAGGGCGATATCACCACACCGCTTGACCGTCACTGCACCCTTGCAATTCGGACACGTCGTTCGTGTTTTGGCTGCGGTGGTGAACGAAACTCCACACTTTCGGCACTCAGCGTCGATGGTTTCCATTAGCTGGCCTCCTTCCTCTCCAAGCGTTCAAGGCGCTCGAGCGTCATTGCAATGGCCCCGGTGTCGACATCGGAGCCAATGAATCGCCGCCCTTCTGTAACAGCCGCCTCTGCGGTGGTGCCACTTCCGAGGAAGGGATCAACAACAATCTCGCCCGGCAAGGTGAGCATTCGGATGAGTTCTTGAAACGGCCCGACCGCTTGCTGCCACGGATGGTCGTCGAGGGCCTTTTCTCCAGCACCGTCGGCAACCACGAGCGTGTCTCTGACCCAGCCCCTCGGCTCATACGGGCCATTGGAATACAGCAGCCAAGGGCGATGAAGACCATTGATCTTGCGCAGGTTCACCTTGGTGTGGCGTCCTCGAAACACCGTCGCCCCTGACCAGACGTACTCCAAGTTCTCGGAGAGCCGGTCCATGGTCTCTGGCAGTCGCAGATGCCCGCAGTAGGCAGCGACGAGGCGACCGGGTTTCAAGACTCGGGCAGCGAAGGCGCCGAACTCCGACCAGAGCGGGATGTACTCGTCGGTGTAGGGAGGGTCGCAGATAATCGCATCAACAGAATGGTCCTCTAAGTCGAGCTCTCGAAAGTCCAGGTGCTCGACCCGCCACAGCTGGCCTTGAGACTTGCCTGGCACTACTTGGTCTCGGCGATTGGCCATCGAGACCTCACGAGCCCGACCTTCGGCCCGTGGGAGTCCAATCAACTTCGTTGGCGCATGGTCACCCAGTTCACCGAGTGCTCGGACCGCACGTTGTTCGTCTCGAGCCGAACCGACAACAATCGAGGGCAATGGCCGTGGACGAGTGGCTGGATAGCAGCGGCCATCAATGCCGAGGGTGCGATCAGGTGCGACATCTGTCGCACCTTTGAGATCCCTCCGAACCGTGATCTCGTCGACTCCCAAGATCGCAGCTATTCGACGGTGTGACCACTGCTCTTCTCTCAGTCGGGCCACGAGCTCCATTCGTTGCTCGCGAGAGAGGTGTCGCCGCGACAAGTTGAGTGAGAGCACATGGCCAACCTTCTCCTCCTCTGATTTGAACCTGCGGATGACTCTCGGGTAGTCGGGAACCTTCACGCCCCCAGCTCGAAGCTCGCTCCAGGCTCGGAGTCGGTGGTGTCCGTCCAAGATGAGACCTGCTTCATCGAGCTCAATGGCAACGAGTACGCCGTGAGTCGCAATGTCAGCCTTCAGTGCGCCGAACTCCTCTTGGCTCATCTCTGGCAGGTACTGATAGGTGTTTGTTTCAGTCATGTTGTCTTCTCTTCTCTGGTTGAACGAGGTGCAACGTTGGAGCGGGCAAGCGGAAGTGCTTTGAAAGTTCAACAGATTCGCCACCGGCAAGCACGGCAGTTCTCGACGGACTTGGGAGAAGACCGATCTCAATGGACAACTTGGACACACGGCACGGCTTCAACGACGAATCAATCATGGCAACGGGCACGCACATCGCCCAGGCGTCGGCCATCTCACGAAGACATCCCGCACCAATGGAACTCTGGGTATCTCCAAAGACGACCAAACCGTGCAACCTTCTGACTAGTACTGGCCAATCCTCAAGCCACTGTGCGCCGGTGTCGTAACGCTCGGCTGGATTGATGATCTCTGCTCCTGGGAGCAAGTCACGAATGGCTCTCAAGCGTGAATGCTCAAGTGTCGAGCCATAGGTCGTCATTGGATGCGCGGCGTAGACGAGTGGTCTGGTCTGTCTCATTTCAGGTCCTCCATCTTCGGCATTCCGTGATCCCAGACGCCCTCCCATGGCCACGTTGCGCCACGGTCAAGTCGGTCCGGCCACACGTTCGACAAGCGGTCACCTCGAAAGCGACCGAGGTCGACACCCGTGCCGCGTTTGGTCTCCGTCATGGTCAAGCCAAGTTCCGGCCACGCCATCCACCGTTGCGAGCCAAAGGGGAGCATGTCTCGCTGACCCTTACTGGGCTTCGGTGCGTGGTGTTCTAAAAGCAGGGCGAAGCCGAACCTCGTGCGTAAGTCATCGAGGACACGCTGGATACCTTCGGCGGCCTCTTCATAGGACTCACCATCTCTTCGGGCGCCAAGCTTGTAGACCGGACCCATAACCACGAGTTGCGGGCCAAAGTGTCGAATCTCCCGAATCAGTTCGGCACGATCACGAGGTAGGCGAACATCAAGACCCCCAGGGCGAGACCAAATTCGGCACTGTTCAGGGGCGTAGTTATCACCGAGTCGAACTCTGAGCACTTGTTCCAACGCCGTGCCGGTTTCGGCAATCGCCGCCAGTGGGTTCTCGGCGTCCACAATGAGGACACGAATTGCCGGAATTGGCTGGAACATCAAGGGGTGGATCCCCTGTGCGCTCAACATCGCGAATTGTCGAAGCAAGGTTGACTTGCCGAGTCCCTCACTGGCGACAATGATGCCTCGCCAGTCAGAGCGAAGGAGCCCCGGAATGACCCAAGGGGATCGCGTTCCTGCCATGGCGAGCAGTTCAGGGATGGTCATCGCCTCTGCTCGGCCTCGTGAGGCGCCGTGGCCAATGGCATCGAGATCCGCTGCCGTTATCTGCGCGAGCTCGTAGGGGTCGGCTGACGAGAGCGCCGAGCGAGATGTTGCCAAGGTTCGACTGATACTCCTCGTCGCTGCTTCACGTTTGATGATCTCGACGTGGCCCCGAATGGGTGGGACCGGATCTGGGTCCAAGTTGAGGGTTGCTAGATCAATGAGCTCGCCAGTTCGTCGTGCCCGATCGACGACGACGGACTGGTCGAAATCGAGGCCATCGGCCATGAGCCCCGAGATAGCGAGCCACAGCCCTCCAAGGACGACACTGTCAAACTCTGAGGACTGAAGGTCGTCCGCCATGCCGTCCAGCACATGAGGAAACGCGATGGCTCCGGCAATGAAACGTCGTTCTATGTCGTTGGTGGTCATCTCGACACCTCCATTCGGCGAATTGCCCTCGTGACTCCAGCCGTTGAGCGTGGTTCCCATGTGCGACTTGCAGGCTTCGGACCTCCGGGTCTCGTGAGCGCTTCAACAGTCGCTTCCCGGTCGGCGATCTTGCGAGCCCTGTTTGCTCGCACCCGACAGCGGGCATCGCAGTAGGTCTTGGTCACTCGTCCATGGACCTTGGTGTTGCACTCGGCGCAGCGCCGAATCTCGACACGTGAGACCGCTTCGGCGATTGCCGCAATCGCTGTCGCGGAAGGAACCGACTGTCCTGAAAGTGCATCAGCGGTTGTGCGACGAGGAGGTCCACCAAGTCGCTCAATGCGTGGTGCACCAATGGCTCGAGCTTCAGTTCGAAGTTGCAACCATCCGAGCGGGCTGTCGAAGTGAAGGGTCGCGTTCTCTGCCTCAGGTTCAAGTTCAGCTGAAGAGCGCCCGACGTAGCAAGCGAGTGCTGCATGAGTTGTGATGGGCGTTGGTTGGCGAAGCCCTCGAGGTGGACCGGTCATAGACGGGTCGCTCTCACGCAGCCAACGAGCAACGTGATCTCCAACCGTTCGAGCAATGACGTGGCGAGTAGCGGATCGCTTCCCTGCTGCATAAGTGGGCGTGCCATCTGCACCAAGGACCTCCACGCAAACCGACTCACCGTCGAGTCGGAAATCAAGCGTGCTCCAAGTGTCCGGATCCAGGTGGTGACCGAGAGCGATGGGTGCACCTTGTCGGCCTCCGGTCTCGACCTGGACGAAGCGAGTCATCGCCGGAAGGGTTGGGTCGCCAACGTATCGTCGAAGGTGCAACAGCTCCCGCCAGCTCTTCGCCACTCCTGTTCGAAGCGCCAGACGCCCTGTCCAGGTTGGCAAGTCCTCTGGTAACGACATGGCCGACGTTGGCGGGGATGCACATGCGGCATGAAAAAGGTGATCTTCGAGCTCCGCTGCCCATGACAGACGACCGTCTTCCGTTTTTGCCTGCGAACCAGTTGGATCGAGCAACTCACCAAAGCCAGTGTCCGTCGACCGCACAAGAACCGAAGATCCCGAATCGCCCAGTTGGGTGAGAACGACCTTGTTGGTCCCAAAGACAATGCCCATGGTTGGGATCGCCAATGAGCCCGTGACCTCCTTGTAGGCAGGGTTTCCGTCGTAGCCAAAGAGCGGGTCAAGCCTCGCCATCACGGCACGAAGCTCGCCCGTCGAACAGAGCCGTATGGCTGCGTCACCATTTGGCAGCGCTTCAGGCCCACCGGGGCAATGCCATTGGCCACCCTCTTCAGAGCACGGCACGACCAACGCGTCGGTTGCAATATGTGCCACCGAAACGCCAAGTGCATTGAGCAAGTACTCGGTCAAGCCAATAACGGCACTTGTGCCTGCCGATACTGCTCCGGCCAAGAGCAAATTGGTATCGGCCGCCCGATACTCGGGCCGTTTGGTCTTGGTCGACAGCACCTCGCCGAAGCGGCCAGTTGCATTCAGCACAACGGCTCGATCTTGGACCTTCTGGTCAAAACGAGCCGAGAGGCCAAAGGAGTCGACTTGGGCAGCGAGCTTGGTCGAACTTGTCGTGACTCGATCTCGACAGCGACGAAGCTCGAGACCAAGGTCCGCTACGCGAAGGTCGATCGTCGTGCCATCGAGCAAGCGGTAAGGAGCAAGGTCAGCTGGAGGTGGACCTGGCAGCGGGCGACGAACCGAGGAGATGGTGAAACTCCCGCCTTTCAGTTTCGACAGGGCAACCTGGGTCCAATGGAGTGGCAGATTGAGATCAGACGGGAAGGTGACTGGCGCCACCGTGTTCCCATGGCGAGCACGTGACCACTCAACCGAGACGGGTAGCACTGCTCCATCGCTCGATGCCAGGGTCACAATTGTTGGACCAAAGAACCGCCAGACCTCTCGGTCGAGCAATCTCTCAAGCAGATCCTCTGATTGGAGCAGCTCGTCAAACTCTGCTGTTGCGTCGGTCCACTGGAAGGACTCCGCCACCGCGTACTTGGTCAACGAGAGCGCCGAGAAGCTCGCGGCATATGCCGCGCTCAGGTCAATACTTGCCATCGGCATCACGACGCCAACGAGACGTGCCTCGCATCTCGGTCCGCTGAAGGCGGCGGTTGCCAATGCATCATCAATGCTGGAGTCAACGCTCATTTCGTGACCTGCAAAGGAAACTGAACCTGGCGTCGGTTGTGAGCGACCAATGAGCCGGTCGAGAACGCCAGGTGGGGAAGGAGTCCAGGCGAGAACTTCCTGAGCCGACGACATCCTTCGGCATAAAGCGCCACCAAAGCAGCGCAACGTGCCCTCGCAAGATCGAGTTCTTGCAACTCGTCTCGAACGTCGATGCCGAAGAGCTCGGTCGCTCTTTCGATGCTCGTGACCGCCCCACCGGCAACGGCTGGAAGGAGGTTTGCGAGGTCTACGAAGCGAGGTCGAAGACCCGAAGGAAGAGAGCCCGTGTCACGAGGAGCGAGCCAGCGAACAAAAGCGGGTGTGTCTCCACCGCGAGGTGTGACTCGGAGGCGGGGGTAGTAATCCGAGTCACGCCACTTGTCGTCAACGACTTTGCCGCAACCGGGCAAGGAAATTGAGAACGCACCACCAACGGAGCGACCGACGTGTGCGGCCAAATGGCAGAGCTCAGAACCAAGGTGCCAACCAAGGAGTGTGACGCCATAGCGGTAGCAGCGTTTTGCAATCAACTGTCCGAGCTCTTCAAAGTCAATGACCTCAATTGCTGCCACGATTCCGCGAGGAACGTCCTGGCGACGGTGCGATGCCCAGGTCACAGCATCCAAAGGATCAGAGTCGGCGTGAATCGCAATCAACTCTCGGACGGTGCGGCCATCAACGGTCTCTCGGGCTACGACACCATCGAGCTGATCTTGTTGGTTGTAGATCCCAAAGAGGAACAGCGCCCGACGATCGGAGTACTGCTGGGAGCGTTGCGGAGCACGCTCAAGCGGCGTCGTCGATTGGTCGACCGCGTTGGGATTGGCATCTCGTCCTCGTTCGAGCAGGTGGGCTCGGAGTCGGATGGGGTACATCACAGGTCCCCGTCCAACAAACTCGCCAATCCTTGTAACTCTGCAAGAGGAGCTTCAAGTGCCTTGGTGATTCCTGCCAGCAGTTCGTCATCGAGCGTGTGTGGTCCGCTGATCAGCTGCATCCAACAGAGAAAGCCTTGAATGCGAGCAAGGATGAGTTTGCCGGTTGCCTCTTTTCGGCCATCGAGGTGCTGCGCCCGGAGTATTGCATGGGCTCCGTCATGACAGGGAATGCAGAACCGAACGGTGAGCTCGGGATGGATGTAGTGACCATGCCCATCAACGCCCGTCAGATGATGGCGATGAATCGGACCGATCGAACGACAACGTGTGCACTCGCCAGTCATGCCGCCCTCGCTTCAATGCGTCGGTAACGCTCGGATGGCCCAGGCCCGTTTGAGAACACCTGTGCCAACACCCGCTCAGGGTCGAGTTCAAGCTCGTAGTCACCAACAGCACGGATCCGACGCTTCCAGCGATTCTGAAAGCTCGAGGGCGTGATTCGCCCTTCGAGGAGACCCTGCACATCTCGGAGGTACTGACCGACCCGGCGAGCCACCTTCGGCGAGTTGACGGTGAGATCAACAATGCCGACCGTCGTCGGCACGGCAGCGAACTCGAAGGAGGTGTCAGAGATTTTCTGTTGACCCTTGGTCGCGTGCCCTCGTGCTTGGCTGCGGGTGAAGCCTTGCGCCTCGGCTCTGGCGATTCGCTTCACGTAAGTAGCTCGGTTGACCGCAGAGCGAGCAACAGAGCCCTTCTTTGTGTTTGAAATCTTGAGGCGTCCGGCAAAAGCATCATCCAGTTGACGCGCCGAGTAACGAGCACCCTTCGGACGTTCCGACGGATTCATGACGCCTCGGCTTCGATTGCCGACCGCACTGACTCACAGAGTGCAATCCAGCG
>CAIXCS010000132.1 GCA_903918025.1 uncultured Actinomycetes bacterium
CACCGATCATGATCGGCATGATGAAGTTGGCAAAGGGTCCCGAAACCATGATGATCGTGGCGATGATCATGCACATCCCGTGAATGGACACAATGGCGTTATAGGTCTGTGGACTGAGGAAGGTTGAATTCGGTGTCAACAACTGCGTCCGAATCATCATTGCGAGCGTTCCGCCAACGAAGAAGAGGATGAACACCAGTATCAAGTACTGCGTACCGACGACTTTGTGGTCAGTGCAGTACTTCCAGTACCGAGCCTTTCCTTGACCAACGCCTGCGGCGTAGAGCTCATCTTCTTTGGTCTGGTCATGGCCGAGCATCCAACGGATCACCGCATTGAAGGTACCCATGCCAATGTTGAAGCCAATGACCCAACCAGCCATCGTGACCGCGACGGTCATATCGGAACCAAAATTCTCGTTTGCCTGAATGGTATTCACCGCAATGGCCCATCCAATTGCTGCGAGCAGGATCCCTAGTCCAACGCCAGTCGCGAAACTTTGACGCCGATAGAGACGTCCAGCTGTTGGTCCAAGAACGGTGTCTTCGAGCAAAGGTTGTGTTGTGGTCACTTGGTGCTCCCATTCTGCGAGCTTGCGAGGGCGAGAATTGGGCCTCTTGCTCCACCTTCAACCCAGGCTTGAAAGTCCTGATCTGGAACAATCTGCGCTTGGGTGTACATGTAGGCATGGTTGAGTCCGCAGAGCTGGCTGCAACGAACCACAAACTTGCCGAGTCGATCTGGAACGGTTCTGATCACCGTACGCTCCCCGGGGTTGGCATCAACTTGAATGCCGAGATTGACCGGCCAGAATCCATGGGTGACATCCTTTGACGTCACGTTGAAGGTCACGGGCACGTCAATCGGAAGATTGAGTTTTGACAGCGCCAACTCTTTCGGAATCCTGAGTTCGCGACCGCCAGGAAGGCGCACCGTCTGGGCTGGAAGGTTGTAGTTCCAGATCCACTGCTGTCCAATGACATTGACCGTGAGTGAGTCGGTGTGCACCACTTGCTGGGCAGACCACTCGGTAAGCCCCCAGAACAACAGGAAGACGACGAGCAAGGTCGAGACAATGAGCCAAGCCCCCGAGACAAGGGCATTGCCTCTGAGCGGTGGTCCATCGGCCGGCGGATGGTCGAGTGTGCCACGGTGGCGGCTGTGAAGGAGCGAGTAGAGCGCAACCGCACAGACAAGCGCCGCAACTGGCGCCGCAGCAACCGTGAAGACAATGACGGTCTTGACCGCTGCTCTGCCCTCAGGGGAATTCATGTGCGGCATCAAACGTGGTGTCAAGTACAAACCAGCCAGCACGCCAAGCACCGTCATGATGAACCAGAGACCGAGAGTTCCTCGTATGTGACGACGGTGAAGGTCTCGGTCGAGCCCTGGCGCGATTTCGTCCAGCACTGACGACATTGAAGATTCCTGGTGGTTAGACGACATGGAGATACCCCGACATATAGCCATAGGCACCCATCACGGCACCAAACGAAGCGACGCCATGGCCGCACGGGAATTCACAATTCCACGAGTAGGCACCCTTCGCCCCCGCAACGAAGCTGAACGTCACCGTCTGGTGGGGGAAGTCACTCGTATTACCAACATTGTCGCCGCCATAGTTTCCAGCCAGTGGAAGTGGCACGCTCAAGAAGAACCCTGGTGAGACTCCAGGAAGGGGTCGCATCGTGAAGGTATGCCCCATTGCGCAAGCCGGAATTGACTTGTAGTCACCATTGAAGGTTGCTGGCACTTCGGTGGCGGGATCTGAACCTCCACATTGACTGACATTGGTTCCAGACGAGACGACGTGAACCTTTCCGCCGACTGTTCCAATCACGGAACCGAAGTACGGATTATTGAGGTTGCCACCAGAGTCGTACTGGGTGACGGTCATCGTCACGCATGACCCAGCTGGAACTGAGTACACGTTTGACGGACCAAATGCTGGCCAATCTGGGTTTCCACCTGGGTGAACTGGATGACCGGATCCGTCGACTCCCGATGAATCGGGATACGCGCCTATCGCAAGTTTGACGTGTTGCATCGCTGCACCACAGGTTGTATCGGTACCGGCAGGCGTTGCCTTCAACGTCCCGATTGGCGATTCGTAGGCTTGGGCTTGAAAGCCCATACCAATCGCACCGACCACGAGTGCAGCGAGAAGCACGGAACCACTCGCTCCAATGAGCTTCCGCATTTTCCCTCCCCCTTTTGACGTCACCGCGAGATGACTTCTCGCAGCAACCTATACCAACAACGAACCTGCTTGCATGGATCCACCTCAATCGCGGAACGCTGCGCTTGTAGGGTTCGATTGTGGCGACACCTGCTCCTTTGGAACATGAATCTCGACTTCGCGGGCGATCCTTTTGGAAATTGACCCTTACCGCTGGTCTCGGCGTTGGCATTTGTTTGATCGCCTTCGTGGTCGAGTTGGAACGAGCAGTAACGGGCAACGGCCTCAGTTGGATCTACGTCGCCGAGTGGCCGATTCTCGGAACCTTCGGTGCCTACATGTGGTGGAGGTTGCTCCATGATGAGGATGGTCAGGTCTCACGGTCGGATCGCGTGAACGAACGGCGCCAACTCAACGCCGCCAGCACTCTTTCAAGCGAGCGGCTCTCGACTGCGACCGAAGATCCGATCAACTGAGTTGGTGACTCCTCCACTCGCCTTCAACAGTCGCTGAGCAATGAGCACAAAAGCGGGAATCGCCCAGAGGTCACCACACACCCACAGCACCCCAGCGGCAATGTGCTGATCCCGAAGCGCTGCTGGCTCCCCGTGTGCGTCCAAGTACATCGAGTACCACGCAGTCTTCGCACCAATGGCCATCCACATGGCCAGCACAATCATGACGAATGCGGTCACAATGACGGCCACGACTTGCCCCCGCCGAGTCGCCGTCGGCTGCAAGCCGGGTCCAGCGAGGATGAGGCGCCAAAAGACAACGCCGGCGAAGAAGAAGGTCGGCACCATGACGACCTCGTGAATGAAGGTGTGTGCGCTCGCCCAGTTAAAGATGACGGGAACATGCCAGCCAACCATGACGAGGTTGAAGCAAAGAACCGCGGTAACAGGAGATCGAACGACGGCAACGGTTCTCCCGAGCGGAGAGGTGATCCTCTTCCCCATCCACCTCGACAGGTCAGGAACCGCAGCCGAAAATAGCGAACTTGGCGCCGCGAGGACGAAGAGCACTGGGAGGTAGAACATCTCGAGCACGTGAGCAACCATGTGCCAACTCAGCCACTCCATCCCTGCTCGATCGAGAGGACTTGACACACACAACATCAGCCCGATCATCGATGCCGTGACCAGACCAGCTCGACGGTTCGTTACACCGCGGTTCGCCCCACTTGCGATGAGGTTCCGAGCCCCAATCCACGCGAGCCCAATCGCATAGACGGCCACCACATCGAGGATCGAGAGATGCCAAGAGGCAGGGAGTTCCATCATTGCGACCACGCCGGCACCGTACCAGTGCGACGGTCAAGAACGGTGGGCGAACCCAATCGCATCTCGTGTGCTGTGGTGGCCAGCGCGCAGGAGTGCCCGATTGAGTTGACGCGCAATCTTCCAGGGAGCACGTGGATCACGGAAGGTCGCGGTACCGACTTCGACTGCTTGGGCACCGGCGTGGAGAAATTCCAAAGCCTCAACGCCGGATCGAATACCACCGACACCGATGATTGGAATCTCGGGAAGCGCTCTTCTGCACTCATAGACCGCCCGAACGGCAACGGGGTGAACTGCGGGACCAGAGAGCCCTCCACCTCCATTGCCAAGTGTTGGTCTCCCTGTCGCGGCATCAAGCGACATGCCAAGCAGGGTGTTCGTGAGCACCAGCGCATCCGCACCGGCTTCAATCGCTGCACTGGCGATCGCTACGAGGTCGGGAACATTGGGCGACAGTTTCACCCATACAGGGAGCACTCCTCGGCAGGCGTCAACGACCGCGGCAGTGCCTTTGGCAGAGTGCCCGAACATCGATGATCGATCCTCAACATTTGGACACGAGACGTTGATCTCCACCGCAAGCAAGTCCTGCCCCTGCAACAACTGACAAGCCTGCCCAAACTGGTCGGTCGAGGTTCCCCAGATCGACGCGACCACTCGTGCTCCAGCCGCTCGAGCTGCCGGGAGATCCTGCGACAACCAGGTAGAAATGCCAGGGCCTTGCAGGCCGACACTGTTGAGCATCCCTGCGGCAACTTCGGTCACTCTCGGCGCGCTATTGCCCGCCCATGGCTCAATGGAAAGTG
>CAIXCS010000133.1 GCA_903918025.1 uncultured Actinomycetes bacterium
CCATCGCGCTCAGCCGCCTCGATCAAGCTTCGGGCGATGCGATCCTTGACGCTCCCGCCGGGATTTCGGCCCTCGAGCTTCGCCAAAATGCGGACGTTGGGATTTGGGCTCAACGAGGAAACGTCAACGATCGGCGTCTCTCCAATCAGGTCGAGCACCGACGCGAAAACGGCCATCTTCGTTAGTTCGCCCCGCCAGCTACGGCCGGCAAAATGCTGACCTCGTCCTGATCCTTCACTGGTGTATCCAACCCACCGGTGTAGCGAACGTCATCGTCATTCACGTAAATATTGACGAACTTGTGGAGTTGGCCGTCACCACTGAACACCTGTCCTGCAAGTCCTGGATGGTCGGCAACCAACGCGTTGAGGACTTCACCAATGGTTGAGCCGTCGTAGGACACGCTCGCTGCGCCGCCTGTTTGTGGGCGGAGAACAGTTGGAATACGAATCGAAACCGGCACGGCACCTCCATAGGTGTTCGGGCACCGACCGGGCGGTCGAGAAACCCGACTGAACTAGTCAGCATTCTACCGCGGTAGATCCTTGGTCGAGCGCTACGACTGTTCGGTGCGGTCGACGACGTGCCACGCTGCTGGCAGAAGCAGTCCGGCAAGCACGGCCTTCACCATGTCGCCGAAAATGAATGGAGTGAATCCATAGGCAATGGCAAGTTCCCAACTCACGCCAAGGTCCGCCTTCAGCCAGGAGACGCCAAGCACATAGATAACAACTTCTGCAGCAACCATGGCCCAGAACGTCGAGATGAATGACCGCTTGCTCCCCCGCCGAGTCAAGGTGCCGAGCAGACCAGCAGCAAGGATGAAACCGAGCAGGTAGCCAAAGGTTGCAGCTGGATAACCAGAAGCGCCGTCGGCAAACCAAGGAAGACCCACGAGACCAAGACCGACATAGACCACCATCGAGAGGCTTCCGCGGACCGCTCCAAGGGACGCACCAACGAGCAGGACCGCCAACGTCTGCCCCGTCATCGGGACCGGTGTGAAAGGAATCGTCCACTGTGCGAGCAGCCCAGTGAGACCAGCTCCTGCAAGGACGAGCACGATGTCCATGAGCAGGCTCTTTGGCAGCAGGTCTGCAAGAACGCGGCGATCGCGACTTGGGAGGGCGAGCGTGGTTGACGTCATTTGAGGCTCCTCAGTGAAAGTGAACACGCTGAACGTACCAGTGCAGCGACCTTCAAAGTGCCATTAACCCGGACGAACTGGCTCCTCGGTGATCGTGCCATTTGCAATTCGGTAACTCCGGAGCACCGGGTGCGTGTCTCGAAGCGAGACGAGTACGTAGTGCCAACCAGGGTCGGGTGCCTGCGCCACATCAGTCGGCGACGGGAACGCTTCAGTATGGGTGTGCGAGTGAAAGACCCCAATGACATCGAGTCCATCTTTCGATGCCTCTCGATCCGCGGCCAAAAACGCCTTCGGATCAACGGTGTAGATCATTGCCGAATGCGCAACATTCTCGGCTGGTGCCACCCGAGCAACGAGACCGGTCTCATACTCACCAATGAGAAGACCACAACCTTCCTCGGGCAAACTCCGAATGCAGTGAGCAATGAGCTCAAGTTGGAGTTCCGTCGAAAGGGTGAGCACCCCTTCAGCGTACCGACCATCAGCGATCCTGTGCGACTTGAAACGGTCACGGCTTTGCGAACTCGACGGGTGATCTACTGCACGCAAAAGCAAGTGGCAGTTCTCGGCCGTAGCATGGCTCCATGGGCAGGGCCAAGCAACAACTGGCAAAAAAGGCAGATCGAGCAGCGAATCAATCGGGTGACCGAGTGGTCGCGACGAATCGTCGCGCCCGGCATGACTATGAGATCCTCGAAACCTACGAGTGCGGCATTGTTCTCCAAGGCTCTGAAGTCAAATCGCTGCGAGAAGGTCACGCACAGCTCACCGACTCCTTTGCCCGTGTTGACGAGGGAGAACTTTGGCTCATTGGCATCCACATTCCGCAGTGGCGATTCGCACATGGCTTTGGAAGCCATGACCCTGATCGTCGTCGAAAACTTCTGGTTCATCGAACCGAAATTCGGGACCTGAAGATCGAGCTCGATCGTCAGCCCGTGACGCTGATACCGCTGAAGCTCTACTTCAAAGAGGGGCGCGCCAAAGTCGAACTTGGCCTCGCAAAGGGTCGCCGGCTCCACGACAAGCGAAATGCAATCGCAGAACGCGACGCGAAGCGCGACATGGACCGAGCCCGAAAGTCGACCGCTCGATCCTTCTGAATCTCCCTGCGGATTTCATGACAAAGCCAAAGGGTAGAATCAGAGCGCTGGCAAGTTGCTAGTAGCAAGGGGATGATTGGTCTCGACTTTGGATGTTGAGGTGAGAGAAGCGAGCCGTGGTTTCCGGATCCACGTTAAAGAGTCGGAAAAAACAATAAATGCCAAGCCTCAGCTTGTCATCGCCGCTTAAATAACGGCGACGTCCACCTGCTCTCAGTTTCCCGGGGCAGATCTTGGGCGTCATCTAGGGAGACTTACCGTTGGGAAGGGCTTTTGGTCCTAGCGGGAAACTAAAGAAAGCTACGGATCGACCACGATGCCAACGGCAAGGTGGATCCCGACAATTTTTCGTTGGCTGCGCTCGGAGAAGGCTCACTGAGGTACCGAAGGACCCGGGTTCGATTCCCGGCATCTCCACCACCAGGCTGAATTCCTTGAGAAGGATGAAGCCCCTGCACCAAACTGGTCACGATCTTCCAACAGGAAGTCGGGCGATTTCAGTGCGTATCGAGGTTCCAATTCGAGATTCGCGAGCATGTCAACGACGCAGAACTGCCGCAATGTTGAGATCTGCGGACCTCGCATTGCTGGATTTCCATGAAGTGAGAAGATCTCACGAGCAGTACATTGACGTTGTCGAAAATCCATTCGGCGAAGTCGGTGGAGGCATGCGATGAGCGAAATTGTTGACCCAGCGGCAATGGTCGAACCAAAGCGCGTGAAGCTCCACCCGTTCCCGATCATGGTTGGCCCGGTCACGCACTTGGCCAACGAGCGCGAACGACTCGGCACCCTCACCTACGACGGCTTTTCAGTTCGTCAACTCGGAGCAACCATTGGTGGACTGGTGAGCGGCGTCGACCTGACCGGGCACGTAGATGACCAACTCGTGGCAGAACTCCGCCGCTGTCTGCTTGACTTCAAGGTGCTGTTTTTTCGGAACCAGCCCTTTACTCCTGAGCAACACGTGGCGTTTGCCCGTCGGTTTGGCCATCTGGAGATCCACCCCTTCATCCCCTCAAACACCAGCCAGCCTGAATTAGTGCGCTTCGAGAAAGAAGCACAAGTTGGTGGATTCGAAAATGTCTGGCACTCCGACGTCCCTTGGAGGTCCGTCCCCTCAGCGGCGGCAGTGCTCCACGCGATTGAACTTCCCCCCATTGGTGGGGACACTGTGTTCTGCGATATGTATGCCGCGTACGAAGGTCTTGATCAAAAGACGAAGGATCGCATTGCCAACCTGTCGGCAGTGAACGATTTCACGAAGGCCTTTGGACACACGTTGGATGATGCGGGCCGCAAGGCAATGCACGAGCAGTATCCGCCAGCCACGCACCCTGTCGTGCGGACCCACGGTGAGACAGGCCGCAAACTTCTGTACGTCAACCGCGCCTTCACCGAATCAATAGTTGGGCTCTCAGAAGTTGAAGGCAATGCGCTCATTGATTTTCTCAGTTCGCAGACCAACACCATTGAGTACCAATGTCGCTTCACCTGGGAAGAACATTCGGTCGCCATTTGGGACAATCGAGCAGTCCAGCACTTTGCCCTGAGCGATTACTGGCCTCGTCGCAGAGTGATGGAGCGGGCCAGCATCATTGGAGAGCTTCCGGTCTAGCAACAGGTCCGTCTTGGCGGACGCTGATTCGTTCAAGAGTCGAAGGGGTTACCTTGATCCAACGGCTTGATGAACTCACGAAACTGGTCACCGAGACGAAGTGAAACGCCAATTGCACTTCCCACCGCTTACCAACGATTGAAAGCATTTGGAACGACTCAAGGCATCTTCGTCGTCGGTCGGTTGGCGACATGGCTCCAACGGCACCACTTGGGCCGTAGAGTTGTCTCCTGGGTTGTTGCATTCCGCACTACCCCCTACGAGCAAGGACCGCGGTGGCTGAACCGACCCCGGAGCAACCCATCACTTTCGCTGACCTTGGTCTTCGACCTGAGCTTCTGAAAGAGCTTTCGGCCCTGGGCTACGAAGAGCCGACACCAATCCAAGCAGCCGCGATCCCCGTTCTCATTTCGGGAACCGATCTTCTTGGGCAAGCCGCAACCGGCACGGGCAAGACTGCGGCGTTCGCTCTCCCGATTCTGCAAGTTCTTGCGAGCGGCGACCGAGGACGTGAGCCGGTTGCCTTGATCCTCGTACCTACTCGGGAACTCGCCATGCAGGTTTCAGAAGCGCTGCACCGTTATGGCCGGTCGCTCGGCGTACGAGTTGTTCCGGTCTATGGAGGCCAGCCCATCGGCCGGCAATTGCGATCGCTTGAAATGGGCGTTGATGTGGTCGTTGCCACACCCGGTCGAGCGATTGATCATCTTCAGCGTCGCACGCTCAAACTCGGGTCGCTCAAGGTCATGGTCCTTGATGAGGCGGATGAGATGCTCGACATGGGCTTCGCAGAGGA
>CAIXCS010000134.1 GCA_903918025.1 uncultured Actinomycetes bacterium
AACCATCAAAGGTATCCGAGTACAACACGGCATTGCTGAACGAAGCATTCGAGAAGTTGGTGTTGGTCAACGTGGAGCTCGAGATCGTCGCCCCTTGGAGGTTGACCCCAGAGAGGTTGAACTTGTTGAGGGTGACACCTTGAATGGAAGATCCGTGAAGATCTGCTCCTGCCCCGAAGAGAAAGCCATTTTGCAATGCCCAGCCAGCTGGCAGTTGTGCTGCCGCACCCGTAATTGAACCACTTTGAACACCAGAGAGGTTGGCTCCAGCCAGGTTGGTCCCCGTCAAGATGGTTCCGGCCAATTTTGTCCCGCCTAGATTGGTGTTCGAGAGGTTGGCGTTTTTGAAGTTGGCATTCGACAGGTCAAGTCCGCTGAGATTGCATTGAGAAAGATTTGCGCCGACATAGTTCTGATTTGCCGCAACGGTTGAGCAAATCGATTGCGCTGCACGGGGGATCACCTTGGCCGAAGCAAGAGAAGCAGGGCTCGTAAGACCTGAAGCGTTGGTGGCTTTCACGGTGAAGGTATAGGCCTTGCCATTCACGGCATTAGAGAGCGTGCACGACGTCGTTGACGAAGATGGGCATCCGAGCCCAGCGGGGCTTGAGGTCACTGCATAATTCGAGATGGCTGGGCCGCCGGTGTTCGTTGGCGCGGTCCATGTGAGAAAGATTGAACGGTCCCCGGGGTAACCAGTCACTCCGGTTGGCGCAGATGGCACCGTGGCGGGCATCACTGCTGGGTATGACGAGACGGAAGAAGTTGAACCCTTTGCGTTTTTCGCGGTCACGACGAAGGTGTAGCTCGTGCCATTGGTCAGCGGCTTGACAATGCAGGTCAACTTTGTCGTGAGCGCACATGTACCACCCGTAGGGCTCGACGCTACGGAGTAGGTCACCGCCAACCCTCCGGTCGAACCAGCTTTCCAATTCACGGTGGCGACAGCATTGCCTGCCTTCACCGACGTGATGGTCGGCGCACCTGGCGAGGTCGTCTTGGCTGTCACATGCAGCGCAGCACTGGCAATGCCTGAGGGCAGCAATGCTCCAATGAGCAACATGCAGCCAACTAGTGCTCTTTTCACCAATGCCATGTCGTGACTCCACTCATTCGGGTTGTGAATAATTTGTTAGTATACATAACTAGGTCAAACTTACAAACTCATTTCCGTGAGGCAGTGGAGACAGCGCGCCATTTCGAGAGAAAGTCCAGATCAACGACGAATTCAACCGGGTGCTCTTCCAGGACGGCGAGAACGCTGAGCACTGACTTGCCACTTGCGGCGAGGCAAGGCCGATGGTCAAGCCGTCTTGAGCGGCTCTTCTCAGGTGGGAGCGACGACCAGCTCAATGACGACGAAGAGGGACTTGCCGGCTCTTCGCGTCTGAGCGGGGTCTAAGGGTCTGAAGGATCCGTGAGGTGAGCACGAGGGCCAGTCAATCTGGAGGTGTCTAAGCCTTCCGATTGGAGAACCCTCGTGCCCACTCCCACTATGCCTTGTCGTTGCTGTTCGCTGTTCATCGGCCTGCCTGATGTCCGATTGCTGAACCTTGATGAGGTTGACGGTGGCCTGGTGATGACCATCGAGACCACTCACCAAGTCTTTGGTTGTCCGGGTTGTGGAACGAGAGCTCGCGTGAAGGACCGAGACCCCGTTGCACTGGTTAATCTCCCTTTCGCCGACAAGGCCATGCGAACCATCTGGGTGAAGCGACGCCTCGCCTGCGTCGATGCTGACTGCGAGGTGACAACTTGGACCGAGTGTGACGATCGCATTGCGCCGCCTCGCAGTTCACTGACGTCGCGGGCTGGCCGTTGGGTCACCTTCCAAGTCGGCGCACACGCGAGAAGCGTGGCTGAAGTCGCCAAAGACTTGGGATCAAGTTGGCATGTGGTCAATGACGCCGTGCTCACCTGGGGTGAAGCCCTGCTCGAGGGTGACATTGACCGAGTTGGTGCCGTCACCTCCCTCGGCCTCGACGAGGTGGCTTTTGCCAAGCTCGGTGAGCGCCGCAAACTCCACTTCGCCACTTCCATTGTCGACACAGGATCTGCACAACTCCTAGAAGTCACCCCCGGACGTGGTGGACAAGCACCAAAGCGCTGGATCAACGAGCGATCCCAGCAATGGCGAGAAGAGGTCCGCTGGGCCACCCTCGACCTCTCAGGTGCCTTCCGGTCGGTGTTCCAAGCAACCCTCCCAGAAGCAACCATGGTGGCTGATCCCTTTCACGTGGTCCGCCTTGCCAACCACAAGGTCGATGAGTGCCGCAGGCGAGTGCAGAACGAGACCCTCGGTCACCGGGGCCGCAAAGGCGACGCCCTCTATCGAAGCCGACGAATGCTCACCATGGCCGCTGAACGCTTGGACGAGGCAGGCACCGACAAGATGCGAGGACTGCTCAGAGCTGGCGACCCGAGAGGCGAGGTGGCGGAGACTTGGACAGCGAAAGAAGCCGTTCGAGAGCTCTATGCCCACGCTGATGAGCAGACCGCAGGAGCGTGTGAGTGTGATTACCTGATCTGGGCGGCACCATCGTGCAGATCCGCCACGGCGGGTGTCCCATCAGCCTCAACAAGGATCGGTTCGATACGGAGCTTCCCATTGACGAGCTGCGT
>CAIXCS010000135.1 GCA_903918025.1 uncultured Actinomycetes bacterium
GGAATTTCTGGAGTAGAGCACCGTCGACCCACGTGTGCGGACCTGCCGCGTAGTGCACCATCGCCGGTACTCCACCTGGTCCGATGACCTTGACCGTCGCGTCGCGTGAGTCGAAGTGGACTGGTTCAAAGACGAAGGGGATCGACATCGACGCGCGAACGGCAGCGACCGGATCTTGGGTATCGGGATCATGACCATAGAGTGGATAGTCCCAGGGAAGCCTCACCATGAATCGGCCTGGGTTTCCTGGAGACTTCCGAGCTTGGTTCTCTCAGGCCGCCTTGGCTTGATCTGAGCCACGATACTCCGTCTCGACTTCGCTCGGTGTGCGGTCACCGAGTTCACCGTGAAGACGCTCGTCGTTGAACCACGACACCCACGCGCACGTCGCGATCTCGAGGTCGTCGAGTCCCTTCCAGTGACCGCCGTTGTCTGCCAGGACTGCCGGGTTGCGATGCAGTTCGGTCTTGAAGAGCCCCATCACTGATTCGGCGAGCGCATTGTCATAGGAATCCCCGACGGTGCCGATCGATGCCGAGACCCCGAGTTCGCCGATCCGGTCGGTGTAACTCACACTCGTGTATTGAGATCCCGCGTCCGTGTGGCATATGAGTCCTTCGAGGTCGGTGTGCCTGGCCCAAGCCGCCATGTTGAGCGCGTCCACCACGAGCGCAGCCGTCATCGAACGCGACGCCTTCCAGCCCACCAGTCGGCGCGAGAACACGTCGATGATGAAGGCCACGTAGACGACGCCGGACCACGTGGAGCAATACGTGAAATCCGCCACCCAGAGTTGATTGGGACGAGTGGCGATGAACTGACGCTTCACGAGGTCGGGTGCGCGCAGCGCGTCCTTATCGGAGTGGGTGGTGAAGCGCTTCTTGGCGCGCGAGGCGCCTTGAATGCCTTGTTGTTTCATCAGTCGCGCCACCTGGTCGCGACCACACTGCAGGTTCTTTCGCCTCGCGGCCTTGGTGAGTTTGCGTCGTCCGTAGACGGAGTAGTTCTTCTGCCAGAGGTCCTTTAAGACCGGACCGAGCTCCTCGTCGCGCAACTGGCGTGCAGAGGGCGGACGGGATTTCTGTTCGTAGTAGGTGCTGGGGGCGACGTGTAGTTGTTCACAAATCGACTCGACCCCCCATCGACGCCCACCGGTCTCTAAGTCCCGGTGGGCGTCGATGAACGCGACTACTTCTGATGCCGGCGGTCGAGTTCCGCCCCGAAGAAACTTGCCGCTGCCTGCAAGATGTCGTTGGCCCGACGCAACTCACGGTTCTCCTTGCGCAGCTCCTTCAACTCCGAACGTTCCGCCTGGTTCATGCCCGGACGTTTGCCCTCTTCGATCTCGGCGAGCTTCACCCACGTGCGCAGTGATTCACTCCCCACACCGAGTTGTCGGGCCACCCTCGAGATGACGTTCTTGTCCTGAGGATCCGCTCGTTGAAGGTCGCGGACCATGCGCACCGCACGTTCCTTCAACTCAGACGGATACCTCGTCTGTCCTGCTTGCTTCTTGTCCATGATTCCATCCTCTCTCCCAAGCGGGAGAGTCTCCGGAATACCCAGGCCGATTCACTCCTTCTATCCGAGAGGTATTTTGCTGGCGTTGGTCGCTAGCCAGGTGTCGAAGGATTGCAGTTCGGGATCGAGTTGACGGGTGGCGTCTAGGTCGCGCGCTGCACAGTACTGTTCCGAGAACTCCGCGTTGAACTGGAACATATTGCCGAGTTCATCGGCCGCGGGAAAACCGAAAGAGCGGTAGGTGTCAGGACTCACGGCGTTGTAGTGCACCTCACGTCCGAGCGCCTTGGTCAAGCTGTCGGCCATGTCCTGTCCACTCAGGTGACCACCCGCGATACTGACCGTCTTATTGATGAACTTGTCGCCGGCCGCGAAGATCCC
>CAIXCS010000136.1 GCA_903918025.1 uncultured Actinomycetes bacterium
AAACCACTGACGCCATCATTTGTCATCATCCTCAGTCGAAGTACTTCATCGCCTAGGTACCGAGAGGTGCAAGGCTTCGCCCATGGAAGACCTTCCACTCTTTCAATATGGCGGTGGAGAGCGGTGGCGGGATCCGTATCCGATGTACGCCAACCTTCGTTCGAACTACCCGGCCCTGCACGTTCAAGACGGCGACTTCGTGGTGCTCTCACGATTGGACGATGTCCTTTCTGCGCTCCTTGACCCAACTACCTTTTCGTCGGCCCAAGGGCTAACACTCGACCCAAACGAGCGGGCGGCAACCGGTCTTGATTCGAGTGCGCTTCCAATTGTGATGCTTGATCCTCCCGAGCACACTGCCTTTCGGAGACTCCTTAACCGTGGGTTCAGTCCCCGCCGAGCAGAAGAACTCGAACCAGCGATCCGTACCTTCACGGTGAATCGGCTGGAAGACCTTCAAGCACAATCTGAAGGTGACGTCATCGAGACACTGGCAAAGCCACTCCCGTCAATGGTGGTTGCGCACTATCTGGGTGTTCCATTGGTCGACCGTCAACAATTCGACCGGTGGACGGATGCCATCGTTGCGGCGAACAGCACGGGAGGCGCACTGAGCGCCAGTGCAGCGGTTGGAGAGCTCGTTGAGTACTTCTTGCACTTAATTGAACAGCGGCGAAATGATCCAGGAGACGACACACTTTCCGACCTGCTGCAATTAGAGCGTGAAGGGCATGATGTTCCGATTCTTCAAGTTCTCGGCTACGCCTTCACGATGGTCGCCGGTGGGAACGACACCGCAACGGGCCTTCTTGGCGGAGCATTGCAACTCCTAACGGAGAACCGCGACGCTCGTCAGGTGCTCATCAACGAACCCTCCAAAATCGAGAGCTCGGTTGATGAGTTTCTCCGACTCGTCTCTCCAGTTCAGGGTCTAGCGAGGACGGCGACCACCGATCTCACCATTCATGGAACGTCCATCCGACGTGGCCAGAAGGTTCTCCTCCTCTACGCAGCAGCCAATCGTGACGAAGAAGCGTTCGGCCAAACTGCGGGCGACCTTGATCTCGATCGCTCCATTCAGAAGATGGTTGGGTTCGGTTTCGGCCGTCACCACTGCCTTGGTGCCGCCGTTGCACGACTGCAGGCTCGCGTCGTTCTCGAAGAAGTGCTCGAACGATGCCCGAACTTCACCGTCGACGCATCACGTGGGACGTTCGCCGAGGGTGCCTTCGTCCGCAGGTACACCTCACTCCCATTCCACTTCTCGGAGTAACAACGATCGAGAAAGCTGCTTGACCACAGCATGCGCACAAGAGGGGACTCAGCCTCGTGGCGCACCAGGGGGCTTCGGACGTTTTCCAGTAATGAGCGCTCGCTTGTACTGACCGACGGTCATGCCACCGGCGTCGAGTCGCTCTCTTCGCTCCACCGCTTCAGCGCGCCAAATGGGATGGTGATGCCACTCATAGGCAATGGTGCCACCGAGCGGAACGAGGACGACATGACACGAGACCGCATTGCAGTCGCTGTCATCGCAAACACGGTGCGTACACCGGTGATGGTCGTGAGGTTCTTGAAGGCAACCATGCCCATCGTGCCAACGCCCGCCAACGGCGATGCCGAAAAAGAGATACCGAACTTCTTCGCTCAGGCGACCAAACAGGGACCGATGGACAAGGGGAGCATCCACGATGAGATCTAGGGGGCGACGAAGTTCGTCACGAGGGTCCCAATTCCTTCGATCGTGCTCGTCAACTGCTCGCCAGGTTGTAAGTAGCGGGGTGGAGAAAGGGCAAATCCAGCGCCGGCGGGTGTCCCAGTAAACAGCACATCGCCGCACTTGAGCGCGAGGTGCTTCGTCACGTCGACGAGCAAGGGAACAACCCCTCGAAGCATCATGGAGGTCCGACTGTGTTGCACGGTTACCCCATCAATGGCGCAAGAAAGTTCGAGGTCATCTCGATTGGGGAGCTCATCTGGGGTCACAATCCATGGGCCAATCGGCCCAAATCCTGGAGACGACTTCCCGAGCGAAAATTGCCGCCCAGCCGCAAACTGCACAACTCGATCAGAAAGATCCTGTCCAATCGTTACTCCGGCAACCGCATCCCAGGCCTCATCGCTGGTGAGCTGAAACGCATCTCTTCCCATCACCAAGACGAGTTCCACTTCCCAATCAACCGTTGACGATGGCAAGGTGACGGTTTCGTTTGGCCCCGCAAGTGAGGTTGGGAACTTGGCAAACGTCACCGGCTCTTCCGCAAGTTCAATGTCCATTTCGGCGGCATGGTCGGCGTAGTTCACTCCAATGGCCATCGACTGCGGAGGTGAGGGGACTGCCAGCGTCAACTCCTCCATGGTGAAGCTTCGACCAAGGGGTTGCGTTTCTTCAATGAAGGACCTGACTTCCTCAAGTCTTCGAATGGTCTCCATGGGATCGGCGCTCAACCGACCTCCCGATGCCTCGTCAAGATCGATCGCGCGGTCACCAATGAGTACGTGGGCGCGATGGTTGAGAGCGGCGAAACGCATTAACGGGTCTCCTTCAAGAGAACGGGAGCCTTCAGGGTAGTCCCCTGTCGCACCCTGCTCGCTGCGACGCCGGCGTGATAACTCGATCGCGTCAGGGGCGACGCCTCAACATGAGCGAGTCCGGCCGCCATCCCTACCTCCTTCAGGGTTTCGAATTCCTCGGGAGACCAGTAACGAGCAACTGGCAGATGCTGGGCGGTCGGTCGAAGGTACTGCCCAATCGTCACAATCGAGACCCCGACGGCCGCCAAGTCCGTCAAAGCGATTGCGACTTCCTCTTCTGTCTCGCCAAGCCCGACCATGATGCCGGACTTCGTCACGAGTCCTCGAAGTTTTGCGGCCGCCAGCACCGCAAGACTCCGTCCATAACCGGCCGAAGGTCGAACGGCACGTTGAAGGCGTGCGACCGTTTCAAGGTTGTGGTTGAGCACCTCAGGGCGTTCCCTAAAGATCCGATCGAGTGACGCGGGATCCCCCTTGCAATCTGAAATCAACACCTCAACCGAGGTGGAGGGCGAAGCCTCTCGGATTGCTCGGATTGTTGCGGCGACTCCTTCGGCCCCTCCATCGTCGAGGTCATCTCGTGCAACGCAGGTGACGACCGCATGGGCGAGCCGAAGTTGCACGACTGCAGTCGCCACGCGCAAGGGCTCGCTCTCGTCCAGTGGTGCAGGCTTCGCAGTTCCAACTTGGCAGAAGCCGCATCGTCTCGTGCAATCAACGCCATTGACCATGAAGGTTGCGGTTCCCTCGGACCAACATTCTGAGAGGTTTGGACACCCAGCTTCCTCACAAACCGTCACGAGGCGACCCGCTTGGACGGCCGAGCGGGTCGTGCCGACCTCGGTGCCAAGACGGACCATCGACCGCAACCACTCGGGCTTCCTCTGTCGCACCGACAGCGCATCACCGAAGTCAACACCGGCCTGCGAAAGGCGCTTCAGTTGCGGTGAGAGTTTGCCTTCAATACCACTTGAGCCCTCAATAACTGATGCGATTCGTATCTCGTGGCCCCCAGACAGCGCAGCAGCAATCTGCGTACCGACGAGTTGAGCCACCTCTCGAACTGGGGTCGTCATGCCAAGGGCTCGGAGTGAGGTCACCGGCCGCTCGAGACCACAGGGAACAATCGTGTCGAATCGTGCGAGGTCGCAGTCGACGTTGACGGAGACTCCGTGCATCGATCGTCGCCGACCCGATGAGTTTCGCACTGACCGAATACCTACTGCTCCGATCTTTGCTGGGTTTGGTCCATCGATCCCTACCCAGACTCCCGGATATCCCTCGAGTTGCCCAATCTTGCCGATCCCAGGGGTTGACCCAATCAGATGCTGAAGAGCTGAAACGAGTGCCGCTTCCAAGAGGTGAACGTGTTGGGTTGCAGCTCCTGGATCATCACCCAAGTCAACGATTGGATAGCAGACGACTTGTCCCGGTCCGTGCCAAGTGACGTCGCCTCCGCGGTCGCTTTGGACGACGTGAACGTCATGGTCATCGAGCACGTGACGGGGGTCACCACTCCGACCAATGGTGATCACCTCAGGATGCTCGAGAACGAGCACATAGGGGTTCGTCGCGTGTTCGACCAGTCCTCGTTGGAGCTCGACTGCTTCCTCGTAGCCAACCCGACCGAGAAAGCGAAGCTCAAGCACCTTCGACTCAGTGGACATGAAGCCCGCGGCCAGTCAGCGCAAGAAGCGTTTCACCATAGGTCTCTGATAACGAGGGGTGTGGCGCCAAGAAGTTCGCAATCTCCTCAGCCTCAAGTCCGAGATTGACGGCGAGCGAAGGACCGCTCAGTTGCTCAGTCGCCCGGGGCCCAACGAGATGGACGCCAAGAACTCGACCTGCCGCACCATCGGCCTTGGTTTCGCAAATGATCTTCGCAAAGCCGTCGGTTTCCCCCATGATCTGGGCCCTGCTGTTTCCGCCGATCGGATCCTTCTTGACGGTCACGGGAATCCCACGAGCGACCGCTTGCGCTTCAGTGAGCCCAAGGTAGGCAATCTCGGGATGACAGTAGATGGCCCACGGAATCGCTTCATAGTTGACCGGCGGCAATGGTGTCCCCGCTAGTGCTCCGACAGCGACGAGAGCTTCTGCGAACCCCACGTGTGCCAACTGCGGGCGTCCAGCCACCACATCACCAACGGCATAGACGCCAGGCAGCGACGTCTGTTGTTGGTCGTCAACGAGGATTGCGCCTTGGTCATCCATCTCGAGATGAACCGATTCCGCAAGCAGTCCAGTGGTCTTGGGCACCCTGCCGACCGAGACGACTACGAGATCCACTTCGACCGTCGAGTCATCGCCAAGGTTGAGGATCGTTCCGCCCGTGGCGCTCGGTTGTTGACCCGTAACCATCGCATTGACCTGAACGCCAATACCCCGTTTGGTGAATGAGCGAGTGATCAAGCGACTCACGTCAACGTCGCAACCGGCGAGGAGGCGAGGCAACCCTTCGAGAATCGTGACCGAAGCTCCGAGGTCTGAGAGTAGCGAAGCAAACTCGCAGCCAATCGCTCCGCCACCAACAATGGCAACTCGAGGCGGGATGGCCTTCAGGTTGAGGAACCCATCGCTGTTCACCATCCTGCGCTCATCAATGGGCAGTGCCTCAAGTGATCTCGGGACGCTCCCCGGGGCCAAGATGATCGATTCCGCAGAGAGTGCTCTTGTGCCATCGACAGAGGCAACCTCCACCTGTCCTGGCCCGAGGAGCCTTCCGTGCCCCGCGACGAGGACTACCTTGCGAGTTTTGAGGAGCTTCGCAAGTCCAGTCGCGATTCCATTGACCAGCAAAGCTTTCGCCGCTTGCGTGGCCTCGAAGTCAACCGAGAGGTCAAGCACGTTGATGCCGAATCGAGCAGCGTCGCCAATGCTTCGAACAACAGATGCCGCCTCAAGAAAGTGTTTTGCCGGGATGCAACCGCGATGAAGACACGTTCCGCCGAGGTCCTCTGCCTCAACGAGGGCTACGGACTTTCCGGCACTTGATGCCGCTAGGGCCGCTCCGTAACCAGCAGGTCCACCGCCAACGACGACGACATCAAAGTGCGAGGGGCTGGTTTCAGTCACCCCACCAGCCTAGAGAGGCTTTGGACCGTCAGAACTCGTGCCCGTTCCACGTGCCGCGGCTGAGGTCGCCAACTCATCAACAACGTCGTTCCACCGGTCGCCGGAGTGCCCCTTGACCCAACGCCATTCAATGGAGTGCCCGCCGTAGAGTGCGACTTCAAAGAGTTGTTCCCAAAGGTCTCGGTTCGCCACGGGTTGCTTCTGACTGTTCTTCCAGCCCCGGCGAATCCAACCCTCGTGCCACCGATCTTGGAAGCACTTGACCACGTAGGTCGAATCGGAGACGACGGTGAGTCCCCCTTCGGCTTCAGGCGTGCCAGCCAGATGGAGCAGTGCCTCCAATGCTGCCTGGATCTCCATTCGCTGATTGGTCGTGTGCTCTGCAGCTCCACTGGCGTAGGGGCCTCCAGGTACTGCCCAAGCCCAGCCACCACGGCCTGGATTCCCAAGGCAGGAGCCGTCGGTGTAGACGTTCAGACGACTTGTTCCCGTCATGCCCGAATCGAGATCCAAGCCTGGGGATCCTTGGTGAGCTCAGTAACTGCCCCTGGAAGTTGCCCCTTCGCAATTTGCTCAAGCGTGACATGGTCGAGAACTTGGCGGAGTGCGGCTCGAGCAGCGACCCACACCTCTTGCAGGTGCACTGCAGCGTCGGTGTAACTGACTTGTTCTGGGCGGTCACCTCGAACACCAGCAAGTGGGCCATCGAGCGACCGCATGATTTCGGCCAAGAGGATTTCCGATGCAGGTCGCGCCAATCGGTAACCACCAGAGACGCCGCGTTGGCTCGCGACGAGTTCCGCTCGCCTGAGATCGGTCATGATTGCTCCGAGAAACCGACTGGGAAGTTCTTGAGCCTTCGCAATTTCATCGGTCGTCAGCGGTCGTTCTGCAGTTGCGAGTACGAGCATCGCCCGAACTCCATATTCGACCTTCGCTGCTATTTGCACCCTTGCAGTCTGCCCTACTTCTCCATGATTCCGCCAGCATCGCTAATTTCAAGCGAAGCACTCGAAAAAACCGAGTTCTCGATTGTCGACGACAATGGAGCATGGACTTCGCCAACCGTCGCCTCTACCTCTGCACTCCTGATCGGCCAGATCTCGCCAAATTCCTTCAGGAGGTCATCGACGGAGGTGTCGATATCGTGCAACTTCGCGATAAGGAGGCTGACGCGGCAGTCATTCTCGACCGTGCAGCTATTGCGCTCGAGGTCTGTCGAACGAACGGAGTTCCCTTTATTCTGAATGACCGTCCCGACCTCGCACTCTCCCTCGACGCAGATGGCGTTCACGTTGGCCAAGACGATGCTCCACCGGCACTTTGTCGACGAGTGCTTGGACCAAACAAGATCATTGGTCTCTCAACCCACGCACCAGATGAGCTCGACCGAGCACTTGAAGAGGACGTCACCTATCTCTCCGCCGGGCCAGTCGCGGCCACGCCGACGAAGCCCGGACGCGCTGGCGTCGGCCTTCACTACGTCGCCGAAGCCGTGCGCCGGTCAAAGGTTCCGGTGTTTGTGACCGGCGGTGTCACCGCAGCAGGCATCCCTGCCCTCGCTGAGGCGGGGGTCAAGCACTTCGTAGTCGTGCGCGCTCTCACTGAAGCTGAGCATCCGGGCCGAGCCGCAGAAGAACTACGCCGCGCGATCGATCACTACGTCACCTAGAGGTCTGAAGCCTCACGTGGAGGAGCCCAGCCGGCACGGCGTGCATGGTCACCATTGAGATTTCGCTTGTGGCTTCCCATAATTGCTCCGCCTTTGTCTGCCATGGCTGAAGCTCGAGCCAGTGCACATTCCAAGACCTCGTCACCGGCAGCAATCTCGTTGACGAGTCCGAGAGCAAGTGCCTCTTGAGCGCCATACCTGGCACCGGTCAGCATGGCCTGAGCAAGCGCCGGTCGAGGAACCTGTGCCGACATTCCGGCGAAGAGTTGCTCGGTAAATGGCATCTTGAGGTCGATTTCGTTGAGACACAGATAGCCACGGTCACTCCGCATCACGCGCCAATCAAACGCGAGCGACAGGATTCCCCCTCCTGCAAAGGCGTGACCATTGATCGCTCCAACGCAGTAGGCGGGAAGAACGAGCAGTCGACCGAGCAGTGCGGCCAACTGCTCAACGGACGGGACCAACTCTTCAGGGTGGGAACCGAATCGATCCAAGTCAAGACCATTCGAGAAGAACTTCTCTA
>CAIXCS010000137.1 GCA_903918025.1 uncultured Actinomycetes bacterium
CGGCACACGTTCACGACCATTGACGAACTACGCGCCGGCATTGCCGACTACCTCACCTTCTACAACCACCAACGCCGTTGCACCAAGGCTGGAGGTCAAAGCCCAATCCGCTACGAGTTACTCTTGGCTCGTCGCAACCAAATTGCTGCATAAACCGTGTCCACTATTTCTGGGCAGCCTCAATCTACAAGGCCGTGACGATCGCCAATAAGGCTGAGGCAGATGCGGGTCGGTATCTCTCCACGTGGGTACGTGAGGCAGGATTCACCGATCTCCGAGTGACGAGTTCCACCTGGCAATTCTCCACTGAAGCCGATCGAGCCTGGTGGGGCGGCCTCTGGGCAGATCGAGTCCGACTGAGTGCCTTCGCCGATCAAGCGCTCTCGCTCGGCGCGTCAACCCAAGCGGAACTCGAGTCGATTGCCGAAGCGTTTCTCAGCTGGTCTTCTACGAATGACGCTACGTTCACGATCCCGCACGGTGAAGTCGTAGCGACTCGTTAGGGCAAGAAGGGGACCGACTTCCCCTAAACGAGCAAAGCATCTCGAGTAGTCCGAGAACAACCATGATGCGCAAGATCTTGCTTCGTCTTGAGCGTTCTCTCATCGTTGCAGCAGGACGCGAAGAAGCCCCCGCCACTTGAGCGAGGGCTTCTTCACTACCAAAGACTTCCTAGTTGCTGTAGGTGACCACAACTCGTCGACTGGTCGCTCCACCAGTTGCACGGTAAGACGGGACCACGAGCACCGAGCCGCCATAGGTCCGAATTCGCAACTTCACCGACTTGACCTTCAACTTGATCAACTCATGGCGGAGTTGAGCAAGGGTGGCTCGTGCTCGGAGCAGACCCAACTGCACCTGATGTGCTGAGGTGCCTTCTCGTGATGCATACCCCGACAAGGTGACCTTCTTAAAGTGCTCCAACTTGATGAACCGTGCCCACGCTTGAATCACCTTGACCTGAGCAGTGGTGAGTTGAGTTCCATTGCGTGTGAATCGGTTAATGGTGGCAGAAGGAGGCGTTGTCGGAGTAGAGATCGTCGACTGGTGAGGACCACTGAACAATGCATTGCGTGCGGAGACTTGGAAGACCAAGGCAATGCCGTTCGGAAGCCCACGAATCACACAGGACGTTGCTCCGTGCGTGTGGCAACTTCCGACGACTCGTCCATTCCGATTGAAGACGAACACGTCATACCCAGTAATCGGCGAACCGCCATCGCTGACCGATGGGTTCCAGAACACCGTCACAAAGCCCTTCCCAGGCATCACGAAGAGTCCACGAGGGCTTGACGGAGCAGTAATTCCAGCTCGAATTGCCGCGCTGGCTACAGATGCGGGGCCGTCACCAACAAGGTTGGTAGCGACAACGGTGAAGGTGTACATCGTGCCATTGGTGAGCCCCGTCACGGTGCAGCTAAACGCACCGGTGGTGGTGCAGGTGCCTGAAGGGGTGACGCCGTTGTAGGCCTGCACGGTGTACGCCGTGATTGGGGCACCTCCGTCACTCATGGGCGCAAGCCAACTGACGGCAATTGCCTTGTCCGTCGGTGCTCCTGTGACGTTTCGAGGCGCACCAGGTGTCGTCGGCATGATCACGGCATTCGAACTTGGAGAGTCCGATCCTTGCCCATCACTATTGGTTGCGTACACCGTGAAGGTGTAGGTCACGCCCGTCGTGAGTCCCGTCACGGTGCAGAAGAGCGCGCCATTGGTGGTGCAGGTCTTCCCGTCAGGTGTTGACGTGACGGTGTACGTCAGGATTGGAGATCCACCATTTGAGAATGGAGCAGTCCAGGAAACCGTTGCCGACTGGAAGGCAGCAGTAGCCGTTGGGGCAATCGGAGGTCCAGGAAGCGATGAGGGAATGATCGTTGCCGTTGGCGCCGAAGCAATCGAATTACCATTTGCATTGGTTGCAATGACGGTGAAGGTATAGGACGTGCCGTTCGTCAGACTCGTCACTGTGCAGGAAAGTGCGCCATTGGTGGTGCACACGTTCCCGCCAGGATTGGCTGTCACGGTATACCCGAGCACTGGGGATCCACCATTCGTGAGCGGTGCATTCCAACTCACCGTTGCCGAGTTGTTGCCGGCATAGCCCGTGACACTTGTTGGTGCCCCAGGCGTCGTCGATGGCGTTACCGAATTCGACGCAGGCGACGCTGAACTTGTCCCTGTTCCATTGGTCGCCCTGACCGAGAAGGTGTAACTCGTCCCATTGGTGAGTCCGTTGACCGTGCAGTTAAAGGTCACGGAGAGGTCGCCAAGTGCAACGGTGACCGAACAGGTCTTCGCCCCAGGCAGCGACGTCACCGTGTAGGACGTGATCCTCTTGCCACCATCGGCCGAAGGAATGTGCCATGCCACGAGGGCCGAGGCGTTCCCGGCGGTTGCGGTGACGCTCGAAGGAGCCGTCGATGCCGACGAAGGAGTGGCTGATTGCTGTGAAGGTTGCGACGAAGGACTATCGCCATTGACGTTCGTCGCAATCACCGTGAACGTATATGCCGTTCCGTTGGTGAGTCCCGTGACCGTGCATGACGTCGAACCGTTGGTCGTGCAGGTTCTGAAGTCTGGATCTGACGTCACGGTGTAACCCGTAATTGGTGATCCACCATTGAACGAAGGCGCAGTCCACGAAACCGTTGCTTGGGCACTTCCAGCAACCGCGATGACTGCCGTTGGAGCATTTGGCTTCGTTGACGGGGTGACTGCAGTTGCCGCGATCGATGCCGGGCTCATTCCGTTGACGTTGGTGGCAGTGACCTTGACGGTGTAAGCCGTCCCATTCGACAAACCAGTGATGACGCAGGTGAGTGTCGAACCGTCTGAGGTCTGACAGGTTGCCGCAGAAACATTCCCGTTGTACGCGGTAGCTGTGTAGAACGTGATTGGCGAACCGCCAGTTGCAACCGGTGCAGTCCACGAAGCGGTGAGCTGACCATTACCCGCGATGGACTGAACTGCCGTTGGAGCTCCTGGGTTTCCTGTTGGAGTCGTTGCGGGAGATGAAGCCAATGATGCAGGGCTCGATCCGTTCGCGTTCGTTGCAACAACCTTGAACGTATAGGGGGTCCCATTCGACAATCCCGTCACGGTGCACGTGAGCGTTGTTCCATCAGGAGTGGTGCAGGTCGTCATTGCATTCACGCCCGAGTACGCCGTCACGGTGTAACTGAGGATTGGAGAACCACCGTCACTCGACGGAACGGTCCAACTCACGATGGCAGCGCCATTGCTTGGAATTGCCGTGACATTCACAGGAGCCGTCGGCTTCGTTGATGGTGTGGCGGAGAGCGTCGTTGACGCAGTTCCACTCCCATTGACGTTGATCGCTTGGACCGACACGGTGTAGGTCGTGCCATTGGTCAGGCCGGTGATAACGCACGTGAGCGCGCCCGATGTTGTGCAGGTTGAAATCACGTTGAGACCAGAGTCATAGGCAGTCGCACGGTAGCCAGTGACCGCGGACCCACCATTGAACGAAGGAGCAGTCCACGCGACCGTGATCTGCCCATTGCCTGCGGTAGCCGAGGTGATCGTGGGTGCGTCTGGTGTCGTTGAGGGAACGACCGGTGCGCTTGGATCAGAAGCAGGACTCGGCCCGTTGTTATTGGTTGCAACAACAGTAAACGTGTACGCAACCCCATTGGTAAGACCAGTAACGACGCAGGTAAGCGCTCCGCTGGTGGTGCAAGTCGCGATGGGAGTTCCGCCTGTCGAAGCCGTCACGGTGTACCCGGTAATTGGGGTCCCACCCGTAGATCCAGGGGCAAGCCACGAAACCGTCGCCTGACCGTTTCCTGGCACGCCGGTCACCGACAGTGGCTTACTCGCGACAGCGGTTGGCACCGTTGGCGGGGAACTCGGCGCTGACGCAAGACCCGTGCCATTGGCGTTGGTCGCCGTCACCGAGAAGGTGTAACCAACGCCATTGGTCAAATTGAAGATTGCACAGGACGTGAGC
This sequence comes from uncultured Actinomycetes bacterium, assembly GCA_903918025.1. Lineage (GTDB taxonomy): Bacteria > Actinomycetota > Acidimicrobiia > Acidimicrobiales > RAAP-2 > CAIQEU01. The sequence continues at coordinate 3,971 of CAIXCS010000137.1, forward strand.
GATCCATCAGTCGTGCAGCCACCCACGGCATGGCCATTCGGGTCAAAGGCTGTAACGGCGTAGCCGGTGATCGGCAGTCCTCCGTCGCTTGCTGGAGGACTCCAAGTAACGACTGCCTGACCATTGCCACCCGTTCCGGAAACCAACAACGGAGCTCCAGGAATTGTCGACGGCGTCACTGGGGCGGTAGGAACTGAGGTGTCACCAGTTCCATTCGCATTGGCTGCGGTGACCGTGAAGGTGTAGGTCGTGCCATTGGTAAGGCCAGTGACCGTGCAGGTAAGCGTGGCGCCATCAGGCGTGGTGCAGGTCTTTCCGTCCGGCGTAGACGTGACGGTGTAACTCGTGATTGGCGAGCCGGAATCAGACACCGGAGCAGACCACGAAATAACCGCCTGCCCTCCTGAGGCAAGTGCCGTTGGGGTCAGCGGTGCTGATGGCAAGGTCGAAGGAATGACGGCGTTCGAGGGGCTCGATGGATCACTTGACCCATCGGTATTGCTCGCCGTCACGGTGAAGGTATACGACACCCCATTGGTAAGACCACCAATATTGCAGGTGAGTTCACCATTGGTGATACACGTGAGGCCGCCGGGTGTCGAGGTAACGGTGTAACCCGTGATTGGCGACCCGCCGGAACTGTCCGGGGCATCCCAACTGATCGTTGCGGAACCATCTGATGTCGTTGCCGTCACGTTCAGTGGTGGACTCGGGACGGCCGATGGAGTGACCACCGCGGTTGGCGTTGACGATGGGCTATCTCCATTGTCATTCGTAGCGAAGACGGAGAAGGTGTAGCCAATCCCATTGGTGAGTCCAGTGACCGTACAGGTGAGCGTGGCACCATCAGGTGTGGTGCAGAAAAGCCCACCTGGTGACGCGGTGACGGTGTAACTCGTAATTGGTGCGCCGCCATCCGACGTCGGAGCGATCCAAGAAACCGAAACCTGGCCCGGGCTAGGAGTTGCGACTACTCCAGTTGGCGCTCCTGGAGTACCCGATGGAGTCACCGGCGAGGTCAGCGCCGAGGCAGGGCCCGAGCCGGTGACATTGCTCGCAACGACGGAGAAGGTGTAGTCAACACCATTCGTTAGTCCAGAAATTGTGCAGGTAAGGGTAGAACCATTGACCGAACACGTACCCGCCACAACCCCATCTGGGTCATAGGCGGTAACGGTGTACCCAGTGACAGCGGAGCCACCAGTAGAAGATGGCGCAGCCCAGGAGATCGAGGCACTGGCGTCACCGGCAACAGCGGTCACCGAGAGCGGGACACTTGGTGTGCCGATAGGAGCCGTTGGGGTCACGGCCGTCGACTCAGCAGAGGGATTGCTCGAACCATTCACGTTCGTAGCAATCACCGAGAAGGTGTAGGCGATGCCATTGGTCAGACCAAAGACCGTGCACGACGTGGCCCCGATGGTCGTGCACGTACCTGCAGTCGCGTGAACATTGTCAAAAGCGGTGACGGTGTAACCCTTGATTGGCGCACCTCCCGTGGCACCCGCAGTCCAGTGAATGGTTGCTGCACCGTTCCCAGGAGTTGCGACCACGGCGGTTGGAGCGTTCGGGATGGTTGAAGGAGTGACCGCTGAAGAAACAGACGCTGTCCCAATGCCAACTGCATTGGTAGCTGACACGGCGAAGGTGTAGGCGGTGCCATTGGTGAGTCCAGTCACCGTGCAGGAAGTCGTCGAGCCATTTGGCGTCGAGCATGATCCAGAAACAACGCTATTGGAATCAAACGCCGTCACGGAATACGACAGAATCGGCGTACCACCGTTGAACGTAGGTGCCACCCAGCTGACGGTTACCTGCGAGTTTCCTGGCACCGCCGTAATTGACGTTGGAGATCCAGGCAAGGTGACCGGAACAACCACTGGCGTTGATGGCGATGAAGGACCACGTCCATTGGCGTTACTGGCATAGACCGAGAAGGTGTACCCCGCTCCATTCGTCAGACCGAAGACGGTGCAGGAGAGCGCACCGGCGGTCGCGCATGCTCCGGCAACTGCTCCAGAGGGACCGTAGGCAGTAACGAAGTACCCCGTGATCGTCTTCCCGCCGTTTGAGGCTGGAGTCAACCAGCTCACGGTCACGAGCGACGTCCCTGGTACTCCAGTCACCGAAAGCGGAACCGTCGGCGCACCGACCACACCTACTGGCGTCACTGCCCGGGAGGCAACTGATGCTGGTCCAGAACCACTGACATTCGTGGCAATCACCTTGAACGTGTAGGCCGTGCCATTGGTGAGTCCGTTGACGACACAGTAGAGACCGCCATTGGTGGAACAGGTATAGGAGGCTGTAGCACCCGCGTAAGCCGTGACGAGGTAGGAGGTGATTGGCGCTCCTCCAGAGGAAAGCGGCGCCAACCAGCTGACTGTTGCCGCTCCGTTACCCGCAACTGCGGTGACGGTGACCGGCGCACTCGGAAGCGTGGACGGCGTCACCGTTGCCGAGAGCGCAGTCGACGGTCCAAATCCAACAACATTTGTGGCCTTCACCGACACCCGATACGGGGTTCCGGTCGTGAGTCCCGGGATGGTGCACGTCAAGGTTGCGGTCGTACAGGTCGACACGACATTGCCATTGACGCCGAATGCTGTCGCCACATACGACGTGACGGCCGAACCACCATTTGAGGTTGGTGCCCCCCATGACGCAATGATCGACGTTGTTCCAGCGGTAACAACTAGTGCGGTCGGTGCCCCAGGCAATGTTGCTGGCGTGACAGGATTCGACGGCGTCGAGGCAGCGCTCTTGCCGGTCGCGTAGTTCGAGACAACCGTGAACGTATACGTCGTTCCATTGGTCAATTTGGTGACCGTGCACGTGTGGGTGCTGCTATTTGGCGTCGTGCACGTAGTGCGACGTCCAGCTGGTGATGCCGAGACCGTGTACGAAACGATTGGGATGGTGATGACTGCTGCAGGATTCCACGAAATGGTGGCTTGCGTGTTTCCAGCGACCGCGACGACGTTGGTCGCGACGTTCGGCGGAAGACTTGGCGTTACCGCAGCACTAGCCGTTGACGCCGGTCCCGAACCAATGCCATTGACGGCCACAACTTTGAACGTGTAGGCCGTGCCGTTGGTGAGTCCGGACACGACACAGGAGAGCGTCGTGCCATTGCGGGTCGTGCACGTCGCCGGACCAGGTGTTGCGGTCACGACGTAGCTGAGAATTGGTGAGCCGCCGTTAGAAGCAGGAGCCCTCCAGGTGACCGTGGCCGAAGCATTTCCAGCCGTTGCGACCACCGTGGTTGGTGCACCTGGAATAACGCCAGGAATCACCGAATTTGACGTGGCCGACTGGGTCCCAGTGCCGCTCGCATTGCGGGCAACGACACGGAACGCATAGGTGCGGCCATTGGTGAGCCCAGTGACGGTGCAGGTCAGGGTAACCGTTGCCGTGCAGGAATTGGCGGTAGTTGTCGACGTGACCGTGTAGCCACTAATCGCTGAACCGCCATTTGACACTGGCGCGGTCCAAGTGACGGTCGCCTGAGTGTTTCCCGGAACAGCAACTGGCGTTCCAGGTGCGGGTGGCGGGCCAACTGGGGTGACCGAAACTGCTGGTGTCGACGGAGTCGAGGTAGACGTTCCATTCGAAGCAACGACGGACACGGTGTACGTCAACCCATTCGTCAATCCAGTAACGGTGCAATTCGTCGGCGCAGCAGTGTTGGTCCCTGACGTCGTCCGACAGGTCGAAGCAACGGTTCCATTGGCATTAAAGGCAGAGGCAGTGTAACTGGAAATTGCAGCACCGCCATTTGAGGTCGGAGCGATCCACGAAATCGCCGCAGAAGAACTCGCTGCACGAGCGGTCACACCGGTCGGTGGAGTCGGAGGAGCCGTTGGCGTAACCGTGTTGGTATACACAGAAGCAACTGACGTTCCTGCGCTATTGGTCGCGGTGACCGTAAACGCGTACAGCACTCCATTGTTGAGACCGGTGACAATGCAGGAGAGAGTGCGCCCATCAGGGGTGGTGCAAGTTCGAACCGGATAGGCGCTCAAATACGTATCTGAGGTGACGGTATAGGAGGTAATTGGGGAGGATCCTGTACTTCTCGGAGCTCTCCACGTCACCGTTGCTTGACCATTACCAGCCGTAGCCAAGGCATTTGTTGGGGCCCCCGGAACCGTGCCAACGTGGGCAGTCCGGGTCGCTGCGGACGCGGTGCTACTCACCATTGGCGCCACCACCGCGGTAAGCGAGAGTGTTGAACTAACGACGAAGAGAGTCAGTGCGCGGAGGGTCTTCATAACAGGTGCGACTCCATGGCTACGCAGTGCTTATGCACTTCCCCTTACTTTACCTCAATACTCCTGAAATTCCTAGGCGAAGCTTACCGACGGGTAAGAAAAAGACCGAAATCAACGGCTAGTTGACTCATTCGAAACCTCGATACCACCCGGCGCTGGCCAGAAATTGCCGCTGGTTGCAAGAAGGTAGCAATTACCTCCTTTCCTCGGTTCTGCCAAACTTCGGACTATGCACCGATCTCGCCTCGCAGTCGCGGTCATTGACCTACCCCATTCACTCAGAAGAGAAGTTGTCACGTTCTATGAAGGCCTCACCGGCGGCGTCTCTCGAATCGGGAGTGACCACGACGAATTCAGCGTGTTTGGTCCAGGTTCGGGTTTCCAACTTCTCGTTCAGGGCATTGAGGGTAAATCTGGCGTGCATCTCGACGTCCACACCGACAATCTTGAGGCTGAGGTTTCCCGCCTTGTTGCCCTTGGCGCAGTTGAGCGGGTGCGCCACGGGCACTGGGTAGTACTCGAGGATCCTGCTGGAATGGCCTTCTGCGTCGTTCCAACACCCATCGGGGATCCGTCACTCGAGGGAGCAAACCTCTTTGATGACCAGGGCAGACTGCTCGATCCCCAACCACGACTCACCCCATTTCTTTGGATGAACGGCCGGATTCGAGAGGCACTGGAGTTTTACTCCTCAATCTTCCCAAGTGCGCAAGTTGTTGAACTCAACGGTTTTCCGGAAGATCCCCAGTCAGCAACCATCATCATTTCGGGCCAGAGGCTCCAATTCTTCAATGGTGGCCCCATGTTCCCCTTCACCGAGGCAATCTCAATGTCACTGCACTGCGCAGGTCAAGAGCAGGCTGACCAACTCTGGGAGGCCCTTGTCGAGGGTGGCGGCGAGCACGGTCGTTGCGGCTGGCTCAAAGACCGCTTTGGTCTGTCCTGGCAGGTTGTTCCGGAAGGGCTCAGCAAACTTCTCAGTGATCCAGACCCCGGCCGGGCCGCAAGAGCACTCTCAGCCATGAGGGAAATGGGTCGACTTGACCTCGCTGCAATGGAGCGAGCAGCTTCGGCTGTCTAAGTTCCTTCGGCTCAATGACCAATTGGGGACTGATTGTCCTTCTGCCTAGGATTTGTCATGTGAACGTTCCGGAACTTGTGGAGTTGGACGAAATCACTGACTTGCGACGTCGTGTACTTCGCGCTGATGATCCAACCGCTCTGGTGGTGGTCGATGAGGATGCGATACCAGGGTGCTTTCACTTGGGTCTCAAGAACGGTCGCAACGTGATTGGTGCGGTATCAGCATTTCCTTGTCCGAGCCCCGACGTTGACCACCGCGATGCTTGGCAATTTCGATTTATGGCGGTCGATGAAGCATTTCAAGGTCAAGGTCTTGGAAGGGTACTCATTCAAGAATTGCTTCGAATTCTGCAAGACCGAGGAGTAACGCTGCTCTGGGCCAATGGACGCGACACCGCGCTCGGGTTCTACGACGCGATCGGCTTCACCCGGGTACCTGGTTCAGCCCACGCGTCGCCATCGACCGGTCTCCCCCATCATCGAATTGTGATGGAGTTGCCACATGACGGTTGAAATTGAGATCCAAGGAACCACCACCATTGTCACGATCAATCGCCCCGATGTTCGAAATGCGGTTGACCGGCCGACGGCAGATGCCCTCGAAGCGGCATTCCACGCGTTTGACGCGGATCCTGGGCAACGCGTGGCGATCTTGACTGGAGCTTCGGGAACGTTCTGTGCAGGAGCAGACTTGAAGGGAGTCGCTGACGGCAGAGGAAATCGTGTCTTGCCCGTCTCGAGTGCGCCGGGACCGATGGGGCCCACTCGTTTGGACCTCTCAAAGCCAGTCCTCGCCGCTGTCGAGGGCTACGCCGTCGCTGGAGGACTCGAACTCGCGCTGTGGTGCGACCTCCGCATCGCTGGTGAAGGTTCGATCTTCGGCGTTGCGTGTCGTCGTTGGGGTGTTCCCCTCATTGACGGTGGCACCGTGCGACTCCCTCGGTTAATTGGTCAAAGTCGGGCCATGGACCTCATCTTGACGGGGCGAGACGTCACCGCCGAAGAAGCACTGTCGATAGGCCTTGCCAATCGAGTGGTTGCTCGTGGCACCGCACTTGCCGCAGCACGTGAGATAGCTGAACAGTTGGCGCTCTTGCCACAACGCTGCCTGCGGAGTGACCGTCGATCGGTCCTCGACCAATGGAGTCTTGATGGCGTGGCAGCACTGTCGCGTGAATATGCGTTGGGCATTCAAACCATTGAGAGCGGTGAAACGTTGGAAGGAGCGGCGCGTTTCGTTGCTGGCGCTGGTCGCCATGGAGCAAAACTCCATGACTCGACTGGAGCTTGACCATGGGAATGGGTAACGCTCCGCTCGGTCCGCTTGAGTGGAGCAACCTCTTTCGGTTTCAGTTCACCTGGTCAGCGCTCGTCATCCTCGCTGCCGTCAATGGCTACGTGGCGCTTGTTCATCGAGTGAACCATCTCGAGCGAGGACCTTGGCCGAGGATGCGCGTTGCGTCCGCTCTTGGGGCAGCAGTCAGCTTTCTCATGGCGTTCTGTTCAGTTGTTGGTATCTACGACATGACCTTGTTCTCCGCTCACATGGTGCAGCATCTCCTGCTCGTGATGGTCGGATCGGCATTTCTGGCCGCGAGCGCTCCACTTGATCTGTTAGTCACCGCCTCAACTGGCGGTTTCGAGCGTTCACTTCGCCAGATCCTCGGCTCGCCAGTTGCTGGAATTTTCGGTCATCCACTTGTTGGATTCATCCTCTACGCCCTTGCAATTCCAGCATTCCACCTAACCAGCCTGTTCTCGCTGGCAATGAAATCAGGCTTCACCCATTCACTTGAAGCCATTGCCTTCATTGGCATTGGCTATCTCTTCTGGCGCCCAGTCGTCGGTGTCGAGCAGTCTCGACACCCTCTCGCTCCGGGACTTCGGATGGTGTATTTGTTTCTCGCCGTTCCGGTTGACACCATCACCGGCCTTGCACTGGTGTCCACCACGCACATTGGCCCCTACGCAGGTTTCGCTGCGGGAAGCCGAACTTGGGGTCCGACGGTACTTGCGGACATTCACCAAGGGGGAGCCATCATGTGGATTGTTGGCGATCTCATCATGATGGCCGCACTCATTCCCTGCGCGCTCGTGTGGCTGAACGATGAGCGACGTCAAACAGCGATGATCGATGCGGCGATTCAAGCCGGCACCCTTGACGATGCTCCCGCCTCGCCCTGGCGGCCGGCGGCACGAGTGGTGTTTCCAACCGCTCCGCCGCTTGATCGTGACCACTAATCACGTGACGCGGCGATCTGGCCTTCTCTGCATCGCGTTCTTGAGCCTCATTGGTGGCATGGTCTTCCAGTGGTACTGGGCCTTCGTCATCACCATGGTGACGATCTGGCTGGCGTCGTGGATTCGACCCCGGGCCTAAGCGAAGGCCTCAGCCCTTGGGATTGTCCTGAATGAACGCCGTCAAGACCTGAACGAGGACTTGAGGACAATCCTCTTGAAGGAAGTGTCCACCACCTTCGATGGTTGTGTGGGCTTGACCCTTCGTTCCGGGAACTTCACGATGGAAGATGCCATCGGTTCCACCGGTCACCGGATCCGAGTCACTGAAGGCAACGAGAAATGGCTTGTCGAAGGTCCGGAGCACTTCCCATGCAGCTTCATTGGCTGCTCGCTCTGGGTCGTCCGGCATTGACGGCACGAGAGCGGGAAATTGGCGAGCACCTTCCTTGAAGGTCTCATCAGGAAATGGTGCGTCATACGCAGCAACTTCATCCTCCGAGAGATCCCGAACGGTGCCACCGTTGACAATCATGCCAATAGGAAACACTGGCGACGTCTGGCTGAAGTTTTGCCAAGCCAGGAAGGCATCGCTTGCCTTCCCCATTCCCGTCGGCAGACCGGTGTTGGCCACCACCACCCGAGCGAAGCGCTCAGGGTGCGCTGCCACCATGCGGAGCCCAAGGAGACCACCCCAGTCTTGGCAGAACAAGGTGATGCCGGAAAGGTCAAGCTGCCCGAAGAGCGTCGCATCGAGCCAAGCAACATGGGTTGCGAAGGTGTAGTCAGACCTCGCCGCCGGCTTGTCGGATTTCCCAAAGCCAACAAGGTCTGGTGCAATGACGCGAAACCCCGCTGCAACGAGGCCCGGAATCATGTGTCGATACAAGAATGACCAACTCGGCTCGCCATGAAGGAGCAAGACCGTCTCGCTGGCATCGCGCGGTCCCTCGTCGACGTAGTGCACTCGAAGGGTCGCTCCATCACCTGAAGCAATGTCAACGTACTTCGGAGCAAACGGGTAGTCGGGCAGTGCGGCAAAGCGATCGTCAGGTGTGCGAAGGATATTCATAGGACTCCAATCAGTCGAGAAAGGTGGGCTTAGACCGTGCGGCCGAGGAACGAGAGAAACTGCGTTTGAAGATCGGCGCCCTCTGGAGCTACCTGCTTCTCCGCAAAGGCACCATGGTTTCGAAGTCCTTCATCCATCGGGAGCATCTTTTGATAGGACTCCGCGACCAGCGCTTCATCAAGCTCAAGATCGCCACCAACGGCTTTGGCAAGATCCCAGGTATGCACCAAGGTGTCGTGAAGCACAATGCCCGATACCAGTTGTTTCAGCGCCATTGGACCAAAGGGGCTCTTCACTTCTTGGCCACCAGTCACCGGATCGCTCACCGCTGCCTCGAGCAATGGAGCAACGTGATCAAAGCGCTCGAGCGGCGACGCGGTGTCGAGATCAACGACGTCTGCGTCGGTTGAATTGAGGACCATGAGGTAGATCGAAATCACATGATCGATGCAATCAATGGCCGTCCATCCTTCGCAAGGGGTTGGCGCTGCCATCTGCGCTTCAGTGAGACCAATGAGGCGGGCTCGAAAGCCTTGGTTGACAGAGACGAACTTCTCAGTGGTAGTCGACATTTCAGCATCCTCGCACAAGCAGGTCCACCGCTTCAGAACCTCGACTTTCGAACTACGGTTCGTTGCACCGAGAGAGGAGTCTCCATGCCACTACTGCTCAACGGTTCAAGCGACACCGTCAGGGGAATTCTCGGAGCGATGCGCTTCGTGACCACCGCAGGAGCCACCCGGCCCTTTGAAGGGGCAGAAGCGGCGCTCGTGCAGTCAATGGCGCACGTGTTTGGAGAAGTCCGCCCTGACCTCGAACTGGAAGAGCTCCTCAGTGATCGTCCTGGTCGTCACACCGATGCTGACCGGGCGCTTGAGTTGCTCTGCACCGATCTCGTTGGACCCCGCGAACGCCATGAAGCAATGGTCGCGGCGACCCTTTGTGCGCTCGTCACCGACGACTTTGACGAAGGTGCCGCCCACGCAGTGAAGACACTGGCTGAAGCCTTGGCCATTGATGACGATCTCGCGACGGAAATCGACCAACTCTCTGGCGCAGCGGCGCAACGCGTTGGCGCCGACCTCCTCCGTCACTTCATGTCGGAGAAGTCTGGAGTCGCCGAAGAGATTCTTCAGGCTCGCCTAGACGCAGGAGGTCCGCCTCTCGTCACTGACCCAAGCGTGTTTGACAACTATGCGCGCTTGCTCGCCTCGTGCCCTCCCGGGTCCGCAGGCGAAGAGGTCCTCCGTTTCTACGCCCACACTGGATTCGCCATCCCGGGATCCATCGGTGCGCCGCCACTCGAAGTACTCGGCGCGCATGATGTCACCCACGTCTTGGCTGGCTACGCAACCTCGGCCGAGGACGAGATCTACGTGGCGCTCTTCAGCGCCGCCAACTCGGTCGAGAGCGGCATTGACTACCTGGCGGCAATCATGGTCCAGTGGCACCACGAGGTGAAGATCGGCATCTTCACCCCATCACGGTCCGCACTCAACCCGGACGTTCTGGCTGAGGCAACGAGACGAGGAGCCGCGACCGCAACCGATCTCTCAAGTGCTTCCTTTGATTGGCAGGGCCTGCTCCACCTTCCCCTCGATGAAGCGCGCACGGTGATTGGCCTCGAAGGAGCTGGAACGGTAACCGCTAGCGGCCCTTGGGACGCCTTTGGTCGAGGGAATTCCTGAACGTCACCAGTTTGGTGTTCCGTGCCGAGTTGCATCGAGGAACTGCGCCCTCGTGCCTGAGATGACTTAGCGCTGCTCGACTTCGTCGAGATAGTCATCTCGCCAGAGGTCATAGAACTCATCTGGCAACAGCACCGCATGGGTTGGCTCCAGTGCCTCGACGAAGGCCCGCTCGTGGGAAACCACAATGAGCGTTCCTTCCCAACGAGCCAACATCTCCCCAATGGCCACGACAGATGCCGGATCAAGATTGTTCGTCGGTTCGTCAAGAATCAGGAAGTTGTGACGGCCAGCTGCGAGCATCGCGAGACCCAACTTCGCTCGTTCTCCTCCGGACAGGGTCCCGGGAAGTTGTTCGGCTTTGCTCCCGGTGAGCCCAAAGGAACCAAGGAGCGCTCGTCGCTCTCCATCAGTCTTCAAGACCTCATCATCGAGGTTGTCGAGGGCTGAAATTTCCCGATCAATCTGTTCGTGTTCCTGTGCAAAGTAACCAACACTGGTGTTCGTCCCTAGCTTGATCGAGCCCTTGGTTGGGGCTTGCACTCCAGCCAGACAGCGCAGCATTGACGACTTTCCAACACCGTTTCTCCCAAGAACAACGACGCGGTCTCCTCTGCCAACGAGGAGATTGGTCCGCTTCAGAATGGTCTTAGTTCCATAGGAGACCGCAAGATCTTGAATGGTCATTGGGACCGCGCCCGCTCGAGCTGGAACGGGGAGTTTGAAGGTGACCTTGGACTCGCGCTTTCTCACCTCAGTGCGATTCTGCTCAATCCGTTCAACCCTCCGGTCGAGCGCCTTGGCCGTCTTCGCTCGCTTCTCCGTCTGGCCACGCATGGAGTCGGCCAATTGCGACAGTCGCTTGATCTCTTTTTCTTCCATAGCGGACGAGCGTTCACGCTGAGAGATATCGAGTTCTCGCGCTTCGAGAAACGTCGAGTAATTGCCCTTGTAGGTGTCGAGGCGACCATCGGCGAGCGCCAGCACTTTGTCAATGGACTTATCCAGAAGGGCGAGGTCGTGACTGATGACGAGCACTGAGCCGGGAAATCGTCCAATCTCATCGAACAGCCACCGCTTGGCTGAGATATCTAAGTGATTGGTTGGTTCATCCAACACCATTGCCTGTGGCTGTTGAAACAGGATGCGAATTAGGTCAACCCGACGACGCTGGCCACCGGAAAGGCTCTCCAAGTCTTCGAATAACAGGTCTTGGCGAAGACCGAGCCCATCGGCGAGTCGGGCCATCTGTGCCTCGGCCTCATACCCGCCGGCATTCCTGTAGCGCTCTTCTAAGTCAGAAAATGCCGCGATGGCTTCCTCGGTTGGATCCTTCGCCATCTGGGTTCGGGCGCGGTTGAGCTCTTCGTCTAAGACATCGAGTCCCCGCGCAGAGAGCACGTGACTAAAGCCAATGGGCTCAAGGCCAAGTCCACCCTCAATCGGGACCTGGGGCAGGTAACCAAAGGTGGAGGAGAACGTGACTCTTCCTTGCGAACGAATATGGGCGCCGGGTTCTCCAAGAACTACCGACAAGAGTGTTGACTTGCCCGCGCCATTCTTGCCGACCAAACCAACTTTGTCCGAGTCGCCAATGAGCACATTGGCATCGCGAACAATCGGCCGTCCGGCAATTTCAATCGTGAGTTGCTCAATCGTGATCATGAGAAGGAAACCCTTGAACGACCAAACTGCGTGGCGGCGCTCTTGAGTGCGCCCCGAAAGTCAGGATGGGCAATTTCGGCCAGTGCTCTCGCACGTTCGGCCAGGGAGAGCCCCCGAAGATCGGCCGCGCCAAACTCAGTGACGATCACCCCAGTGTGATGTCGAGGGGTGCTCACAATCGCTCCAGCAGGATGTGCGGGCACGATCCGACTCCTGCGCTCGCCTCCAACCTCAACCGTCGAGTGGAGAACGACCATCGAAACATCATCAATCTGCATCCCGGCACCAGCGACGAAATCTTCATGGCCCCCAACACCCGAAATTTGTCGACCATCAACAGCTTCAGCGACAATTTGACCAACTGCGTCAACGGCGATGGCGCCGTTAATCGAGGTGAAATTTCGATTGTCGCGAATGATGGTTGGATCGTTGATTGCGTCCACCGGCAAGAACGCCACGTCGGGATTTTGATCGAGGAAGGCATAGAGTTCGGCGGATCCGAGCGCAAACGTCGTGACCGATGCACCGTCATAGACGCCCTTATTCGTATTCGTCACCTTGCCGGCCTTGTGGAGCGCCAACAGTCCATTGGTGAACATCTCAGAATGAATGCCGTAGCCACCACCAGAACGAGTCGACAACTCTTTGGCGACCAGATTTGGAATTGCACCAATGCCACACTGCAACGTTGCTTCATCAACAACAAAGGTTGCGGCAACTCCGGCGACCGCTGCGTCAACCTCACTCGAAGGCTCTTCAGCCAAGACATAGGGAGCATCGCCACCAGGGACGACGAGGTCAACCAACTCCAAAGGAATGGTGTTCTCGAACGGCGACAGCGAACTCGTGAGCGGCAGGAGCGGGTTGTCCTCAACGATGAGCACTCGATTCGGATCCGCACCAGCGAGCAGGAGTTCCGAGCGAGTTCCGCCCACGTGGAGCGAGAGATTCACGAGGCCCGCCGCTTCATCAATTCGCCCCTGCACCGCCATCACTCGTGGTGCAAGGCGACGCATGGTGACAGCAAATTGTCGAAAGCCAGCGGGAATGAAGGAAATACTTGCCCCCATGGACGCGTAGAGGCGCTCAATCGGACCGAAGAATCCAGATCGAAGTTCAACCCCCGGTTGCAAGAGCACGTCGGCCGAACTGACGAGGAGTGTGGCTCCAAGAACGAGGTGCTTCCAGTCAGAGCGGCTGTTCAGTCCAACGAGAAGACGTGAAGGATTACCGAGCGCGAGCCCCATCCCGATGGTGTCGGTTGGGTGAAGAAGCGCGACGGCTTCTTCGATCGTGCAGTACTTCGGCATTGCACCAGTCTGGCAGTCCCCCACTCCCGACCAAACCCTCGGGAATACGAAGTGGTAACGAAGGCGTTGTCCTTCGTGGAGGTAGTCATGGAGATTCACGTATGGTCCGACGTTGCTTGCCCTTGGTGCTACATCGGCAAGCGCAGTCTGGAAGCTGCGCTGGCAAAGTTCTCCGGTCGTGATGAGGTACTCGTTCGGTGGAGAAGTTTCGAGCTTGACCCTGGAGCGCCGGCAAAACGCGATCTTCCAATGGACCAACTCCTGGCCAAGAAGTACGGAATGAGCGCCGCTCAGGTTGCCGCAACGCAACGCCGCATCACCGAGACGGCCGAAGCGTTTGGGCTCAACTATCAATTGGCGGGTCTTCAGTCAGGAAATACCTTTGACGCGCACCGAATGATCCACCTCGCCACCCATCTCGACAAAGGTGACCAGATGAAGGAGCGCCTGCTCAAGGCATACTTCGAAGAAGGCCAACTCATGAGCGACCACGCGGTGCTTGCTCGTTGTGCTGAAGAGGTTGGACTTCCCGAAGAGGAGGTCAAGCAAACACTCGCGACGGACCGGTTTGCCGCTGAGGTTCGCTTTGACGAAGAGCAGGCTGCGAACAATGGCTTCTCTGGTGTGCCAACGTTTGTTGTCGACGGGCGATTCGCGGTGTCCGGAGCCCAAGATCCAGACGTCCTGCTGCAGATGCTCGAACGCGCTGTCGCGACCTCTACGTAGCGAGCTGCTTCTCCCTACCTGCCGAGCCTCTTGGCTCAGTTACTCAGCGACTTCAGTCACCATGCGAGTCACCGCGGCAACGGTCTGTCCTTCATCGAGATTCATCACTCGAACTCCGGTTGCATCGCGTCCCTGGCTCGCAATTTCTCGCACCGGCATCCGAATGATGACGCCACCGGAGGAGACGAGCAGGATCTCTTCGTCGAGATTTGCCATGAAGGCCGCAACAACTCGTCCGCGAGCTGCGGTGAGACGAATACCTCTGACTCCCTGTCCACCACGCGCCTGAATATTGAAGCGCTCGAGTTTCGTTCGCTTCCCGAAGCCAGCATCGGTGACGATCAAGATATCGAGATCCTCTCCGGAGACATCGAGAGAAACCACTTGATCTCCGGGCTTCAATTTGATGCCGCGCACCCCGGCGGCAGATCTGCCCATAGGGCGAACGTCATCCTCGCTGAAGCGAATGGTCATTCCCTGCGACGTCACGCAGAACAGGTCATCGTGCCCGTTCGTCCGAACAACGCGAACGAGATGGTCACCTTCTCGAAGGTTGATGGCAATGAAGCCATCACGTCGGGACTTGTCATATTCCGAGAACGGTGTCTTCTTCACCTGACCCTGGCTGGTCACAAAGAGCAGGTACTGCTCTTCGGGGAAGTCACGGGTATCGACGATTGCCTCCACCGTCTCGCCTGGTGCGAGCGGAATGAGGTTCACCACCGCAGTTCCCTTTGCTTGGCGCTCCTTCATGGGAATCTCGTGGCCGCGAAGTCGGTAGACCTTGCCCATGTTGGAGAACAACAGAATGAAGGCGTGGGTGGTCGTGTGCACGACCTGCGTCACCAGGTCTTCTTCCTTTAACTTCGCGCCTTGGATACCTCGTCCTCCGCGTCCTTGGACCTTGAAGTTGGCCGACGAGACCGACTTGATGTAGCCAGCTGCCGTCATCGTGACGACGATCTCCTCATCATCAATGAGGTCTTCTGCGCCAAGTTCGCCAGGATCATTCACAATCTGTGTGCGACGAGGAGTCGCGAACTTTGTCTTGATCGCGGTCATCTCTTCAGTGATGACGGCTTTCAACATCACCTCATCGCCCAGAATGGCGAGAAGGCCAGCAATCGTCTCTCGGAGTTTCTCCATCTCCTCGTCGAGTTCGGCACGACCAAGTCGAGTCAACCGACCAAGCGTCATGTCGAGAATGTGGTTTGCTTGCTCCTCGGAGAACTCATAGGGAGCAACCATCAACGCTTCTCGCGCCGCACCGCGATCATCTGACGCGCGAATCGTGGCGATAATCGCGTCGAGCATGTCGAGGGCTCGAATGAGACCCTCAACAATGTGTGCTCGCGCCTCTGCCTTGCGGAGTCGGAATTCTGATCGACGCGTCACCACTTCGATTTGGTGATCGAGATAGTGCTGAAGTACCTGTTGGAGATTGAGCGTTCGTGGCACGTCATCGACGAGAGCCAAGGTGTTGACGCCGAAACTCGTTTGGAGTGGCGTCATCTTGTAGAGCTTGTTGAGCACAACGTTCGCGTTGGCATCACGCTTCAGCTTGATGATGAGTTTCGGCTTCTTGCCGGCGCTCGCGTTGAGCAGTCCGGAAATACCTTCCAACTCTTTGCTGTCTGATAGCTCCGCGATTCGAGATTCAACCGACTCCACCGAGGTTTGATATGGCAACTCGGTGACGACAATCTGGCTGATTCCCTTGACTTCTTCGATTTCGGCAACCGCGCGCATTTTGATGGAGCCGCGACCAGTTCGGAAGGCATCCATGATGCCCGCTCGGCCGAGAATTTGGGCTCCAGTCGGAAAGTCAGGACCCTTGACGAACCGCATCAAGTCGTCAGGCGTCGATTCCGGATTGGCCAAGAGGTGCAAGGCAGCGTCAATGACCTCGCCAAGATTGTGCGGAGGAATGTTGGTGGCCATGCCGACGGCGATCCCCTGCGAACCATTGACGAGAAGGTTCGGGAATCGAGACGGTAGAACTACCGGCTCAAGATCGGTGTTGTCGTAGTTCGGCTTGAAATCGATCGTTTCCTCGTCGATTCCTGCCATGAGCTCGAGTGCAAGAGCTGCCAGGCGACACTCGGTGTACCGCATCGCTGCGGCACCTTCGTCTGGACCTGTGCCACCAAAGTTGCCATGTCCATCAACCAGGGGATGGCGCATGGAAAATTCCTGGACCATTCGGACCAGCGCGTCGTAGATCGCACCATCACCGTGCGGGTGAAAGGTGCCCATGACTTCGCCGACGACCTTCGCACACTTGGTATGCGGACGATCTGGGCGAAGTCCCTGGTCGAACATCGAGTAGAGAATCCGGCGATGAACTGGCTTGAGTCCGTCACGAACATCAGGAAGTGCTCGACTGACAATGACCGACATTGAGTACTCGAGGAACGAGCGCTCCATCTCCTCTTGGATCTCGATGGGCTCGATCCCTGGAGGGGACTCTTCGGTTGGAGGGGTTTCTGGTGGGGTCATGGTTTCGTTGATCTCCTCAAATGTCGAGGAATCGGACATCCTTCGCGTTCTTTTGAATGAAATTACGGCGAGATGCGACGTCGTCGCCCATCAAGACGGAACACACTTCATCCGCGAGCGCCGCTTGATCCACCGAGACTTGGAGGAGCGACCGCTTTGATTGATCCATCGTGGTGTCTCTCAACTCGCCGAAGTCCATCTCGCCAAGACCCTTCAGTCGCTGGAAGTCGTTCTTGTGGTCGGGATGCTCAGCCAAGTACACCGACTTCGCACTGTCATCTTTCAAGTAAATCTTCTCTTTCCCGACGAGCGTCGAGAACAGTGGTGGCTGAGCACAGTAGACAAAGCCGCCCTCAACAAGCGGGCGCATCTGGCGGAAAAAGAAGGTCAGCAAGAGCGTCCGAATGTGGCTGCCGTCAACATCAGCGTCAGCCAACAAAATCACCTTGTGATAACGGATCTTCGAGACGTCGAACTCTTCGCCGAGTCCAGCCCCGATCGCTGCGATGAGTGCTTGGATCTCCGCGTTCTTGAGCATCTTGTCGACGCGAGCTCGCTCAACATTCAAGATCTTGCCTCGGATCGGCAGAATGGCCTGGACTCGGGGGTCTCGAGCATCTTTTGCTGACCCTCCAGCAGAATTACCCTCGACAATGAATAGCTCTGACTCCCGCTCATCGCGCGAGGAGCAGTCGACGAGCTTGCCAGGAAGTCCCGCTCCATCAAGAGCGGACTTACGCCTCGTCAAGTCACGTGCGGACTGTGAAGCAATTCGGGCACGTGCGGCGAGCATTGCCTTCTTCACCACTTGATTTGCCTCGGTCGGATTCTCTTCCAACCACTCGAGCAATTTCGCGTTGGTCGCCTTCTGGACGAGGGACTTCATCGGAACGTTTCCGAGCTTCGCCTTCGTTTGGCCTTCAAACTGTGGTTCTTGGAGCCGAACCGAGATGATGGCGGTGAGTCCCTCACGAATATCTTCGTTCTTGAGGTTCTCGTCCTT
The DNA here is from genome assembly GCA_903918025.1 of uncultured Actinomycetes bacterium. GTDB lineage: Bacteria > Actinomycetota > Acidimicrobiia > Acidimicrobiales > RAAP-2 > CAIQEU01. The sequence goes on from CAIXCS010000137.1 coordinate 21,529, forward strand.
CTCTTTCAGGACGTTGTGCGCTCTCGCGTACTTGTTGACCGTCGTCGTCAGCGCCGCACGAAATCCTTCTTCGTGCATACCGCCCTCGGTCGTTGAAATGCCGTTAGCGAAGGAATGGATTGACTCGTAGTAGCCGGTATTCCACTGGAAGGCGACGTCGACTTCCATGGTCTCCTCAATTTGAGAGAAGCTCCCGACCTTCTTGAAGAGCGCTTCTTTTGATTGATTGAGGTGTCGAACGAAGTCAACAATTCCACCCGAGTACTTGAACACCGTTGGCGCTGGGTCTCGGCCATCTCGAAGGTCGGCGAATCGAATCTCCAGCCCCTTGTTGAGAAACGCCATGATCTGCAGTCGTTCGGTGACGGTCTGAGCCCGAAATTCGATTTCTTCAAAGATGGTTGGGTCTGGCCAAAAGGTGCAGGTTGTCCCAGTTCTCCCGTTGGGTGCCTTGCCGACAACCGCCAACTTGCCCTGGGGGGCACCACCATTTTTGAACTCAAGGAGGTAGTGGTCGCCATTGCGATCCACTTCAAGAATGAGGCGAGTGGAGAGGGCATTGACGACGCTTGCGCCAACACCATGCAATCCGCCAGACACTTTGTAGCCTGCGCCACCGAACTTTCCTCCGGCGTGCAAGACGGTGTAGACGACTTCAGCAGCCGACTTTCCTTTGTAGCTCTTGTGTTCATCAACCGGAATTCCTCGGCCATCGTCAGTGACCTTGACGCCTCCGTCGGCGAGGAGCGTTACCTCAATGAGGCTGCAGTGACCCGCCATGGCCTCGTCAACCGCGTTGTCGACGATC
>CAIXCS010000138.1 GCA_903918025.1 uncultured Actinomycetes bacterium
ACGTGGCTTGAGCGACGAGATCTTGGGCCAAGCCCTCTGCGAGATCCACGCCGCCAACTTCTCGGTCTATGGGACTCGCAAGATGTGGAAGGCCATGCGTCGAGCGGGCCATGACGTTGGGCGAGACCAGGTGGCTCGACTCATGAAACGCCAAGGCCTCTATGGGGTTCGGCGAGCCAAGAAAGTGAGAACAACGAGGCGAGATGACTCAGCACCTCGCTCACCCGACCTCGTCGAGCGGAACTTCACCGCGTCATCACCCAATCAACTCTGGGTCACGGATCTCACCTATGTGCCCACGTGGCAAGGAGTCGCCTATGTCTGTTTCATCACTGATGTCTTCAGTCGCATGATCGTTGGCTGGAGGGTGGCAGGCCACATGCGAACCGACATGGTCTTAGACGCCCTTGAGATGGCAAGGTGGCAACGCGGGACGAGGCTCGAAGACCTTCGGTGTCACAGCGACGCAGGGTCGCAATTTACGAGTATTCGTTACTCCGAGCGGCTGGACGAGATCGGAGCCAGACCTTCCATTGGCAGCATCGGAGATTCGTTCGATAATGCCCTCGCTGAGAGCGTTAACGCCCTCTACAAGACCGAACTCACAAGAGGCCCAGGACGAGGGCCATGGAAGACAATTGACGACCTCGAACTCGCAACACTCAGTTGGGTGCACTGGCACAACAACGAGCGTCTCCACAGTTATCTCGGCGACGTTCCGCCGCTTGAGTTCGAGGCAATCTACGATGCAACAATCAGCGAAACCTCGCTGATGGAACTCACAAGCTGAGAGTCTCCATCAAACCCAGTGTGGTTCATTGAGGCAGGAATCCCATAGTTTTGAACGGCTTTTCGAAAGGTTGCCCTGACCATTGCTCCAGCCACTCGGGTGTGGGCCGTGATGGAGAGTGCAAGGCGTGAGTGGTCGTCAATCCAACTCAAGATCTCAACATCTTCTCCAACGGTTCCATCGACATTGGTGAGTCGAAAGTGGGTGAAGTCTGACTGCCACGTCTCATTGGGCTGGTCCGCTTCGAAGCGAATGTAGGAGGTCCGAGGGCGCTTCTTTGGTTGAGGAGTAACAAGACCAGCTGCACGAAGGTGGCGCATGATGGTTGACTCAGCGACCGTCACCCCATGGTGGTGGGTGAGATGCCACGAAATGGTCGCTGAGCCACCGTCAAGTCCCTGAGCGCTCAGTGTCCGGCGGAGGGCAACGATGAGCTCAACCACCTCGTGAGGCGTGGCGTTGGCCAAGGTGTTCGGTCGTTTCGACCTCGCAGTGAAAGCAGCTTTTCCTTCGATCCCATAGCGCTTGACCAGCCGACTCACCCAACTGCGAGAGAGGCCGTAGGAACGAGCCACCTCGGCTTGAGAACGACCCTCGAGTACAACTGCGGTAATGACCAACCGGGCTTGCGACATGCCCGAGTTTGGACATCCTCACCGTCATCGATCTCCAAGCAACGGTGTTGCTTATGTCTCGACAGATGTGTTGCTTATGTCTTGGAGGATCACACCATCACCTCCACAACGCTGTCAGACCGACAGCAGGTTTACGTCAGTTCAATGAACGAGGCTGGCGCGATGCACCGGGGTTCCTGAAGTTCCCATTCGAGGAGATCTTTATCTCCTGTGACGATGAAGTCGCAGTTGTTATCTCTCGCGAGGGAGACCAGATACGTGTCCTCGCTGTCCCGCACACCAAGATCTTCATCGGATGGATCGGGTACCAGGTCCACCAAAGTGGCGATCATCTCGATGTAGGCCTCTGCGTCCTCAAGGGAGATCCATCGTCGAAGTCGTTCTCTCGTCGTAAGCACCTCCGCAATCTCGGCAAGCAGTTCGGGACACATCACAATCTCGAAGTCAGCACCTGCCATCCACTGCTCTACGAGTAGATGTGAAGGCCCCTTTCGGATTGCGGCAGAAATCCAGACGTTGGCGTCGATCACAACCTTCATCAACGTGTCCGTCAGCTGCGGCGACGGCGACGGACGGCGCTCGACTCCGAAACGGCGAGCTCCATCGCCTCATCGTCCGACATGAGTTCTCCGGAACCGCCCATGTTGTCGAACTCTCTGCGAAAACGGGTGGTGTAGTACTGCCACGCAGCTTGGCGACTGGTGCCAAGAGCGGATGCAATCTGTTCCCACGATCTCCCCGATGCTCGTGCTTGCTTGACGAGTTCGCATCGCAGCCGGTCAAGCTCGATCTCGCTGGCCGTGATCTGCTCGATCGCATCGATCGGGTCACTCGGAAGGGGATTGGGGACAACCAAACTCATACTGTCAGGTTAACTTGACAAAAGCGCAAAGGCAAGGACCTCTGCGAGGTTCGAACAAAGTCCCATCACTTCCCTGAGGATCAGAGGCGACCCTGTTGAAAATCACGCTTCCCAAGACCTACTGAACAAGAAATCCCAGTTCAGAGCCGGAAAAAAGGTTCGAACATAGTCCCATCACCTCCACGGTTGGAAAACTACCCCTGCCTCGAAGCCCGTGGCGGCCGCTGTTTTGTTGCAAAGTTACCCCTCGACTCAGTGAAGCTTCACACCACTCAGGGTGCCAGATCCCGAGGTCGAGACGACGGCCACGGGGATGGCGGATCCATGGTTACCTGAGGTATATAACTTGCCGTTGCCGAGTTCGCCGTCGTTGCCATAGCCCCAGCAGTCGACCCTGCCCGAGGTGAGCAGAGCGCAGTAGCCGTAGCCGTAGG
>CAIXCS010000139.1 GCA_903918025.1 uncultured Actinomycetes bacterium
ACCTTGCCCAGTTCCGTGACCTTGAGTCATTCGCAACCTTCGGCTCGGAGCTCGACAAGACGTCACAAGCACAACTCGACCGTGGCTATCGCTTGACCGAGTTGCTGAAGCAAGGCCTCAATGCACCGCTTCCTGTTGAAGAGCAGGTCATCGTGATTTACGCCGGCACGAAGGGCTGGCTCGACACGGTGCCGGTCAATGCGGTCATCCGTTTCGAGGCAGAACTTCGTGGGTTCTTCAGGGCCAACCACAACGGCTTGTTGGAGACGATCAAGACCACTGGCGCCCTTCCGGATGTGGCCGAGATCGACAAGGCCATGCAGACCTTCCTCGACGGCTTCTCAACGGTTGCCTAACCGTGATGTCTAGAACGAACGATCGAGCGATGCGGAAGGAGGTGTAGCAATGGCAGGTGGACAGGAACGTGTACTCCGTCGACGCATCAAGAGCGTCAACGCCACGAAGAAGATTACGAAGGCCATGGAACTCATTGCGGCCTCACAAATCAGCCGCTCTCAACAGCGGATTGCCGCCAATCGCCCATTCCGGGTTGGCATGGCGAATCTGATCATCGAGGCAGCTTCGGCGAATAAGACCATTGCGGAGAAGATGCTCGGTACACCCGAGTCTCCAAAGGTGATCACCATTGTTTGTCTCGTTGGCGACCGCGGGCTTTCCGGGGCGTACAACTCGTCGGTGCTTCGGGCGACAGAACGGCTCTTGGCCGAGAAGGCCGCAACGGGTGCTGAAATTCGCCTGGTCACCGTTGGCAAGAAGGCGCCTTCGTACTTCAGGTTCCGTGGTTTTGACGTGACCGAGAGTTTCCTCGGCTTCAGCGACAAGCCAGAGTTTGCCGACGCTCGTGCGGTTGCCACAGCGATTGCACAGCCATTTGCTGCCGGAGAAGTCGACCAGGTGCTCCTCGTTTCAATGACGTACCTGACTGCAGCCATCCAACAGGTTGCTGTTGCGCAGTTGTTGCCGCTTCCTGGTCCCGAAGAGGGCAATGACGACGAAGGAACCGCCAAGGTTCCGACGCCGGTTGCAACAGAGGGGTACACCGAATTCGAGCCAGATGTCGAGCACCTCCTCCAGGAGTTGGCGCCAAAGGCCGTCGAAGCCGAAGTCTTTGCAGCGCTCCTTGAGGGCGCTGCTTCATTCCACGCCTCGCAGCAACGAGCAATGGCTGCCGCAACGGAAAATGCAGAAGAACTTGCTCGCACCTTGACCCGGACGATGAACCGGGCCCGTCAAGATGCGATCACCACCGAGATTATGGAAATCGTGGGCGGCGCTGAAGCGCTCCGCCCAGCGAAGGGAGCATGAGCAAATGACCATGACCGCAGACAACGCAACCGCCCTCGAGGAGGGCAGAGTCGTCGCAATCGCCGGACCGGTGGTTGACGCCGAGTTCCCACCTCACGCATTGCCAGAAATCAATGGCGCGGTGGAGATGGACGTCGAGCTTGATGGCAAGAAGGTGACCATCACTGCAGAAGTCGCACAGCAGATCGGCGAAGGACGCGTTCGTTGCGTCTGCATGCAGCCAACCGATGGCCTCCTCCGCGGGACTGCCGTTCGCAACACCGGTCGTGGCATCACGGTGCCTGTTGGCAACGCGGTGCTTGGTCACGTGTTCAACGTGCTTGGCCAGCCACTCGACGTGCCGGTTGTTGAAGGCATTGAAGAGCGTTGGGATATTCACCGTCCTGCACCGAACTTCGATCAGCTCGAGCCTCGAGCCACCATGTTCGAGACGGGCATCAAGGTCATTGACCTGCTCGCTCCGTATGTTCAAGGTGGAAAGATTGGCCTCTTCGGTGGTGCCGGTGTCGGCAAGACGGTGCTCATCCAAGAGATGATTTCCCGAGTTGCGACCAAGCACGGTGGGGTGTCGGTCTTCGCTGGTGTTGGCGAGCGGACCCGTGAAGGAACCGACTTGTTCCTCGAAATGCAGGAGTCGGGTGTTATCAACAACACCGCCCTCGTCTTTGGTCAGATGGACGAGCCACCTGGCGTCCGTCTCCGTGTGGCACTTGCTGCACTCACGATGGCCGAGTACTTCCGTGATGTCCAAAACCAAGACGTGCTGTTGTTCATTGACAACATTTTCCGGTTCGTTCAGGCTGGGTCCGAGGTGTCAACGCTCCTTGGCCGTATGCCATCGGCAGTGGGTTACCAGCCAACGCTTGCTGACGAGATGGGCGAGCTCCAAGAGCGCATTACGTCAACTCGAGGCAAGTCGATTACGTCGCTGCAGGCTGTGTATGTGCCTGCTGACGACTACACCGACCCAGCTCCGTTCACGACCTTCACCCACCTCGATGCCACGACCGAGTTGTCACGTCAGATTGCTGCTCTCGGTATTTTCCCTGCGGTTGACCCCTTGACGTCAACATCGAACATTCTCGCTCCCGAGATTGTTGGCGACCGTCACTACCAGGTCGCCCGTCAGGTGCAGGGAGTGCTTCAGCGATACCGTGAACTTCAGGACATCATCGCAATCCTTGGTCTTGATGAACTCTCCGAAGAAGACCGCGTCACCGTTTCACGTGCACGCAAGATTCAGCGTTTCTTCTCTCAGCCCATGTACGTCGCCAAGGTCTTCACTGGTCTTGACGGTATTTACACGCCAGTTGAAGAGACGGTCGAGTCCTTTGAAGCGCTTCTCCGCGGAGACCTTGACTCGATTCCTGAGCAGGCATTCTTGAACGTTGGAGGCGTCAACGACGTCCTCGCCAAGGCTGCCCAACTCGAGCAGGAGAGCTGATGGCCGGCGCGACCTTCGCTGCCAACCTCGTCTGCCCAGAGCGGGCGCTGTTTGAGGGCCGTGCCAAGGCGGTCTCATGCCGCACCTCTGACGGTCTCATCACGCTGCAGAATCTCCGCACGCCGCTTGTAGCCGACGTGCTGCCTGGCGTCGTGACCATCGAGGCAGAGTCCGGAGATCTCGCGATTCTTGTGCATGGTGGATTTCTTCAGGTCGCGACCGGTCCTGGCCTTGACCCGGACGTCGAGAGTGGTCCCGGATCAACTGTGACCGTGTTGGCCGGCGTTGCGGAACTTGTTTCAGAGATTGACGTTGCCCGCGCGGAGTTAGCCAAGGCAGCAGCTGAAGCAGAGTTGAGCAGCTTGAGCGGTTCGAACACCGGTGAAGATGACCACGTTGTCGCTTCACGTCGGGCAACTGCAGAAGCCGATCTCGCTCGGGCTGACCTTCGTCTCGCAACCGCACGGTAGTAGCCCTTTTTCAACGAGGTTGCACTGCAGATTGCTAGGCGGAGATCCTCAACGTTGACAAGAGCTTCGTTGTCTTGCGTTTCTCAAACATCTGCTCCTCGGTGGAGTTGACCTTCCTTCGTTTACCTCGCCACTGGACGAGTAGCAGCGTTTGGCGTTGAGTGTTGGCGTTCCGGCCTTATGGACCCAATACCGCCAACGGAATGACGCCTATGCCGTCGGCTCGTCGATACGCTTCCGATCCTGTGGTGAGAACAACAGCGTCGAGCAACTCGCCGCCTAGTTGCTGTTTGAGCCAAAGCAGATGCCGAACATCGTGCTGGGTGACTGTTGTTGAAAGTTTCACTTCAATTGCCACAACCTTGCCATCGCCTCTGACGATGACAAAGTCGATTTCATGAATTCCACCCATAGTCCGAAGATGGGTAACGTTGGCTTCACCTGCTTGGGCAAACACCCGCAAGCTTTGGGCTGCTAACGATTCAAAGAGCGAGCCTAAAAACGTTCCGTCTCGAGGGATGACCTTGGGGCCGGTCCCATCAAGCAGTGCTCCGGCGTCGAGGCCGAGAAGGCGAACGGCCAGCGCTGGGTCAACAAGGTGATGTTTCGGGGCTGCAACAAGTCGCTGCAGATGATTGTTTGAAGGAGTCCAGGCCGGAACGTCATCAAGAATTCTCAGTCGTTCTAATGCCTCTCGGTAGACCGCGGTGGTTGTCTTTGCCGGTTTCTCTTCTTCGCCACTCGTGGCAGCATTTCGGATCTTGTCGAACGAGGTATTCGTTGCCGTAGCTGCCGCAAAGGCGCGGAACCACCTCCTCATCGTTGCCGGGTTACGAACCTGAATACCGAGTTCGGGGAGGTCCGTGTCGACAATGCGATCGATGTACCCATCGAGTGCCGCGCGTTGTGCTCGTGGGCTTGAAAAACGCATTCCAGGAAACCCGCCAATGACAATCTCGTTGGTATAGGTCTCGAGCGTGGCCTCTGTGGTGCCGATCAAGGCCGGCTGGGTGCCTCGCATGAGTTCGGACAGGGAAACTGAAGTTTCCGAAATTCCACGCTCGAACAGTGTGAGTGGCCGCATTCGAAGAGGGACAATTCGGCCGGCTCCGCTATGGGTTGGCCGTTCGCTTGGTGTTGCAGAACCCGTGAGGAGAAAGCGGCCTGGAGATGAATCTGCGTCAACGGCTCTCCTCACCAGATCCCACGAGGCCGGATATCGCTGCCACTCGTCAATGACAATTGGAGACGGCCCATTGGTGAGTCGTGATGGCTGAGCTTTGATGACTTCGACTTCAGCTGGGTTGTCCAGATGACGAACGCTTCCGCCCCGCTCGGTGGCGGTTGCTGTCTTTCCGACTCCCTTGGGTCCTTCCAGACTGATTGCGGGAAGATGCGGAAGCAGTGCGTCGAGTTCAGTGTCGATCACCCGGCGTTGATAGAGGGAAGTGCTGTCTGTCGTCCAAGTCACAAGTCGTTACACTACTATCCATCGTCTACTTATACTACTATTCATCTCCTGTACACCATACCATCCATCACAATTCATGGCTTGCAATTTTCGGATCCTGCCGACA
>CAIXCS010000140.1 GCA_903918025.1 uncultured Actinomycetes bacterium
ATCTCGTCGAACAAGACGACGATGGCTGGATTCGCATCATTGGGCGGTCAAGCGACCTCATCATCACGGGAGGCGTCAATGTGTTTCCAGCCGAAGTGGAAGCCGTCCTTCTCAAGGTTGTGGGAGTGGCCGAGGTGGCAGTTGCCGGCAGGCCATCAGAAGAGTGGGGCGAAGAAGTCGTGGCATGGGTGATTCCATCGGGCAATGCACTCGATCTCGATGCACTTCAACAAGCTGCTGAAGGAGCGCTTCGACCCGCAGCTCGACCCAAGCGATATGTGCAGTGCGAGGAGTTCCCGCGAACCGAGCTTGGAAAGGTTCAACGGCGTGCGCTCCCAGGATGAACTGAGCAGCCAGCGAGGGGAAGGTCGCCAAGCTTCGAGCGTCGATCCGACGCTCGAGGTCGAACATGCGCTGTTTCGCGAAGGGTTCAGCCTCGTTGGAGGGATCGATGAAGTTGGGACTGGAAGTGCAGTCGGGCCGTGCGCGTGCGCAATCGTGGTCCTGAGTCCGCAAACAGGACCAATCCCAAGAGGGCTCAAAGATTCGAAGGCTCTCTCTGCTACAACTCGTGAAGCGCTCGTACCCTTGGTCGAAACGTGGGCGCTCGAGAGCGCAATTGGCATGGCGAGCGTGTCCGAAATCGATCGGTATGGGCTCACCGTTGCACTCCGCCTTGCTGGGTACCGAGCTCTCGCTGAACTCACCCAGCAACCCGACGTCTTGCTCTTGGATGGGAAGCGAGATTGGCTGAGTTTGCCGCGTGAACCGCAACTTGATGTCCCGAACTACCCGGCCGTTGCCCTTCCGCCCGTGAGAACCCTCGTGAAGGCAGATCGAACCTGCGCGAGCGTGTCGGGGGCAAGTGTCTTGGCAAAGGTTGCTCGTGATTCGATTCTGATCGAGCTTTCTTCGAAGCACGATCGCTACGGTTGGGCGAAAAATAAGGGGTATCTGTCTCAAGAACACCTCCAAGCCATTGCGGATTTTGGACTCACCGAGCATCACCGCTCCAGTTGGAACTTGCGGGCGAGCACGAGAAACCAACACTGAAAGAGGGCCTTGAGGCTCCTCAAGGCAAGACACCGTCAACTAGCGTTTCCCTGGTGACCGGCGCAACCCCAGAGGATTCGGGAGTGACCGAAGACCGTCCTTCAAGACTTGGGAGGGACTTCTGGCTCTACTTCTCTGGGCAACTCACCTCGCAACTCGGGAGTTCCTTCACGATGTTTGTGCTCCCGCTGCTCGTCTATAAGTTGACGAAGTCGCCCGAAGGTCTCGCATACACAACGGTGGCCGAATTTGTTCCGTATCTAGTGTTTGGACTGGTACTCGGTGCACTCGTTGATCGTCTCCCAAGGCGACAACTCATGATGGCCACCGACGTCGCCCGGGGACTGGTGCTTCTTGCCCTACCGATCCTCCAATTAACAGGAAGTCTTCGGGTCTGGGAGATCTACGTGGTGGCCTTTCTCCAGTCATCACTGGGCATCTTGTTCAACTGCGGAGAATTTGCTGCGATCCCCAGTTTGGTCGACCGAACGAATCTGGTAGCGGCCAATGGAAGGATCATGGCGACCAACTCTGCCGGCAATGTAGTTGGGCCGGCGCTCGCTGGCGTGCTCGTCCCATTCATTTCACTGAGCGGGCTGCTCATCACCGACGCGTGCACCTTCTTCCTTTCCTCCGTCACCCTCGCGTTCATTCATCGGAGTTTCGATGCAGGGCATGACGAAGAGACCTCGACGGAGAAGACCACCATTCGCGCTGATATCAAGGAAGGTCTCGCGTTCGTGTGGGCGAATCCGGTGCTTCGGTCGATCTCCATCATGATGGCGCTCGTCAACTTTGTTGGGGCAACCGAAGGTTCGCAACTCGTGCTCTTCTCGAAGCGAGTCCTGCAGGCAGGTGACGTTGGTACCGCCATGCTCTTCGCCGCAGGTGCTGCTGGCGTCGTCATTGTCGGTCTTGCTGCCGCACCAATTCGCCGTCAATTCAGCTTTGTGGTGTGTTGTCTCGGCGCACTCGTCGTGAGTGGTCTGGCGGTGTCGGTGATGGCGGTACTTGGAACCTATCCGGCGGCCGTCGTCTTGTGGGGAGTCTCCTCAGGATTTGGGCTATTCCTCAACATCAACACCAGCACGCTGCGACAAACGATTGTTCCGGGCAGGTTATTTGGTCGGGTCATTTCTGTCGCTGGGGTCGTGGCGTGGTCCGCAATCCCACTCGGTGCGCTTGCCGGTGCGGCGGCAATTCGCATTACGGGCAACGTCTCCGGTGTGTACTTTGTGACCGGACTCCTCACGGCGTTGATCGCCCTGGCGTTTTCGTTCAGTCCCATTCGGCACGGGGATCGCTATATGAGCGAGGCGAAGCAATCACTTCAACGATGACGTGATGTACTCCTTGGGAGTACGAAGTTGAGCAACGTTGAGGAGTCGAGCTCCCGGTTGCCTTGATCAGCCGCTAGAGAACTTCGACAGCTTCAGGGAAGTGGCACGCCACCTGATGTCCGCCATTTTGGATCTTCAAAGCTGGCTCTTCCGACGCACAAATATCTTGCGCCTTCCAGCATCGAGTTCTGAAACGGCATCCAGAGGGCGGCGCAGCAGCGCTCGGTACATCACCTGTCAGGATGATGTGCTTCCGTCGGCGCTCCTTGATGGGGTCAGCAAGCGGTGCTGCAGAGAGAAGGGCCTGGGTGTAGGGGTGCTGCGGGGCACTGTAGATCTCGACCTTGTCACCGATTTCAACAATCTTGCCGAGGTACATGACCGCAACTCGATCTGAAACGTGGCGAACAACTGAGAGATCATGTGCCACGAAGAGGTAGGAGATTCCCAGTCGATCCTGGAGGTCAGCCAGAAGGTTCACGACACCTGCCTGGACCGAGACGTCAAGTGCCGATACTGGTTCGTCGAGGATGAGCATTTTTGGTTCCATAATCAATGCTCTGGCGATACCAATTCGTTGACGCTGTCCACCTGAAAGTTCATTCGGGAACCGAGCAGCAAACTTTGGATTGAGACCAACGAGATTCAAGACCTCGCCAACTCGATCGTTTCCAGTGGCCTTATCCCATTCCTTGTGAATCTCAAGAGGTTCGGCAATTGATCGACCCACCGTCATCTTTGGGTCGAGGGAACCGAAGGGGTCCTGAAAGACAACTTGGAGGTTTCTCCGAATGTGCTTCATCTCTTCACGATCAAGGGTCGTGAGTTCAAGTCCATTCAACTTGACCGACCCTGACGTGGCTTTTTCCAACTGCAAGATGGCTCGGCCAGTTGTGGTCTTTCCACAACCAGATTCACCAACGAGTCCGAGGGTCTCGCCTTCATTGACGGTGAAGTTCACGCCACAGACCGCATGAATCGTGGTCTTACCCTTCCTTGAGAAAAAGCCACCACCCTTTTGGAAGTGAACGACGAGGTCGGAAACTTCCAGAAGTGGGGTTGAGGATGCGTCGGTGGTCGACATCAGATGGTCTTCTCCGATTCGTCAGCGCTTGACGTGTCGGTGAACATCGACGCGGCAGGCATCAGGGTGACGTCATTGGCAAAATGGCATGCAGAAGTGTGGAAGGCACTTGACTCGCTGTTCGTCACCTTCACGAGTTCAGGTTCTACCTCGAAACACGTTGCCTGACGCAGTGGGCAACGTGGAGCGAATGGGCACCCCTGGACGTCGCCAACCATCGTTGGGGGCGCCCCAGGAATTTGACGAAGTCGTTCCTGACCCGTGTCGTCAACGCTTGGAATCGACCCAAGGAGTCCATGCGTATAGGGCATTGCCGTGCGATAGAAGAGATCCTCGACAGTTCCCGTCTCAACAATTCTGCCGGCGTACATCACGGCAACTCGGTCAGCCAGTCCAGCAATGACGCCAAGGTCATGGGTAATCAACACCAGCGATGCCTGTGTTTCGCGAAGCGCCACCTTGAGGGTGTCAAGTACTTGTGCCTGGACGGTGACATCGAGGGCCGTCGTTGGTTCGTCGGCCAAGATCACCTGTGGTGAATTAGCCATGGCAATGGCGATCACGGCGCGCTGCCGCATACCGCCGGAGAACTCGTGCGGGTAGCTCTCCATTCGGTTCTCTGCTTGAGAGATGCCGGCAGCTTCGAGCAGCCGAACGGCTTCCTTCTTGGCATCTTCCTTTGAAACCGATTGGTGGGCCTGAATCGCCTCCGTGATTTGCCAACCAATGGTGTACACCGGATTGAGTGACGTCATCGGGTCTTGGAAGATCATGGCGATTGTCTTGCCACGGTACGGCGTGAGTTCTTTCTCCGACTTACCAAGCAACTCTTCGCCATTCAGTTTGATGGATCCGGTAGCGGTTGCGGATTTTGCCAAGAGACCGATCAGCGCAAGTGACGTAACTGACTTGCCGGAACCCGACTCACCAACGATCCCAAAGACTTCATGGGGGAACAAGTCGAAGTGGACCCCGCGAATTGCATGAACGGTCCCATCCTCGCTTGGGAAATCGACTCTCAGGTCGTTCACTTCAATAATTGGCTCAGGCATTTAGGCGCGCGACCTCGACTTTCGGGGATCAAGTGCATTCTGAAGGCCATCGCCAATGAAGAACACGCAGAGGATGAGCACGAGAAGCATTCCAGCTGGAAACGCAAATAACCAAGGTTGCGTAGTCGCTGAGTCCTGACCCTCCTGCACGAGCATTCCGAGCGACACCTGCGGAGGGACGATTCCAAGCCCGAGAAACGACAGCGTCGACTCAAGCAGCATGGCTCCAGAGACCGTCAGCGTGGTGTTGACAATGATCGTTCCGATGGCATTTGGTACAAGGTGCTTAAAGATAATTCTCCGGCCACCTGCGCCAAGAGCAGTAGCCGCCTCAACGAAGGTTCGCTCTCGAAGTGAGAGGAACTCAGCCCGAACAAGCCGAGCGATATACGTCCAAGATAGGAGGCCGATCAAGATCGCGATCATCCACCAACTGTTCCCACTCCCAGCAAAAATTCGGGACAAGACAATCAGAATGGCAAGAAGAGGGATGACGAGCAGCAGGTCAACAAATCGCATGACCACTGCATCAATGGACCCCTTGTAGTACCCCGCAACCCCTCCCGCAATCGTTCCAAGCACCATGGAGATTGACGCAACGACGAAGGCAATAATGACGTCTTGCTGAGCACCCTTTAGGCAGGCAGAGAAGAGGTCTAATCCTGATCCTGTTGTGCCGAAGAGATGGTTCCAAGATGGAGGCTGGTTAAATGAGGTCGTGAGCTCTGACCATCCCGCAGGATTTACGAAGGTATAAATCGTCGCAATAAGGAGGATTGTTAGAAACGTGATGAGACCAAACATTGCGAGGCGGTCACGACGGAAACGTCGTAACGCCATCCTCCACTGGCCGTGAATCTCTTCGCTGAGTCCCGAGTTGTCGATATCGACCATTGGGACATCGGACATCGCCTGTCCAAAATTGATGCTCATGGGTTCCTCAATTTATTCTTGAACGGCGCAATGGGATTCGAACTCATGAGTACCGAATCCTTGGATCGAGAACTGCATAGGCCAAGTCGGCCAAGAGGTTGAAGATAATCACTGTCGTTGCGGTGAACATCAAGTAGGCAAGCACAACATTGATGTCGAGAGCATTGACTCCGTTGAGGAACCACAGTCCAAGACCATTCCAGGAGTAGACCGTCTCGGTGATGACTGCTCCGCCAAGGAGCCCAGCAAAGTCAAGAGCAATGACGGTGGTCACCGGGATCAAGGCATTTCGAAGGATGTGTCGAACGAGCACGCGGCGCTTGGAGATTCCCTTTGATCGGGCAAGCATGACGTAGTCCTGATCCATCGTGTCAAGGACCGTGGAACGCTGATAGATCACCCAAGAAGAAAAAACGGCCAGGACCAGTGTCATGGTCGGAAGGGTCATGTGGCTCAACATGTCGGGAATCCGTTGAAAGAATCCACCTGTTGCGGTAGGGCTCGAGTCACCGGCAGTTGAGAGAATCACCTTCTGAAAATGCTGGTCAATTGGAATCGCCACAAAGAACTTCAGAAAGAGTCCAACCACGAATACCGGTGTGGCGAGGAAGAGGAAGCTCGTGAACGTCACTCCCTTGTCTTGCCACCTGCCACGCTTGGTAGCCGAATACACGCCGAGTGAAATAGCAATCACGATCGCGAGCAACAGAGCTGGGATAACCATCTTCATGGTAACGGCCATGTGTGTGAAGAGCTGAGGACCAACTGGAACCCCATGAAGCGTCTTCCCAAAGTCACCGTGCAAGACGCCAGTGAACCAAATCCAGTAGCGCTCCGGAATTGACTTATCGAGATGAAGTAAGTGCTCTCGATAGAGAATCGAAGCCTTCGGAGTCAAGGGATTCATCTTGAGATCAAAGAGAGGATCTCCAGAATTTGCCACCATGATGAACACCAGCACACTTGCAGCCCAGAGGACCCCAAGGCTCATAACCAATCGTTTCCCGATGAACCGGAGCATTGCGAAATTCTAGCACTCGCATTGCCGATTCAGTTCCGCGATAGTAGCCATTTAGTGCTGTATTCAGAGCTACTAGTTCGTCGCTCTCGCTACACGAGAGTGCGTCAAGATCAGCCCTCTGCAGATAGGGCCTTCCCTACAGAACTTCGTCCAGATTGTCTTGGATGAGCAACCTGTCAGTTCTCGTGGTTTGCGAACACACAGGGACAGACGAGCTTCGAAGAGTCATGAGGCTCGTGAGGGAAAAGAAGAAGCGGGGGCGTCTCCGCCCCCGCTTCTACTTCACTATCTTTTGCTCTGCCGCGAATGCGGCGAAGAACTACTTACTGGGGCGTCCACTTCTGGGCGTTCCAGACGATTCCGGCCTGTGTCGGGTTGACGAGGACGTTGCCAACGTTGCTGGTCCATGCGCCGTACTGTGGCTTCTGGTACAGCGGCAAGGTCACCATGTCGGCCCAAAGGGTCTTGTCAGCGCTGTTGTACAGCGCCGCTTCGGCCTTCGTGGTCGGTGCAACATTTGCCTTCGTTGCAGTGGAGTCAAACGACTTGTTGCAGTAGTTGTCGTAGTTTGAACCACCCTTGCAAGCGTAGATGTCCTTGTTTCCGGAGAGCAGCGGGCTGCCCACCCAGGCGAAGATCACCATGTCAAAGTTTCCACTGCCGAGGATGGTTCCGTTCGATGCGACGTGAATCGACATCTCGATCCCAGCCTGACGGAGCTGACCTTGGATGATCTGTGCTTCCGTGGTGCGAGCTGAGGTTCCGTTGTCCCAGAAGTTGAAGGACAAGCGGGCGCCCGAGGTCGTACCCTTGTGGAAGTAGTTGTCGTTGGTGTTGTACTTGTACCCGGCGCCAGTCAGAAGGGCGATTGCCTTCTTGATACCGGCAGCACTGCCACCGATGTCATAGGCCTTGCCGTTAGCGGCGTAGCCAGGCTGGTTGGACATGAAGATGTGGCTGTCCAATTGCTTGGTGGTCAGGTACTGACCAACGGTTGCTGCAATGAGTGCAGGACGGTCAATTGCGTAGGCGATGGCTTGACGAACTGCGAGCTTCTTGAGGTCCGCATTGGCCTGGTTGAAGTCCACGTGCTCGAATTGGTAGCCCTGCACAACGCTGTCATTGATGGCACCTGGGTAGTTGCTTGCCTCGTCGATCATCGACTTGGTAGCGGTAGTCGGCTCGAAGACGTTGTAGTCTCCTGCGGCCAAACCAGCAACACCTTGGCTGTCGCTTGCCAGATTCTTGAAGATGATCTGGTCATACTTTCCAGGCGTTCCCCACCAACGTGGGTTCCTTGTCTCAGTGAAGTTGTTCGACGTCAGGTTGTAGCTGCTGAGGACGTACGGTCCTGCAGACAACACGACAGTGCGAGCATCCGCAGCATCTTCGAAACCGGTGTTGAACCCGATGACGCGAGCGACGTGCGCCGGAAGAAGACCGAAAAGGCCAACCCACTCAGGGTAGGACTGGTTCTTCAGGAACGTGACGGACACCGTCTTGCCGTTCGGGCAGAGGTTTGCGTTGCGGTTAGCTGAGGAACCTGGATCGCAGGTAAGTGCAGCACCTGCGGCAGTCACCGGCTTCGAGCCCACGACTGACTCAACCTGGTTGTACCCAGAAGTGCCAGCTGCATCGTAAATGGCTCCACCCTTGTCCTTAAAGGCGTTGTTCCCACTCAGAGCCTGGTAGATGTAGATGAAGTCATCGGCGTTGACCGGGACTCCGTCAGACCACACGGCCTTCGGGTTGATGACGTAGGTCACCACTTGCTTGCCCTTAACGACCTTGGATGTTGCGCTGGACACAATGTTGGTGTCCATAACAAATGCTCCGTGGTTGTCATTGATGAACGGCGTCGGCAAAATCTGGGACTCAATCTGTCCCACTCTGAAGTCGTTGGCGTTCGAGGTGAAGTTATTCCACCCTGCTGGTGTGTTGTCCATTGTGACAATCACCGTGTTGGTACTTGCTCCCGTAGCTACGGGGAGCACCAGGGAACCCGCCATAACGGCGACCCCCAGCATCATTTTCACTGCTCTGTTCTTGAACATCAGTCCCCTTTTGGAATGGTTGACGTTGTACTCCCGTGGAACGGGTATCAAGTTCCTAACAAAAGAGATGCCTTGTGTCAACGCGTAGTGACCAAAAAGTGAACTCTTAACAAACTCTCTGCGTCGTCGCTCCGAGTTGAAGTTGCCCTCAAATCCAGAGCACTACCTAGAAATGGTGAACTTTTGAGGGCGAAAATCGCCCCGAGCTCAAGACAGTGACTCGTTCAGAGCCTGCGCAAGCGCAGGGAAATTGAAGGAAAATCCACTGGCGAGCAACTTCGATGGAAGTACCCGCTGACTGGTGAAGATGATTTCTTCGGCAAACTCACGTCCAAGAGCAAGGCGAAGCGCGAATTTCGGCACCGAGAGAAGGGTTGGACGGTGGAGTGCCCTTCCGAGCGACTGGGTGAACTCCGAATTTGTCGAAGCGTGTGGACTCGTGAGGTTCACCGGCCCCTCGAGGCTCGATGACTCAATCAAGTGCACCATGCCTGCGACTTGGTCGACGAGAGAGATCCAACTCATCCACTGTTGGCCAGATCCCAATTTGCCGCCAAGGCCAGCCCGAAAGAGTGGCAACTGCTTCTTCAGAGCTCCGCCAGTTGGGTCGAGAACGATTCCGGTCCGCATAAGGATTGTCTTTGAATGGTCATTGGCTGCTGCAGCCTCCCAATCGGCACAGACATCGGCCAGGAATCCATGTCCTCGAGTTGCGTCCTCAGTGAGCTCCTTGCTGCCTTGGTCGCCATAGATGCCAATCGCCGATGCAGAGAGAAAGGTAGGTACACCTTCGCCAAGGGTTGGGAGCAACGAGGCAAGGAAACTCGTTGCCGCAACGCGACTCGAGAGAATTGCTTCCTTTCGAGAAGGAGACCAACGCTTATCGCCAATCCCCACTCCGCAAAGATTGACGAGGGCGTCGATACCGTGAAGAGCAGACTCATTGGCTCGATCGAGCGTCTTCAGCTGTGGATCAAAGAAGACTTCATCGATCTCCGTTGTCGGCTTCCGAACGAATCGGACGACCGTGTGGCCCC
>CAIXCS010000141.1 GCA_903918025.1 uncultured Actinomycetes bacterium
ACCGACAAGCGACAGACAGCGGGTGCAAATAGGCTCTGTATTCACGGGGGCTCTCCACTCTGTTGGCGTTAGATACCTTCAGATTGGTGGGTCCCCGCTCAATTCTCAGGGACCCCAGACCCCGCTACATTCCGAAGAGCCCGGTTAACCCAGCAAAATCTTAAACATTCAAGACGACTTCGCTAGGTACAACCTCGACTGATGGCTAGCTGATGGCCTCTCCGCTGAAGAAACCCTTGGCATTCTCGATCAGGTGCGAAAAGAGGGTGGCTGCTCACCGTTGTAGTTCCGGTTGGTCAATCGTGCAGAGTTGATTGCTGAGACGACCAAGGACGGGCGCCACCACTTGTGACCAATGTCGCCTGGATCGATCCCGTTTCACTCTGGCAGAACCGAAACTGCGAATCGTTCGATGACAAACTGAGAGACAAAATGCTAAACCTTGAGATCTTCGACTAGATGGGGGGAGATGAGACCATGCTCCAGGACCGTCGCCACTCCTACAGCGACCGCCGGTCACACGGCTCGCTGCGCCACTTCACCCCGGTTGGATTCTCAATCAACTGGCACGAAGAGAGTGACTTGCTACCCTCACAAAAGGTGGACTGATGAATAGGGTCCAGTCAGATGGATAGCAATGCTAACTCCGATGGTTTGGCGAAGTCGGTGGAGTCTTGGAAGATCGAACGTTCTTCAAAGGGGCTCCAAGACGAGGTTAACCCAAAGTTCTATGTTGGTCGTTGGATATTCTTACTTGCTCTTCTTGCAGTCGGCTTCATCGAAGTCTGGTGTCGTCTGGGATTGTACGGCGATGGAGCGTACCTATTTTGGACCGACCTGCAAACCCACGGTTCCAACTTAGTTCCAAACTTTGCCAATGCCCGAATGATTGCAGATATCATTCCGCAACTCCCACTTATTGCTGCTCTTCATCTCGGCTTGACGAGCGTGTCGATGCTCTCGCTTATCTGGTCAGCAGGTATCGTGTTAGTTCCGCTATTCATGTGGATCCTCGCTCTCAAGATCCTTTGGCGAAATCCTCTATTCTGGCATCTGGCAGTGGTTGCCATAGCAGTTGAGGGTACAGCATCCTTCTTTGCCATTGGAGAGTATAACTTTGCCTACGCGTTAGTTGGACTCAATGTGGCTCTGCTGATTGATGGACTCGGAACACTTTCTCGACGCCTTGGTTATATCATAGTTGCAGTTGCGACTATTTGGTCGTATCCTTCAATGTTCTTTCTTGGCCCAGTGCTGATTGTCCTTACTTTGGTGCTCCTAGCTAGAGACTTAAAATTACACGAGTTGGACCGATCTAAAATTGCAATTCATGGTATCGGAATCCTCGCCTATATTGCCTCAAGCGTCATGGCTAAGTATTCGATTGACCACCCTAATGGTTCAAATGTTCAAGGAACCTCGGATATTTTGGCGCCATTCAGGGCTGATGTAGGTCAGCTTCGATGGACGGTTCTGTTTCTTCTTCTCTTTATAATGGCAACGCTCTTCAGCCGAGTCCGGTTCTTGAGCATTGTCCCAGTTTTGATCGTCATTTGGATGGTGTTTGCAGAGCCTCATAACAGGATTCTCAGCCAATACGACTACAGGGTGGTAGCCGGCGGATTCCTCGTTCTTGGCGTTGGCATGCTTGTTCTCGCAGTACTCTCACCCGCGCGTGACCATGAACCTCGAGTTTGGCTCCTCATTGGAGTGGCCATCTTTGGTCTCTACAATTTCATTCCACTTGTACACGCATCGTTTGGCTACCACGGATGGCAAGATGAGGTTAGAGGCGCGATCATCAGTCGGGATGCTCCAGTCACCTTCATTAGGGGCGTCTACACACCGGCGAGTGCGAAGAGGATTTATCGATCCCCCTACCGATGGTCTTGGGGATATTCGTTTCTCAGCGTTGACCTTGAACCCAATCGGCGAACGTCGATGATTCTTGATCGTGGCGTTGCTCCTGGAAAAGACACGATCTACGGCTTCACGTCGGATGTTTTGCCTGCGCCGTTCGCATATGACTATACGCAGTAGGGACTAATCGCCCCCCAGTGCAGTTTTCAAGGGAGTTTTCCGCGAATTCGTGGACGAATCTCGAGGCGTTTCGTCAAGGGAGAGGGTCCTTGCCGAAAATTGCCGTTCTCTCGCTCCGATTCAGTCGTCCACTCAGTTCATCACCATCATTGCTAAGAACTCGAGAAGCAGTTGCGCTCAACGAGTTGACCGGCTCTTCGGAATGTAGCGGGGTCTGGGGTCCCTGAGAATTGAGCGGGGACCCACCAATCTGAAGGTATCTAACGCCAACAGAGTGGAGAGCCCCCGTGAATACAGAGCCTATTTGCACCCGCTGTCTGTCGCTTGTCGGT
>CAIXCS010000142.1 GCA_903918025.1 uncultured Actinomycetes bacterium
ACCGACAAGCGACAGACAGCGGGTGCAAATAGGCTCTGTATTCACGGGGGCTCTCCACTCTGTTGGCGTTAGATACCTTCAGATTGGTGGGTCCCCGCTCAATTCTCAGGGACCCCAGACCCCGCTACATTCCGAAGAGCCACAAAAATGCAACTTTTTTGCTACGAAACAAATTGCCATCGATTGATGGTTAGCCCCGTGCCGCAGGACCATGCATTACTCGGGCCAGTACAGCCAGCAATGCCACTCAGCGATACATCGTAGAACTTCACTTGAGCGGAAAGGAACGGATAGGTAATGCAATCAGCCAGCGCTGTACTTTTATACGTCGCTTTACAAGCAGAAAAGTCAATAACCCGGCCATCTGCCTGGAACGATATTCGGCAGGCAATAATCACGACCTGCCCTCCAACAGCCAGGAGGTTGCTTCCTGACGGCGTGCAGTCCCAAGAGTTCGTGATGGGGTCGAGTGGAAATTTCGCCGTGACCTGATAGTTGTAGCGAAGGTTTTCCATCTCTGCCTGCACCGCAGCGCCAGTTGCATTCTGCAATGCGGAGGCTTGAGCATTGTGTTGGTCGGACAAGATGCTGGTCCCCGTCCAGGTCAACAGCGAAACGCCCACAACGCTGGCTGCCAAGAGGAATGCCATGGCAAGGATGAGCACGGCGCCATTGTCACCACGGAGCCGCTTCTCTGTCCGAAGGTGAAGTCCCTTCGTCATTGGACCACCACCGTGATCTTGACCGATGGTCCCGCGGCGTTTGGGTCTGGATAGCCGTTCGTTCCACGAATCGTGAAAGGGATGCCGATGACAGGGTCTGTAGCTGCTGCAAGCGATGACACGACGAGGAATCCTGTTCCGTTACCCCCATCAACGAACGAAATCCTGTCATCGTTCTTTGACGAACACGCCCGTGAATTGGTTGGAGGATCGTCAAAGCATGTAAGCACTGGAGCTGGCGTTCCAGTAAACGGGATCGAGATGACCTTCACTTGCCCCTTGGTGGCAGTGACCGGTGAGGTAACCGCCGGCGTTTGGGCTACCGCAACCGGAACCTTCCCGTTGTAGGCAAGATTCTGAACGGAGAAGATGGTCGATGCCTTCGCGTGGTGTGGTCCAACGGCGAGCACGGTGAGAAGTTGGGGAAGTTGAGAGCCCTTCACACACGTATTTGAATAGCCCGTGCCGTTCCAGTACTGAATCCTCGTTAACTCGACAATGTACGGGTCGACCGAAGCACCATTCAAAATCGCCAACTGGTGATTAAACGTCGTGAGGTTGAGCCGCACTCGATAGGTCTGGGGCGATGCACAGGACGTAAAGAGCGGCGTTGCAGCAAACTCAATTTGCGAAATCGCAGTATTTGCATAGGTCCCGAGCAGTGCTTGAAGGGAGGCTTGACTCCTGTGGGTAACTGAGGATTGGACCGAGGCAGTCAGCGCTGAAAACAGGGCCGTCGTAGCGATACTAAACACCACGATGGCGAGCAGCACCTCAATGAGGGTGTCTCCGTAATCTCGGCTGAAGCGACCTCTCTCAGGACGGCGTTCTCCCTGCCGCACCCAGAGGCTGCCAGAGGTCATCCCACGTTGAGCGTGCCGTAGCCCAGCATCTGGAGCGAGTCAGTAACCAAGAAGGACATATTCACCACGCCACTTTGACCAATGATCGTTCGCTGGTTCGGGATGTACACGCCGCCATAGTTCGTCGCACCTTCCTTCGTGTGCGAGGAAATGATTGCCTGACCATTTGCAGCAGACACCGAGTCCCACAGTGCAATTCCGCCGTAGCGGGGGTCGGTATTGCCCGAGAGGCTGACCGAACCGCCACCGTGTCCAGAACTCTGGAAGCTCATGCCGCCACTGGCAACGTAGAGCAACATTCCGCTAGTCGTGAAGGTCGAGTGACCAAAAACGCTCAATGCAGGTCGATTGGCGCGATGGTACGCGTCGTCGTCCCAATCCCTCTCATTGTTGGGTCCATAACTGCAAGCTGGGGACTGAGCATTGACGTGATTCCAGAAGTCGTCATCATCTCGGGAGTGTTCCCAGTTCCAGTGCTCGGTGTCTGGGCGCTTACAAACGCCAGCTGGGCCATTGAAGATCGCCGTTCCGGCACCAAAAGAGACGTGGGCATTTCCAGAAACGATCAAGCCACCATTGAAGACGAAGTTGCCGTTACCAAACGTCACACTTGCACCACGTCCTCGCGGTCCGCCGATCAACACAGGCTGATTGAAGATGTAACTCGCGCCAGTGAAGGAATAGGCTCCCGACTTGAAGTTCAACGTGTTGTTGTAGGTCCCTGAAGAGCACACATTGTTGACACATGCACCAGCGCCTGGAGCCGACACCGAGTCAGCTGAAGGAGCAGCCAGTGAAGAGAATGGGTCAGGGGTCCCGGTGTAGTCCAACACTGCGCTAACAAGCGGTGTCGATCCGGAGACGACCTTCCTTGAGTGTTCATGCGACTTCCACCCACGTCCGCGGTAGCCACCGCTGTCCGAGAACACGACAGCGTTAGCGCACGTGGCGTTAATGGCCATGAGTCCAGTCCCATTACCAACGCTCAAGACGGAACGTGTGCCGAAGACCGCAACGGCTGGAGGGCAGACGGTACTCAAGAGAATCAGTGGATCTTGGGCAACGGTGGTATTTGCTGTGACAACGGTGGTTGTGGTCGTCGGTGCCGTCGTTGTTGTTGTCCCACCAACCGGAACTGTGGTGCTCGTTGTCGTTGTCGGTGCCGTCGTCGTTGTCGTTTGAGGTGGCGTGAACGTCATTGGCGACATGACCAAGTTCGCAGTTGGAGAGATTGGGAGGGTCACATCTGAAATGCCAACGTTCGGAATCCAGGTGCTCCCCGGAGTACAGGTAACTGCAACGGAATTGCACGTCACCGTTGCAGCAAGTGGGGTCGTCGACACCGCGACAACCGTCGACGAGGTAGGTGTCGTCGTATCGAATCCATCACAGACCAAGCGAACGAGGGCCCAGTTGGTGCCGTCAACCTGGTTGACATACGAAATAACTTGCGAGCCATCTTCAGACTGCAGAGCAAGAATCTGCGTTACCTGGCGATTGTCGACCGTTAACGGGCCGCAAGACGGAGTTGAAATTCGAGTCACTTGACTCGCAGAGCGAAGGTCCGAGGAAAGATTCGCTGAGGTCAGTCGGGAATCCGAGACACCGTTGATGATCGAACCAACGACCTTCTGCGTCTTGAACATCGTCAAGAGGCCTGCTGCCGCAGCGAAGATCAACATTGGCGTGACAATCAAGACAATCAGCAACTCAATGAGCCCGATACCTGCATCGCCAGAAGCGCGACGACGTTGTAGCCGAGTCACTCCCTTGTGGGAGTGAAGAGACGAGTTGATTTCAGTTCGGTGCTTGTCCATGGAACTCCTCACGTACGCACTTGATTGTAGACCCCATACATCGCCGTGACTAGCGCGATCGCAACAAATCCGACAACTACCCCAACAAAGACAATAACCGCAGGCTCAAATAGGGACGTAAAGTGCTTGATTTTCAGGTCAAGTTCTCTCTTGTAGTAGTCGGCAGCCGTTTCCATTTGGAGATTGAGTGATCCGGTCTCCTCGCCAACGCGGAACATCTGCTGAGCAGCTGTCGGGAACAATCCAGTCTCCGCAAGTGGCCCGGCAATCCCCCTGCCTTCCATCATTTCTTCTCGAATGGCTTGCATGCCGCGTTTATAGGTCAAGTTATTCGCACAATCTGCTGCAACGGACATTGCGTCTGGAAGCGGAACGCCACTGTCAATCATCGATGCCAATACTCGACATAGACGCTCGACAATCGATGCCCGGATGAGTCCACCGAGAATTGGGACCTTCAGGAGCGCACCATCGAGCATTGCCTTCCCGGCAGGCGTCCGTTTCGCCGTGATCGAGCCGACTACCGCTCCAACCGTGACGAGGAGAATGAGCCACCAATAGGTGCTCACGAGTGAAGAGAAGCCCAACATCATCCGAGTCGGTAACGGGAGTTTGGCTCCTAATTGACCGAAGAACGCCCGGAACCGTGGGAGAACGAACGCGCAGAGAACAACGACGACAACGATCGCCATGGCGAGAACGACGCCAGGGTAGATCAGCGCGCCAGTGAACTGGGACTTTGCATCAATATCTCGCTGAATGTAGTCAGCCAACTGACGAAGCACTTCGTCCAGATTTCCAGTCAGCTCAGCAGACTGGAGAATTCCTACGTAGTAATTGGGAAAAATATTTGGGTGTTCAGCCACCGCAGCTGCGAACGTTTGGCCGTCGTAGAGCGACTCAATCATCTCATTGAGCACCTTGCGGAGTTGCTTGTCCATTGTCTCTGACGCAATGATCGTCAGAGCCTCCATGATCGGGATGCCGGCTTTGATGAAGACGCCGAGCTGGCGAGAAAAATGCATGATTTCCGCAGGCTTGACCTTCTCAGGTGTGAGTTCAAACTGCAGAAGCGAAAGCTTTGGCTTTACTTTGAGCGGACGCAGTCCCGTCGATCGAAGCGATTCAACGGCAAGAGCTTCAGTATCGGCAGTTACCGTTCCGCCAACCCGATTACCAGAACCATCTAGAGCGTCATAGGAATATTTCGGCACAACTACACCGAGAAGATACTGCGAATAACTTCCGCAGAGGTCGTGAGGTCTCGTCCGATGAGGCCGATTGCTTCGTCCTGCATGGTTCGGATTCCTTGCTTTCTCGCGAGATCTCGAAGTTCTTCCTCGGTTGCGAATCCAACGACGAGGCGCTTCATTTCCGTTCCCATTGGAAGGAGTTCATACACACCAACCCGTCCCTTAAATCCCGTGTGAGCGCAAATATTGCAACCGACGCCACGAAGGAAGACGTCCTTGTCAATTCCCCCACCGCGAATGAAGAAGTCGAGTTCTTCCTCGCTCGGCGTATAGGGCTCTGCACAGGAAGAGCAGGTCTTTCGAATGAGGCGCTGTCCAACAATTCCAACGACCGACGATGCAATCAAGAACGGCTCAATTCCCATGTCGATGAACCGGGTCAAGGCGCCGATCGCATCGGTTGCGTGGATTGAGGAGAGTACGAGGTGACCGGTGAGGGTTGACTGCACCGCGATTCTCGCGGTCTCGACATCTCGAATCTCGCCGACAAGCACGACATCAGAGTCATGTCGCAGGATTGACTTCAACCCAGTTGCAAAGGTGAGGCCAGCTTGCTCGTTGGTCTGAATTTGATTGATCGACGGGAACACATACTCAACCGGATCTTCAATGGTCATCACGTTTCGAGCAACGTCGCTGATCTCGTTGAGGGATGCATACAAGGTGGTCGTCTTGCCTGAACCCGTAGGTCCAACGCAAAGCACCATGCCAAATGGCGCACGGATCATCTTGGAATACATCTCGTGAGTATCCTCCGCCATTCCGAGATCAGAAATCGAGAGCAAGGAGCGTCTCTTGTCGAGTAGACGGAGGGTGCAACTTTCGCCGAAAATTGTCGCTACCGTTGCTACGCGGACATCGACCTGACGCCCATCCAGGTTCGTCGTGAACATGCCATCCTGAGGTCTCCGCCGCTCGACAATATTCATTTCCGCCATGATCTTGATTCGGCTCACCAAGCCATTTCCCATGGCTGCCGGCAGGACGAGCACGACTTTGAGCACACCGTCAACTCTGCTCCGAACACGGACGATGTCATCTGCTGGTTCAATATGGACGTCAGAAGCTCCATCACGCATGGCCTGAGAGAGAATGCGATTCACGAGCCGAACAATCGGAGCATTGTCCGACTCGGTCTCTGTTGCCGAAGTCGAAGTCGTACGTCGGCGAGTTCCTTCATCGGCTTCGAACTCTTCAACAATTTCATCAACGCCGAAGAGTGCGTGGTAGTTGTTATTGATCGCAACGCGAATTTCGCTCGGCTTTGCAACGAGAGCAACCACGGGAATCCCACTTGCCTGTGCAATCAGGGAGCGCACCTTCTCCGTCGGTTCAACCATCGCGACAGTGAACTCATCATGAGTAATTCTCATCGGGAAGACGGCATGTTCGCGAGCAATCGACTCAGGTACTAGGTCGAGAGCGGCTGAATCCAACTCTTCACGTGAGAGATCACAAACCGAAGCGCCATAGAACAAGGAGACGGCTTGGACGAGCTCATCTTCGTCAAACACTCCAGCGGCAATCAATCCTTCAAGCATCGATACAGAATTCTCAACTTGATAGGCAAACGCTCGATCAAGCTGATATTCGTCTACGAGCCCTCTAGCGACAAGATCGTCGTGGAAGTCTGAAGCCGGCCTGGGAGGCAGAACAGGTGCGATTTCTTCGGAAATCTTCTGACCGCGCCAATTCCGACCAAGGTCCTTCGACTCGGTAGATGCCGAAGATGCCGAAGGAGTCAACGACCAGGTGGACGCAGACTCAACTTCACTGACCTCCGGCAATCCTGTCTTCGGACTAATCGCGAGAGGGTTCGTACTCACTGACGCACTTGGCAAACTTGGAGCCATTGGAACAGGGGTAGCGACCTCAGCGGGGAGAGGAGCGAGATTCTGGGAGTTCTTCTTTGGGGCCACGATTGTCGGCCCTTTACCTTTGCGACCAAAGAGCCTTTTCTTAGGAACGTTCTCTTTCGGAATTTCCTCGTTTAGCCAATCGAGGTCGCTGAGTTGGCTGTCTGACTGCGATAGACCGATGGGATCAGGAGATTTAGGAGACCCCGACTGCGCTGGCGAGACTGCAACGGGAGGAAGGACTACCGGAATTCGATTTGCTGATGGCGTCGGGTCGACAACAGGTGCGGCCCAATTCGACTCAAGTGCAAGTTCACTTCGCGAATTGTCCTCAACAGCGAATGTTTCAACAACGTTCAGACCTTCATCGGGCTGGTCATCAGCTTCAAAACCGAACGGCACCGTCCATACTTCTGCTTGCACTGATTCTTCAGGAGGTAGAACAGGTAGCGATTCTGGAGCCCAAGACCAGCCTCCTTGCTGGCCCGATACTTCAACGTCTCGATCGGACTCTTCTGGCAGAACCTTTGCGAGATCTAGGGTTTGGGCTTCTGCGAGTGCAAGGGCTTGGGCTTCTGCTTCTGCTTCTGCGGCGGCGGCTTCTGCCTCTGCCAGGGCAAGTGCTTCGGCTTCGGCTTCGGCGGCGGCTTGCGCTTCTGCTTCGGCGAGAGCAAGGGCCTCAGCTTCTGCTTCTGCGAGTGCAAGGGCTTCGGCTTCTGCGAGAGCAAGGGCTTCTGCTTCGGCGGCGGCCTGCGCTTCTGCTTCTGCTTCTGCGAGTGCAAGGGCTTCGGCCAGGGCAAGAGCTTCGGCTTCTGCGTCGGCAGCGGCCTGCGCTTCTGCTTCTGCTTCTGCTTCTGCGAGTGCAAGGGCTTCAGCGTCTGCAGCGGCTTGGGCTTCGGCGAGAGCACTGGCTTCTGCGTCGGCAACTGTCGCTGAATTCGTGGCAGAAGCAAGCCACTCCAACGCAGCTACCGAAGGGAGATCAACAATTCCGCTGTCTTCAGTTGGAGTCTTCGCAAGAACAACTTCGTAGAAACCTTTTTTGAGCCGTCTCGTCGAAACGACGTCGTAGCCAGTCTTGGCGTTTTCAACCGATACGCCAAGAGCCTTCCGGGCGGCCCGGTCCTTCTTCTTGTTTCCCTTCTTGGACTTCGAAGGCTTCTTTGGGCGACCGTCAGCGGGCGTCGCAGAAACGACCTCAAAATTCTTATCGCCGTCAATTGCGAGAATAAGCGGCTCTCGCGAGGCCATGGACTCAGTCACGCGGTGCCTGCCAACACTCCACGTGAGGCGCGGAAAGTGAGCCAGACACCGCTCGCACTCGGCGAGCGCCGTTGGAAACACCAAATTCTTGCCTCAACGAATGCACTCCTCGATTAACGGTGAAACGTTCAATGGATGGTACAGGCGTCAGGCTAGTGAACAGCCGGCTCGAACGCTAGGGGCTGTCGTATCCTCTTTCGCCAAGAGACCATTCTCCACCTATGGTCTGAACACCAACTTGAAGGAGTAACTCCATGACAACGACCGTGCTCATTACCGGTGCAGGATCTGGCTTCGGCCGAGGCGCAGCGCTGGCACTTGCCGCCCGAGGCCATCACGTCATTGCGACGACTGAAACTGATGCTCAGGCAGAAGAATTGGCTGCAGCGGCTCCAGAGCTCACCGTTGAGCGCATGGACATCACGACCGGAGATGTCGCAAAGGCTGCAGCATTTGAGGTCGACGTGCTGATCAATAATGCCGGAGCCGGTCAGACTGGGCCTCTCGCTGATGTTCCTCTCGACCGAGTGCGTCGTTTGTTCGACGTGAACGTCTTTGGCACGCTTTCGGTCACCCAGGCGGTTCTTCCCGGAATGCTCAAACGAGGACACGGCCGCGTCATCATTGTCTCCTCCATCGCCGGAGTCGTCGCAGGGCCTGCGTTCGGTCCGTATTCAATGACCAAACATGCTCTCGAAGCCATGGGGAAGACCCTCCGCTCCGAACTTGCTGGACAAGGCATCGATGTCACCCTCCTCAACCCTGGCCCCTACCTCACTGGATTCAATGACCGTATGGCCGACTCCATGTGGGAGTGGTTTGGCGACGACAGTTTGTCGGCACCGTCAACGCCGCTGTTTCAGATGATGCGTCAGTTCGTCACCGAGGGCCAGATGGACCCCCAAGAGGTGGTCGATCGGATGGTTGAGTTGGTCGAAGCCGAGACAACCGAAGAGAACAACTTCGTGCCGCCAAATATTCTCGGTGGACTCCCTGCGAACGTCGACGAACTGGGCAACTAACGAGCGCTCGCTTGGCTCCTGTTCAGTAGGGAAGTCCCAGTCGTTGAAATTGTTCCATCGGGGCTTCCACTGAACGAAGCGCTTCGGTGAGCAACTCAATTGACCCAGCATCTGCCGCGTCACCAGCAAGGTTTTCCTGTTCGTCGGGATCGATCGAGAGGTCGTAGCGATGATGCTGGTGAACGATTGCTCCTCCGGACGCGAAGAACGGGATTCGGTCTCCAGCAACAAAAGGCTGCCGCAGAACTGGAATATCCGAACCGGGCATCGTCGCGAGCGTCGCCCGACTATCGGGCGGTGGAAGCAGAGGCCGGTGAATACCGTGGACTGGCATGGTTGACCATCGATTCGACCACATTGCCAAGGGGAAGCCATCGCCAACAGGGGCTCTCGCGTACTTCATCCTTCCATCGGTCACCTGAACCCAATTGCCGTAGACGCCGCCAATCGCCCACTCTCGAACGGAGGTGGCGGTCCCTTCGAGAAGTGGCACGAGCGACACCCCGTGGGTTCGGTGCGAGGCCGTGACACCGAAACAATCGACGAAGGTTGCATGCAGATCGACGTTGGTCGTCAGTGCATCAATGGTCGATCCACCTGGTCGGCCTGGCCAAGCAATCAGCAGTGGTGTGTGACCAATGGGTTCAAACTGCGGCACCGCAGGTTTCCCCCAGATGTCGGCGCCACCACGCAGTTCTCCGAGGTAGTGGCCATGATCAGTGCACACGATGAGTGCAGTGGTTGACCAGAGGCCTCGTTCATTGAACACGGCAAGGATCTCTCCGAACCAGTGATCGATCATCGAGAGTTTCGACCCGTAGTTCGCTCTCAGGTGATCGCCTTCATCTTGCGTGAGCGTTCCGTCTCGAATCGCGCCAACCGCATAGGGCGGCCAAATGATCCGCTCGCCATCCCATGGTTGTTCCTGATAACGGCCTTCCCATGGCGCAGGCGTGTCAAACGGTTCATGCGGATCAAATTCATCAATGAAACAGAACCACCTCGATGCAGCCGGTGCCTCGTCTCGCAACCACCGTGCAGCAGTTTTCATGGTCTTTGGACCTGGGTAGTCCTCTTCGGACCGAAACCACGTCCGAGACCGGTCATAGCCTCGATCCAGGTTCGGTGCCTCGTCACCCAAGAGACGCTCGAGATACCAATTGCCCTTTCGAGCAGGAAGGCTCGGACTGCCAATTGACGAGGGGTCCTCGGCGGTTCTCCACGGGTCGCCTTCGTGACCCCTGAGGTAATCCCAACCAGTGAAGTCCGTATGGAAGTTCTCTCCCCCCGTTTCAAACAGGTGAGGATGATCAGTGACGAGTTTCGTGGTGATGCCTGCCCTCGCCATCGCCCGAGTGACCGGCTCCTCCCAAACCTCAATGGAACCCCAAGGCTTCCAGAGAAAATCGAGCGCCCCGCACAACAAGTCATGACGTGCTGGCATGCAAGGGAGAGCCCCCGTCACATGCCCGGTAAAGCGAGTGGCATGAGTCGACGCAAACCCGTCCAAGTTCGGCGTCGAGAACTCCGTCCCGCCATAGGCACCCAAATGGTGGCGGTTGAGCGAATCAAGGAGCACGACGACGACATTCTTCGGCTGCATAACACCACCCCCCTCCGAGCGACGCTACAACGAGTCTCCATCCGAGTTGTCGCTGTTGCGCTCGGAGTGCAGTTGAGCGCCAGCCCGCAGCGCCGCGGTAATCGAGTCAGCCCAACTTCGATGCTCCGTCGAAACTCCAGCTTGATGCAGCGCCTCACGCTCTGCTCGCAGCAGCGCAGCAGTTTCCCCGAGGTGCTCAGGTAGTGCCGCCGCAATCTGATCCCGGACATACTGCGCAAGTGCGGGGGCTGAGCCGCTGGTCGACACTGCCACGATGACGTCGCCTTGTCGGTGGAGCGCTGCAAAGTAGGTGTCGCCTCGCGTGAGGTCGTCGACAACATTGATCAAGGTTGACCGCTCTCGAGCCTCTGCTTCAATCAGGTCATTCACCTCCCCGTTGGCGGTAGCTGCCACAACGAAGACGAATCCCTCGAGATCCCCCGGAGAGAAGGGGCGAACGAGAACCTCAGCCACACCATCAGGAACCGGTCCCAAAACTTCAGTCGCGATGATGGTGACCACTGCTCCCTCATCGACGAGTTGCGCTGCTTTTCTGAGCCCGACCATTCCGCCGCCAACGACGAGCACGCGTCGCCCCGTTACCTCAACAATGAGCGGGAGCATCAGCGATTGAGCGCAGCACTATCGAGCACTGCAGACGTGCCGAGTGCTGCCACGGCCCCAATGACGAGCACGGCGGGAGCGAGGATCTCCATCGACCCAAGGTCGTCAAGTCTTCCGTGGGTCACCTTCATTTCGGCTGTCCACGCGTTCGAAATCGCGGCGACGGGAGTCTCGGCGGCGAGTCCGCCTTCGAGCAGTTGTGCAACGAGAGCTGCTCGGCGAGCGACACCCATGAGGACGACCAGTGTGATCCCAGACGCCGCAAGGCGAGCAAAGTCAAGGTGGTCCTCATTGGTTCCAGTGCCGGTCACAATGAGTACCCCTCGGGCAATGGCCCGATGGGTAACCGGAATCCCCGCTGCTGCGGGCGCGGCAAGCGCGGAACTCACGCCTGGCACCACCTCCCACGACAGACCTGCTGCCTCAAGGGCAAGTGCCTCCTCGTAGCCCCGTCCGAAGACAAAGGGATCGCCGCCCTTCAAACGGACGACTCGAGCCCCCCGTCGCCCGAGCGTGACGAGGAGTTCATTGATCAGTTCTTGAGAACTCGAACCTCCAGGTTTCTTCCCTACATCAATCACCTCAGCTGCTGGATTGATCAAGGCCAACACGGACTCGTCAATCAGCCGATCAACAACCACCACCTCGGCTTCCGCCAAGAGGCGGGCAGCCTTGAGGGTCAAGAGGTCGGCCGTTCCCGGCCCTGCACCAATGAGTGCGACGGTCACAGAAGGCCAGTCCGATGGAGGAAGTCGCCGAAGGCTTCGCCGTCTTCTCCCTCGCTCGCCCACGACTCAAGCAGCGGCTGCAGGAGCTGCGGAACGTCGTCGATCTTCACCTTCTCTTTGAAGAGTGTCGCGAGACGGTCACCGCGTGGCCCTCCGCCAAGAAACAGGTCGTAGCCAGACTTCGTTCGCCCAACGAGTCCGACTTCGGCCACCGCTGGTCGTGCACACCCATTTGGACAACCCGTCATCCGAAGCTGCAGCGATCGATTCGCCAAACCAGCAGACCTCAGCGACTCCTCGAGCAGGTCAACCGTTTCGGGAAGTCGACGCTCTGCTTCAGCAAGTGCTTGCCCACAAGTTGGCAATGCAACGCATGCGAGAGCTTGTCGCTCAACGGGCCCAAGTTGGTCGACCGCCGTGATCCCCATTTGAAGGAGCAGCGCGTCAACGAATTCTCGCTGGTGCGCTGGAACGCCTGCTACCACGAGGTCCTGTTGGGCGGTAATGGCAAAGTGCACCTTGAGTTCCTCCGCAAGGCGACGAAACGCAGTCCGCAACTGCGGCCCACCCTCGAGGTCACGAATACGACCCGCACCAATACGAACCCCAAGCTGCAGGGTTCCATCGTCACGCGTTGACCAACCAAGGTGGTCTGCAGCCGCCGTCGGGATCCATCCAGTCAGTGGAGGCCGGAGTGTTCCACCATAACGAGCCTCAACTTCACGGCGGAATGCATCGTATCCGTGGTCAGCGACGAGGTACTTGAGCCTGGCTCGTCGTCGATCATTGCGAAGACCGAGATCGTGATAGGTCGAGAGCACTGCAGCAATCACCGCATCAACTTCTTCGTCCAGAGCG
>CAIXCS010000143.1 GCA_903918025.1 uncultured Actinomycetes bacterium
GGTCGAAACACTGCATTGAAACCTTCGTAGGAAGGGTTGTCATTGTCAGATTTGACCTGGACGGTGATGGTATTGAGACCATTCACGAATGGGCCGTGCAGGACCGCATGACTTGCGTTGGCAAGGAGGTAGCCCTGGGCTGTGTACTCCTGAAGCGGGTTTGCATTCTGCGGCAAACCGACGGTTGTCCCACTTTGTGCAACTCCGTTGACGTAGATCTCGTAGATGTTGTTGTCGGCCATCCAGTTCATCGGAATTTGGAATCCAGATGGAGTAGCCGCCGTCAAGTTGAACTGGAACCGATACCACCAGTCGCCCGGAGGAAGACTGTTGCTTGGGTCCTGAACTGGTTGAGCAAGATCCTGTTGGGAGATCCATTGCGAGTTGATGGAAGGCGTCGTTGCCCACGCTGTGGTCAATTTGTTGACCGACGCAGACGTCCACGTCAATCCGCTTGGAACATCTGCAGCTCCAGAGGTCGGCACAGGGCCAGCAACCTGCCAGTACGTATCTGGCTTTCCATTGGCGAGTACCCCAGCATTTGCAACATTAAATCCTGTATTGAAGAGGTTCGGGTTGGAGTTGCAGAGAAACGAGCCAACGGAGCCCTGGTAGGAGAACGGAATGGTGATGGAATCCGCAGTGTGGAGGTTGGTGTCTACCGCAGTAGCGAAAACGTGCAGCGAATCGCCAATGGGGAGTGTCGATGCTGGAAGATTGAACGTCCAGCTATGCGTGCCCACCGCGTCATTGGTGGTCACTGCAGGTGTCCACACCGAATTCACGCCATCCCAGTAGGTGGAGTTCGTCGAGTCGAACACCAACACGAGGACGTTATTGACTGGGTCGACCCCATCTGTCGACGTGCCACTGATGACAGGGTTCCATGTCGTTGGGCCGTAGACGGTGCTCGTGACAGGGTTATTCACCGTGCAAGTCAGCCCTGTGCCGGCGCTCGCAATCGGTATCCCAATTGCCGACACCGTCAAGATGCTCAGAAGGGCAACAAGAGCCTTACGGAATCTCACAGCAAGTCCACCTCGTGAAAGTTGCATCATTGTTCTCGTGCTCCAGACGTTTAGGGACTCCGTGGACCGACCACGGCAACTTTTGGAAGTCTACCTTCGGACCAACAAAAGTCGAGGATAGTAATTGTTCAAGAGACCTTTTCCGCCGACTAGACGTTGAAAAACGATCAATGCTGCTCTGATGCAGATACCCTCGAGAAGTGGCAAGACTCCTCGAGCGAGAACTACGCAATCGCGTCGTGCTCGAACTCGGTGGGACATGGACTCGACTGGTCGTAGCTTCGACGCTTAGAGAAGTGACGACGAACACCTGCCGAGTAACGGCCACCGTCTCTCCGGACGAGACCCTCGCATGGGTGATGAAGCAACTGTCTGACGAACGACCGGAGCTCATTGATGGCATCGCCATTGCTTCCTTTGGTCCAGTCGATCTCGATAGCGGCATCGTCTCTCCTCACTGCCCAAAGCAGCGTTGGAGAGGATTCAACTTTCGCCAAGCATTCTCCAACCTCCTTCCCGGAGTGATGGTTTCACTCACGACGGACACCCAAGCTTCCGCTCTCGGGGAGGCCTCTCAAGGAAGCGGTATTGGCCAGAGCCTCATTGCCTATGTCACCGTTGGAACTGGCGTAGGCCTAGGGCTCGCCACAAACCAGTATGGAATTCTGCCGTCATCGGGTCACCCAGAATTTGGACACATCCATGTTGCTCGACGACAAAGCGACAACTTCGATGGAATTTGTGAATATCACGGTGACTGTCTGGAAGGACTCATCAGCGGCCCTGCGCTCTCTAGAAGGACCGGAATCGAGCCCTCGACGAAGTTGCTCGATTCGCACCAGGTGTGGAGCGACGTGAGTTCCGAACTTGGCAGCGCTATGGCGACGCTCGCACTTACGGTCGCTCCTGACTGCATCATTCTTGGAGGTGGAGTCTCGGACAGACCGTTCCTTCTTGAAGACGTCCGGGCATCGATGGATCGACACCTCGGTGGCTACCTCGATGAAGCCGGACATCCTCCGTCCAGCGAACGGCTCGTCCCTCCGTCACTCGGAGGCAAGGCTGCGTTAATTGGAGCGTTTCTCAACCTTGAGAAGCTCTCTCGCAAGTAAGAGGGTCCCGCAAGTACTTCAGAACTTCCAATCAGCGTTTCTCACTAGAAACCGGGACTTCAGGATGAAGTGGACCCCGGAAACTGGACATCGACTTAAGGTCTGAGCACTGATGCATCCTGGAGGTGCTCGTGCAAGGCA
>CAIXCS010000144.1 GCA_903918025.1 uncultured Actinomycetes bacterium
ACTTCTTGTTCGTCTTTCCTCGGTCTTGCAGCAACGATTGACGCTCATCAGGATTTCGGCGGAGTTGATCGAGGCGGCTTCGAAGGAGGTCCGCATCGATTTGGCACCGGTCAGAGACGTACATGACGTATTGGTCGCGGGCAATGTCACTCGGATGCTCCGCCACGACCGCCATAGCTCGATCGGCGACGAGCGCACGGCGCTCCGGTGCGGAGAGGTCGGCTCCCTGCAGTACTCGATCGACTCTGAATGCCAGGAAGGGACGAGCATTCGCAATCGCGACCCGGAGCTCCTCAGGGTCCTCGTTCGCCATCTGACCAGGATCAGCACCTGGTGGCATGGCGGCAACAACGACCTCTGCGCTGTGGGTCTTCTCCCACTCGTAGACCCGAGTCGTTGCGTTTTGCCCGGCAGCGTCTGCGTCGTAGGCAAGAACGATCCGTTTGGCGAAGTTTGAGAGCGCCTTGAAGTGCTCCTCGGTGAGTGCAGTGCCGCACGTGGCAACCGCTCGTGGGATCCCAGCCTGGAAGCAGCCAATGACGTCGGTGTAGCCCTCGCAGACGACAACTTCGTCGGCTCGAATGATGTCCGTCTTGGCCCAATTGAGGGCATAGAGCGTTCGATGTTTCGCATAGATCGGTGTTTCCGTTGAGTTCTTGTACTTCGGCTCTGGGCCTCTCTTCGGGTCAGGCTCTTCACCGGGCCGCAGTGGAAGAATCCGAGCACCAATGGCAATCGCTCTTCCCGAAGGATCACAAATCGGAAAGACCACCCGATTGCGGAAGAAGTCCTGCTGACGCCCCGCCTTGTTGGTAAAACCCAGCCCAGCCTCTTCCATCACCTTTGGCGGCAAACGAAGAGCTGCAGAGAGCGCATCCCAAGCATCTGGAGCCCATCCGAGACGGAACTCCCTCACCACGGCACCGTCGTAGCCCCTGCTTCTGAGGTAGTCACGAGCTCGACCTGCGTCTGGTGAGGAGAGCAGTCGTTGGTGATACCACTCGACTGCTGTCTCCATTGCGCCGTACAACTCGGATCGGCGTTTCGAGGCCCCGGCTTTGCTCGGATCTTCGGTGATGGTGACGCCTGCACGTTGGGCCAAGAATCGAACTGCTTCGGCGAAATCCATGTGGTCAAGATTTCGAACGAAGGAGATCGCATCTCCAGAAGCTCCACAGCCGAAGCAGTGATAGAAGCCTTCTTCGGCATTCACCGAAAATGACGGTGACTTCTCTTGATGGAACGGACAGAGGCCAGTCCACCTTCGACCCACTCTCTTGAGCGCAGCCTTCTCAGAGATCAACGCGACGAGGTCAGTCCTCGCTCGAACTTCGGCGATGTCCTCTGGTGAGATGGCCATGCTGTGAACGTAGCGCGAGCGGTTGGACTTGGTGCCATCGACGTTCAAGAAAGAGAAACCAGCCGGTAGCCTGACAAGGTGACTGATGACCTCGCAATTTCTGCACGTGGCCTCGTCAAGGTCTTCAACCGTGGCACCACGGTGAGGGCGCTTGACGGTTTTGATCTTTCGGTCAGGAAGGGAACCGTGACCGGTCTCCTTGGGCCGAATGGTTCAGGAAAGACCACTGCAGTGCGCATTTTGGCCACGATTCTCGCAGCCGATGAAGGCACGGCCGAGATCATGGGACTCGACGTCAACAAGAACTCCGCCGACGTTCGTCGAACGATCGGTCTCGCCGGGCAATATGCCACCGTTGATGAGAATCTCACCGGGCGCGAGAACCTCAGAATGGTCGGCCAACTGACCCACATGACGAAGGCGACCGCGAAGTTGAAGGCCGAAGAATTGCTCGAGCGCTTCAATCTGCTGGATGCCGGTGACCGGACGGTCAAGACCTACTCGGGAGGAATGCGGCGACGTCTTGATCTCGCTGCTGCGCTCGTCGCAGAGCCCCCGGTGTTGTTCCTCGATGAGCCAACGACGGGTCTTGACCCGCAGAGTCGAAACGATCTCTGGGAGATCATCGAACAACTGGTTGCCAACGGAACGACCGTGCTCCTCACGACCCAGTACTTGGAAGAAGCTGACCGGCTCGCTGAAGACATCGTCGTCATCGACAAGGGCAAGGTCATTGCCAAGGGGACCCCAGCAGAACTCAAGGCCCAACTTGGCACAACCGTCGTCGAAGTCACCTTCGCGAGTCACGAAGCGGCAATCAGCGCAAGTGCAGTTCTTGAAGAAGAACTCAAGAAGTCGCCAATGCGCGAAGGTGCAATGCTCGAACTGACCGTTGAGAATGGACCGAAGGTTGCCGCAGATGTTCTGAGGGCGCTCGACGCAGCGGGCTATGACATCCTCGGCCTCGCCCTGCGTGAACCGAGTCTCGACGATGTCTTCCTCTCGCTTACCGGAGAGCGGACAAAGGCTGAATTAGCTGTTGCCGACGCACCTCGAAAGGGACGGCGGCGCACAACAACACCTGAGGAGGTCGCCAAGTGAGCGGCGTGACGATTGCACAAGTAGAGAAGCTCCCACCTGCTCAGCGTTTGATGTGGGCGTTTCGTGACATGAAGGTCGTTACGTGGCGAAACTTGATGGCGAGTTTGAGAATTCCCGAGGCGATCTTCTTCTCGTCGCTCCAGCCAATCATGTTCGTGTTGTTGTTCCGCTACGTCTTCGGCGGAGCAATCCCCGTCCCGGGGGTGAGTTATGTGAACTTCCTGATGCCAGGAATTTTCGTCCAAACGGTCTGCTTCGGTGCAGTAGCGACCGCAATTGGCCTTTCGGAGGATCTGAGCAAAGGCCTCATTGAGCGATTCCGCGCGCTGCCAATGGCTCGATCCGCAGTACTTGCGGGAAGAACAACTGCTGACCTGGTTCGGAACATCTTCGTCCTCGTGATCTTGACCGTTGTTGGCATCCTCGTTGGGTTCAGGCTCGATAACGGCGTCCTGAACTTCCTCCTTGGCTGTTTGGTGATGATCGTGTTCGCCTATTCGCTCAGTTGGGGATTCGCCATCATTGGCCTCAAGGCCCCGAATGCTGAAACCGCTCAGCTGATGTCCTTTCCAATCCTGTTTCCGATCACGTTCGCATCGGGCGCCTTCGCTCCGGTCGAGACGATGCCGCATTGGCTGCAGACCTTCGCTACCTATCAACCGGTTGGCGTCGTCGTGGCGGCAACTCGATCATTGATGGTTGGTGGTCCATTCCTCGACACCACGAAGATTTACTGGGCATTCGCGTGGTCAGCCGTGCTACTCGCGGTCTTCTCCGTTCTCGCAGTTCGCAGTTACCGCAAGGTTGGCTAACGGCTCGACTTCAAGCAGAGAATGACTCGGTTCGCCAACAGTCGACCAGCAACGGTCAACACCGCTCGGTCATCTCTCCGTTGAATCAAAGGTCCGCGCTCACTCAGTATGGCAAGGGCTTCGTGGTCAAGTGCCTCCCACGCGACGCCGGTTGCGGTTCGAAGGAGTAGTGACTCGGTCTCAAAGACTTGACGAGGGCCATCGACGAACTCCTCTCCAGCGATTGCTGATGCCCCATTTGAAATCATCGAGATATACCGCTCAGGACTCACCGTGTTCCAGTACCGGTGACCACTCAAGTGGCCATGCGCCCCAGCCCCAATTCCTAAGTAGTTGCCACCACTCCAATACCGTTGGTGGTGGCGACAGGTGTGGCCCGGGAGTGCCCAACTCGAGATCTCTTCAAACTCGTAGCCCTCAGCTTCAAGTCTCGCCGTCAACCACTCATAGCGGTCTGCCTGGAGATCCTCATCTGGGAAACGATCGGGCGCTCTCGACAGTGGCGTTCCAGCCTCGACGGTGAGTGCATAGGCAGAGAGATGCGGGAGCACGGGTGAAAGAGCGAGGACCGCTTCAACAGAAGTCCGGAAGTCTTCAGATGTTTCCGCTTCTGCACCGTAAATGAGGTCAATATTCCACGACTGAAGTTGCGATGCACCAACCGCGTGGGCGAGGAACTGCAAAGAGACTGGAGACTCAGGCCGACCCAGGCTCTCAAGAACTCGGGTGGCCGTTGATTGCACCCCGAAGGACGCACGAGTGACCCCAGCTTGGCGATATCCCAAGAGAAGGTCGGCGGAAACATCTTCAGGGTTGCACTCAATGGAGACCTCCGCACCAGTTGCAAGCGAAGCCGCATCAACAATGGCCGCTACCTGTTCAGCAGTGAGACGGCTTGGTGTCCCTCCCCCGAGGTAGAGCGTGTCTGCTGGGACATCAAGCCGAGCGACCTCGCGAGCCATCTGCTCGACACACGCAGTGACGTAGTCGTCAATCAGGTGATCTCGATCGGTATAGGTGATGAATGCGCAGTAGTCGCAACGAAATCGGCAAAAGGGAATGTGGACGTAGATCCCAGTACCTCCGCTATCCACACCTCACCTCCCCTTGAGCTTTCTGACGGCGACCCCAACAGAACCTCGCGAAGTGCGGGCCGCCAGAACGCTACAGGGCAACGTTGTAGCCTCGATAGATGGCGATCAGTTCCGAATCGGACCACGTTGAGCAGCAAAATGAAACCCTCGAGAAGGTGACGTCGCTTTGCAAGCGGCGAGGATTCATCTTTCCTTCCGCTGAGATCTACGGGGGATTTCGATCAACCTATGACTATGGACCGCTCGGCGCCCAGATGCTTCGAAACGTCAAGCAGGAGTGGTGGCGTTCGATCGTGCAACTCCGAGATGACGTCGTAGGGCTTGA
>CAIXCS010000145.1 GCA_903918025.1 uncultured Actinomycetes bacterium
CACCGATCGGGGCTGTGCGGAGTCGACGGGAGTCTTCTTGAGATCGTAAACCTACAAAGGGGTTGATTCCAGCTAATTGCTCAGAAGGGGAACTTCCATTGATGTCGACTGAGTCCTCGTCCTCCGGTTGAAAGGTTGAAAGCCTCTCGGCTTCATCAGCGGAAATCTCTTTCCCGACTTGATTTGTTGGAAAAAGATGACGTGGATTGCAGCAATCCTTACTCTCGCACCAGTGTCGAATATCGATTACAGCCCCCGATATCGTTCGATCTGCCAGATGATTAGCGACCATCCAGGCCCACCGATGGAGCTGCATCTGCGGGAGATTCTCAATCGGTCTTTTGTCTCCCATGGCCCGGCAGGGTAGTAGACCCGGATTACTAAGTATCCAACATCCATGCTCATTCTCGGTACATAGTCGTTTGACATCTTCAAGCGTTCCCCAAACAACTAGAGCGGTGGAATGGTCGCTTGACTCCAAGCGGTCAACGTCATTCAGGCGGATTTCGATTCCACCTGGACCCGCCAATTGGAGATGTTCCGGATTGCAGCATCGATTGACGGAGCGGGCGTGGGGTGTCACATCTCGTTCTTCAGCCACTACTTGCCTGTGCTGCACGCCTACACGTTCCGGCAGCGGCGCTGCGTTCCTCCCGTTGGCGAGCATCCATGCCCACGTCTGTGGCGTGTATCGAGGGAGTTGATCATGCGGACGAATATCCTTCGGACCGCGGCAGCGAAATTGTCCAGTCAACGGGAAGGTCCAACAGTCGGCCTCTTGAGTGCAGTGAGCCCGCAGAAGATCAGTTGTCGAAGGCAACTCGACGAAATCTTCGCTTTGCACTATTTGCTCGGTTTCCGAGTGACGCATCAGCTTGCCTGTCCGTAGTCATCCAGTGGTACGTGCTTTGTACAATAGTTGCGGGCAGTGGCGCAGTTTGTCTGATTGAGGCGAGGGCCTTGCAGACGTGACCGATCTTCCTGGAAGTAGTTAGTTCATGTCCGGGTGTGCTCAACGAACGCACAAAGAGTCGAAAGCATCCGCATCTCATTGACAGTCCCCGCACGACTGTTCAGCAGGTCAGCAGTACACACCAGGTAAGCCAGACACCGGGCCCGACTCACGGCAACGTTGAGGCGGTTGCGCGAGAAGAGGAACTCTGGTCCTCGGGGCATGTCTTCCGCACTCGATGTGGTCATGGTGAAGAACACCACGGGTGCCTCCCTGCCTTGGAACTTGTCCACCGTCCCTACTCGGACGCCTCGAGTCCGAGGATCAGAGTCCAGATGGTCACGGATCAGCGCCACTTGGTCGTTGTACGGAGCCACCACCATGATGTCGTCAACCGTGAGTGGAGTCTCGAGTCCGTCCTTGTCCGTCCATGTAGTGCCGAGCAGTCCGTGGATCTCAACGCCCACGATCTGGGCTTCCTCGATGGACTCGGTCTTTCGATCGGTGTGGTCGGCCTCGATCCATCGCAGTCCGGTGCCGAATCCAGTGTCCTGGTTCGCACAACTCGAGTGGCTCCGAAGCCGTCCCTCGTATATCTCGTCGGAGATGAACCGACAGACGTCTGGGTGCATCCGTCGGGTTTCTTCCAGGAACACTCCCCGGTCAGGTGGCACCGTGGCATCGTCACCCATGACGTGCTCCAGCACACTCAGTCCCGCCCTGCCTGGGTGGGAAGCCTTGGACACATGGGCAAGCTGCAGCGGATCTCCCAGGAGGATCAGATTCGTTGCCGACCGTGAGGCGGCCAGGGCGTCAGCCAAGGCCAACTGCCCTGCCTCGTCGACGATGAGGACATCGACTGGGGCATCCCTCATGACGTCACCAGCGAACAGCCACGTGGTGCCGGCAACCAGGTTGTACTGGTTCGAAGCGCACGGAGGATTCGCGTCCCTGTAGGTCACCCCCGCGAGTCCACCGTCAGCTGGCTTCTTGTTCTTCCTGATGCACTTCAGAAGGTGACTGTCGCCCTTGTCGGCAAAGACAGTAACGACTTCGGACAGCAGGTTGTCGATGGCGCTGTGGCTCATCGCCGTGATGCCGACCCTCTTGCCCGCGGACACGAGCGCGTGGACGATATGGGCGCCTCGAAACGTCTTGCCGGTTCCGGGGGGACCCTGAATGGCGACGTAACTGTGTTCGAGGTGAACTGCCCAGCTGCAGATCGCCTCCACGTCATCCGTGAACACGCCACCTGCGGGTCCGTTGTCCCCGTCGAATCGAGGGAGGGCACGTCGGAGCAACTCCATGGAGACTTCGTTCGGAGGCCCATCGACCTCTGGGGCGATGACCCGATCGGCGAGGTCGTTCAACGCGTCGGGCTTGGGCTTTGCATATACCCAGTCATCGCGCACCACGACGGTCGGGACAACCCCTAGGTCCTGCACCTTCTCGGTCCAGTTGAGAATGACCTCTTGCTGGTCTCGATCGATCCGATCGACGGATACCACCCTGGTCGGTCCATCGGGCGAACTGAACAGGACGCTCGTCGAGCCACCGGAATCGAATTCGGCCGCCAGTTCCTGCTCGGGCCAGGTGAATCTCGCTCCTTCTCCGGCAAGGACTTTGTCGTTCTTGCCGGTTCGGGGAACCATCCCCTGGAACGACAGGCCGGCGATTGCCTCTGGATCGTCCAAGAGTCGAGCCGTGTCTTGCGTCGTCTTTGCGGCCAGGGGGGCTGTGTGGGCTCGCCGTTCCCGCCACCAGTAGCCCAGCAGATCGGCGAGGAGGTGCTCGGCCGATTCCGGGCCGAATG
>CAIXCS010000146.1 GCA_903918025.1 uncultured Actinomycetes bacterium
ATGAAATCGAGAATCGCCTTGCGCTTTGGGCTGAGGACTTCGGACATCGTTCCCTCCAGAGTTCCGGGAGTTCCATCGAACACCCGTTTGGCATAGTACTTCCCAGAAAGCCAAAAGGCAAACATCTGTTCGATTTCGGCTTGACACGAACAAACGTTCGTGCTGAGATGGAGAAGCGAACAGTTGTTCGATAGTGAAGTTGAACGATGAATTCAAGGAAGAGGTTGTACTCATGGTGATGGTTCCGCTTTTCGAGCACGATGAAATTCTCGAGTCACCTTGGCCAAAGCCGACGCTCCGGGTTATCGAAGGAGGGCGACTCGTTGCAGGCCCGTCCCGTGCAACCAACCCGAACCCCGTTCTTGAGCGCAAGGTGCGTCCGAGCGCTCCTCGTCCTTCCGCATCCACTTTTCGTCGACGCAGGATTGCCGTAGGTACCCTTGCCGCCGTGGTTGGCTTCTTTGCCCTCTCGGTGCTGTCAAGTGTCGTCAATCCGGCCCCACAGGCACCAGGTGCGGCTAGTTCGATTCCTGGACTCGCAATGAAGGGCTACTACACGGTCCAAGAAGGCGACACGCTGCAATCGGTGGCAACCTCGGTTGCCGGTGGAGCTGATGTCCAGGCCGTGAAGGCAGCGATTGTTCAAGAAGTTGGATCTTCCGTCGTTGTGCCTGGAGAGCGGATTGCGATTCCATAAGGCGATGGAGGGTCTCTCGAATGGTCCGGCAGTAGTCTGGGGGAAATGCGATGTCCCTGGTGCGCTGCAGATGACGACCGAGTTGTGGACTCACGGATGGCCGACGAAGGCGCAGCCATCCGGCGTCGGCGCGAGTGTCAAGGCTGTGGTGAACGGTTTACGACCTTCGAGCGGGTTGAAGAAGTGCCCCTTTGGGTGGTGAAGCGAGATGGTTCACGTGAACCATTCGATCGCATGAAGGTGATTCATGGCGTTGAAGCAGCGTGCAAGAACCGCTCAGTTGATCTGGGAGCGATTGAGTCGCTTGCTCAAGACGTCGAAGATGCACTTCGGGACCGAGCACAGGAACCAACGTCTGAGGAAGTTGGCATGACGGTCCTTGAATTTCTGGGCAAGTTGGACCAAGTCGCCTATGTGCGATTCGCTTCCGTCTACAAAGTCTTTGACGACGTTGGTGACTTCCAACGTGAGATCGGTGCCCTCAAAAAGAGCACGACTCCGAAGGCTCGGCAGTAGCCGTGGCCGCCATTCATGAGCAGACGCCATCGTCGGTACTCGCCATTTATGCCCATCCTGATGATGCAGATGTTGCGTGCGCTGGGACCATTTCGCGCTGGGTGAAGGAAGGATCACGAGTACATCTGCTGATCCTCACCAATGGCGGGAAAGGCACCATCGATGTGACATCTGACACACAAACGTTGAGCGCACTCCGGGCCGAAGAAGTAGAGGCTGCTTGTGCGATTACTGGCGTCTCGTGGGAAAACCTGGGACGCAATGATGGAGAGATTGAGAACGACGCAGCGCTTCGAGAAGAGCTCGTCGCCAAGATTCGAGCCTTCCGGCCAGAAGTGGTGCTCAGTCATGATCCAACCGCGGTCTTCTTCGGAGAGCACTACTTCAATCACCATGACCATCGAGCGCTCGGATGGGCAGTGCTTGACGCAGTGTCGCCAATGGCGACGCTGCCGCACTACTTCCCCTCGGCCGGACCTCCCCATGGCGTTGCTGAAATCTTGCTATCAGGAACGCTCGAACCAAACTGCTTTGTCGATGTCTCAAGCCAGATCGACGTGAAGGTTGCCGCGGTTGCCTGTCATCGCAGTCAATTTGATGATGACGGTGGGCAGATTGGCGACGTCCTTCGGCTCCGAGCTGAAGATGACGGACGTCGCGCTGGCCTCTCGGCCGCTGAAGGATTTCGCCGTCTCCGCCCCAATGGCTGAGGGGCAATCCGTGGCTGATCCTCCAAGCATTCTTCATGTGGATATGGACGCATTCTTTGCCTCCGTTGAGGTCCTCGACAATCCGTCGCTCCTTGGCATGCCAGTCGTTGTTGGTGGCACGGGAGAC
Source organism: uncultured Actinomycetes bacterium (assembly GCA_903918025.1). GTDB lineage: Bacteria > Actinomycetota > Acidimicrobiia > Acidimicrobiales > RAAP-2 > CAIQEU01. The sequence continues at coordinate 2,051 of CAIXCS010000146.1, forward strand.
CGCGGGGTTGTCGCCGCATGCACCTATGAGGCGCGTGCATCAGGAGTCCGTTCAGCAATGCCGATGGTGAAGGCTCGCCAGTTGTGCCCAAGCGCGGTGATTCTGTCGGGTCGCTTCTCTCGCTACCAAGAGGTTTCCGCTCAGGTGCACCTTGTCTTTCATGAAGTCACCGATGCCGTCGAGGCGATTGGGCTCGACGAGGCATTTCTCGATGTGCAGCCAGCTCGACGACGACTTGGAGACTCGGTTGCTATTGCCCATCACCTTCGGCAACGAATCCTGGAAGAGACGGGGCTCGTTTCGAGCGTCGGCATTGGACAGTCGAAGATGATCGCCAAACTGGCTTCGAGGCGCGCCAAACCGCAAGCGACTGCGACCGGTGTGAAGAAGGGTCTCGGCGTTGCGGTTGTTCTTCCCGACGATGAAGAGGCATTCCTTCGCCCACTCCCGATTCGAGCGCTGTGGGGAATTGGACCTGCAATGGCGGAACGGCTGTATGCCGTTGGCATCTCGACCGTTGGAGAACTCGCCGATCTTGAGGTCTCGGTTCTGCGTGGGTTGCTCGGAGCTACTGCAGGCACCCATCTCCATGAACTCAGTCATGGTCGTGATCCGGACCGAGTGACCGCTTCGCGTCCAATGAAGTCCATCAGTCAAGAGATGACCTTTGCCATTGACTGCACGTCCATTGATGAGGCGCGGGCCATCGTGGTGGATCAGGCGGAACGTGTCGCCACCTCCCTCCGGGCAAAGGGGATGAAGGCGAAGACCATCTCGGTCAAAGCTCGCTACGGCGACTTCCAAACGGTCTCACGGGCATTCTCCGTTGACCTGCCGATTGATGCGGGGAAAGCAATTGCGAAAATTGCACGAGACCTGCTCGATGCGGTGCCATTTCAAGGTGGATTTCGTCTTCTGGGCGTGTCCGCTTCAGGGCTTCAGCACCTTGACGCCGAGCAGCTCGCACTGTTCGGCGGATCAGACACGCCGGAGGAACTCGAGGCCTCCTGGTCGATCGTTGATGAGACGGTCGACGCCATACGGGCGAAGTTCGGTGCGACCTCCGTTGGCCTCGCTCGAGACCTGTCACAGGGCAACGTGGCTGATCCCTCAATCCCGAGGCCGGAACGCTGGGGGCCGACGGCGAACGACGTCAGCTGAGGTCGAGCCAGGCCCCATGGGGGTGAGCTTCACCGAAGATGGTGGTGGTTGAGGTTCGAGAGCGATAGCGACGCACGGTCAGAAGGGTCGCTCCTCGGTGCGTCATTTCCCAACCACTTGGCAGAACGCCGAGGTCTCGGGCAACCCCTCCACCTTCCATCGAGAGCCACGTCAGGTCTCGAGACTGTCCGATGTGGTCAAGAACCTCGGCAAAGGCCGGTCGTCGGTGAGGTGGCAAGTAGGCGGTTGACCATCCATTGACAAGCAAGACGTGAAGGTGTGCTGGCACGAGGGCAATTGCTCGTTCGAGATCGTCGACCAGATCACCTTCAATGAGTTGTAATGACTTTCGATTGGCCGCGGCGAGTGCAAGACCTCCAGTGAGGCGATCGAATCGAACGAGATCGTCGGGCCAAAGACATGCCTCGAGCCAACGCGCATCGAGCGGACTCGCTGGATCAAGAGGATGTTGATCAAGTCCTACTCTCACCGAAATCGCTGGGAGGTCGCTCGAAGGACGTCTGCCGAGGTAGTCGGGATCGAGCACCACTGAACTCGAGGGTGGTCCGCTGAAGCTTCCGTTGCCGTGATTAATGCGGTAGAGGTCGGGGAAGCAGTTGAGGCCAGCTGAGCACCCAGCGTCGACCAGTCCGACCTCCTGAATGCCTTCGTCCCGAAGATCACCAAGGGCAGCGGCAATCATGGCCGTTCGAGCGAGTTCATTGGTCTGAGTAATGCCCGTTCGGCAGAGCGCGGCGATCTCCGTGCGGAATTGGTCAACAAAGGAAAGAAAATCACGCTCAAGTTCCTCAGCGTTGAAGACCGCTGGTTGAAGCCCGCGCACACGAGCAACCGAGAGGTAGCGACTGGCAAGTGGGTGCTCGAGACCCGAGAGCAAGAGGTCATGGATCGAGGCGAACAAGACGTTTGCCGCCAATTGTGGTGGAGGAACTTCGGCGGCCAGCTCGAGCAGGTCATTCGTTCGAGCAATCAGTGCCGTGAGCACGGCATAGGTGGGATTGGTCAGTTCTGCGTCGGGACCAAGCCAATTGAGGAAATACCGAATGAGTTGCGCTCGGTAGTCCTCATCCATCCTCAAAGCCCTGCTGGGAGCAGGGTCGCAAGCGATTCGTAGAGCAGGAAACACACCGGAATGGTCACTAGGAAAAGTGTAGTGACCAAGCGCTTGCGATGCCGGAAACAAATCATGAGGCCGACAAGCACCATGAGCAGGGTTGCGAGCAGTACCGCGCTCCAAACAGAGCCCCGTTGGTGAACGACGCTCACACGACTTGAGGGTCCGGCACCATTGAGTGGAGCGCTTCGCTCAACTTCGTCGAAATGCACGAGTAGCCGGTGACTGGCGGAGTAACGAGGCGTGCAGGTCAGCAAGGTGAGGGAGGGGCCTGTCGTGATAAGAATCCCACCTCGATCACTTGGCAGCACGATTGAGGAACTGGTTGCGGCAAAGATGAACCGTCCTTGGCGAGTCGTCACGATGGCTCGATCACCAACCTGAAGTTGATCGAGGTCGGCGAAGGGCTTTCCCCAGGTGGTTCGATGACCGGCGAGCACCGCGTCGCCAGCCTGACCTGGCAGCGGCGTCTGCTCCATGTGACCAGGACCGACTTCGAGTTGACCTTCCTGCGCTCCCTCAAGGAAGGCAGCGTTGAGGTGGAGGCGAGGGACCTCAAGAATTCCGAGAGCAGTTCCAAGGGCTGCAGGTGCTGTCGATGGTGCAGGGTTAGCGCCCGAGCTCGTGATCAGGTCGTGGGGGAGAACCGGCCCAAGGTCTCGAAGGAGGTGTTGTTGCTGTCGTCCCTCTGCAATTGACGTCCCAATGAGGAGATAGCCAAAGAAACCAGCGACAAAGACCGAACAGGCGAGGAGGGCAAGGCCGAGAATGGTCCACGCCTCAGCCCGAACCTCCGTTGATTGCTCGCTACCTGTTTTGTCCATGGCCCTCCGAAAGCCATGGCGACACCCGCTCCGGCTCGCTGGTCATTGCGTGAGCGAGCGAGCACCTCTGACGTCGTTGGCTGTTCATGATGGACCAGCGACGACGTTGCGAAGCCTCTCGCAGACCACGTGGAGTTGGTTGCCTTCCTCGAGACGTTTTCCATCAGCGGTGCGCACATAGAAGACGTCAAACGCTGCCGGACCAACGGTTGAGACTCGAGCAGTCAAGACATCGAGTTCTAGGGCAAAGAGTTCGGTGGTGAGGTCATGGAGGAGTCCGAGCCTGTCCTCACCTCGAACTTCAATCACGGTTGAGGATCGTGACGCCTCCGGGTCTGCGTTGACCGCTGGCATCGTTCGTTTGGCCGAGAGCGGTCGAGGGGAGCGTTCATAGACCGTGCGTCGGGCACCAAGTGCATCCGCAAGGTCGACGTCTCCGTTCATGACCTCGAGCAACTTCGACGTGAAGGCTTCAACGGTTGGCCAACTCTCGGCTTCATTGGAAATCGTGAAGAGCTCGAGGGCGACCCCGTCTTCACCGAGAACATCAGCGGAGTGGACTTTCAGCCCATGAAGAGCGAGCGTTCCCGTGACAAGAGCGAGGAGCCCAGGTCGGTCGAGTGCTGCCACCGCAATTCGCGGCGGTGAGAAGGAAACTTGGGCAGACCGAACTCGGCGAGCTTCTTCCATGAGTACTCGATGGTCGTCCGTAGCCCACGAGGCGATTGCTGGTGCTTCTGCACCGTCAAGGCGAGCGAGGGTCCGCCTCACGAGTTCATCTGAGAGCCCCGCCTTCCATGGACTCCACGCAGCTGGTCCTGTTGCTTGTGAATCTGCCATCGTCAAGTAATGCAGCAAGAGGAGACGCTCTCGCGTGACGACGAGATCGGCAACGCGTTCAATGGTCGCAGGGTCTGACAAGTCTCGACGAGTTGCTGTGTCAGGAATGAGGAGGTGGTGCTCAACGAGCGCAACGATGGTCTCGGTATCAGCATCGCTGAGGCCAATTCTTGGCCCAATGGCCGCCGCAAGTTCCATCCCGACTTCGGTGTGGTCGCCTGGACGGCCCTTCCCAATGTCGTGGAGCAACGTCCCGAGCAGCAGCAAATCCGAACGGTCAACACGGTCAGCCAACAACGCCGCATTGGCGACCGCTTCTAAGAGGTGGCGATCAGAAGTATGCGAGTGGTAGCTGTTTCGCTGGTGGTGGTAGCGCACCGCCTCCCACTCGGGCAGGAAGCGAGTGATGAGTTCCTGCTGGTCAAGTGACTCAAACGGAATAATGCATCGTGGGCCTGAGCTGAGCAGCCGGAGAAACGCAGCCAACAATTCTCTCGGCCACGGCTCGGGTACGGGTCCCATTTGATCGGCAAGTCGATGTACCGCCCCAAGAGCAATGGGGAGATTGAGTTCTGCCGCAACTGCTGCAAGTCGGAAGGAAAGGGTTGGATCTCCGGCAACCGCAGCGTTGGCGGCGAGGGTGACCTCTCCATCGAGCTCAATGAGGCCTTCTTCGAGCGGCGTAGCGATGGAACGTCGCTCAAGGGGCGCTGGGCCTCGACTGACCAGGCCCTTCGACCGCTTTTGGGGCGCAGTTGGTGCCCAATGGGACCGCCGACGCCAGGTGTCGTCAGAGAGGCGAGCAATGGTGCGTCCTGCCTCAGACACTGCCCTCATCAGCGCGTCGGCATCGGAAACTTCGAGGCGTTCCGCGATTTGGTCTTGTTCCTGAAGCAGGAGTCGGTCAAGGTCCCTTCCCGCAATTCGGTGGAGTTCAACTCGAACGGTGGTGAGAAAGCTTGCGGAAGGGATCAATGCCTCGAGGTCAACCAGCTCTCCGAGGCGTGGCGCATAGTTCGCGATGGCTGAGAGGACATTGACATCTCTGAGCCCTCCATGGGACTCCTTCAAGTTTGGCTCGAGAAGATAGGCGAGGTCGCCTTGGGTCCCATGGCGAGCGCTCATTTGGCCCTCGAGGTCAGTCAAGAACTGACCTCCTAGGGTCGACCGCCAAAGTCGCTGCACTTCGTCCAAGACCGGCAGCGCCACTTTCGGGTCACCTGCAATCACTCGAGCATCGAGGAGACCAAGCGCAACCCTCAGGTCTTTCCCCGCCATGTCAATGACTTCCTTTGGTTTCCGCACGGAGTGGTCGAGCGCGACTCCCTCGTCCCAAACGGGATACCAAATGCGATCCGCCACGGCAGACACATCTCCTCGTCCATTGTGGATGAGAACCAGATCGAGGTCGCTGTAGGGACACAAGGAACCTCGTCCGTAGCCGCCGACGGCGACGAGTGCCAGATGGCGAGTGTCTCCGCCCGTCGCCTGCTCGACAATGTCCGAAAGCCACGCATCAGCCGATGCGGAGAAGGTTGTACAGAACTCCTCACCACGGAGATCGAGTCGAGCCATGAGCGCGGCCCGGGTTGCCTTGAGCGAGGTCGCCATAGGGGCGACGGTACCAGCGAGAAGGCGGTCACCGAGTTCGCAGAGGTAGATGGCATGAACGCACTACGATGGTTCTTCGCGGTGGCGTGCGAGAGCGGCCCAATCGGACAGCCTGCAAAGCTGTAAAATCCCCGGTTCAAATCCGGGCGCCACCTCCATGTTGCGGGGATCTGGCCGATCACGAATCGGCCAGATCACTCTCGACACGCACCCCCTCTGCGAAGATGGTCTCGTGACCCAACCTTGGCAGCTCGGCCCACTTCTCGGCTTCGATCTCGAGACAACAGGTGTCGATCGATTCAACGATGTCCCGGTGTCGTATGCCTTTGTGGAGTTCAACGGTGGGCGAAACCTCGGTGGAGGCTCCACCTTGGTGAATCCGGGCCGCCCAATTCCACCAGGTGCGATTGCAGTTCACGGGATCACTGATGAGCGAGCTGCACGTGAGGGGCAACCGCTCGAAGATGCCATTGGAGAAATTGTTGCTGGCTTGCTGGCGGCATCACGAGATCAAACACCGATCGTTGGTGCAAACCTTCCCTATGACCTCTCAATGGTGGAAGCCTGCGCGCAGCGGGAGCTTGGATTTGGTCTTGTAGAAGCTGGGTTTAACGCGCCAGTCATCGATGTCTTGGTCATTGACAAGACGTATGCAAAGTTTCGAAAGGGAAAGCGCACTCTCGACGTGCTTTGCGAGATCTACGGCGTCTCGATTGAAGGCGCACACGATGCAGCGGTTGATGCAGCAGCAGCAGTTGAGGTAGCGATTGCGCAAGTCGAGTTCTTTGCCACTACGTCCAACCATCGATCCAAGGGAACACTTCCGCCACTCGACGCAATCACCGTTGAGGAGTTGCATCAGTTCCAGATTGGCTGGCACCGGACCTGGGCCGAGGAATTCGGCTCTTGGCTCGAGAGTTCTGGAAAGTCACCGCTCAGCCCTGACGAGATGGTCTGGCCTTTAGCAACGGTGGATTCGCACTGACCTCCGAACCCGTCGAGCAGGGGTGGGATGCCGCCTCGGTGCTCGAGGCGCTTCGAATACTTCACGAAGGCCTCTACGACGAGACCGTGCACCTCGATGCATTGGCACCAGGCGTGACGCCAAACTTGGACTTGAGCGGTCTTTCTCTGCACAGTGTTCGCGAATCACTCCTCGGCGCCCACCTCGATTTGAGCGATGGAAAGATCGATCGTGCGGTTGCAATACTTTGGTCGGTACTCGATCAGCAATTCCTTGAGTCGGGGTATCGATGGTCAGGAACGTTCAAGGTGGTGGCCGAAAGCGCTCCACCAGGAGCTGATGCGCAGGAGTGGCTTCACTACGACCCAAATTGGCGGCAGTTCATTGGCGTCCTGCTGGCGCTCTGTCTCCAGCGATTCGAGGACCTTCTTCCCCGCGAACTCGTTACCGCAATCGATCGAGCAATCGTGTGTGCCGTCGATGGTGAGCCACCGGATCGAATTCCGGAGTGGTACACGAACATCAACTTGCTTCATGCTTGGCTCTCGGCTTGGGTGGGGATCAGAGCAGATCGTGTGGATTTGCTCGAAGAGAGCTTTGATCGAGTCGCAGGAATCTATGCGCGTTACGTCGAGTTTCAGGACTTCGACGAGTACAACAGTCCGACCTACGACGGTATTGACCTCTTCGCGCTGACGCTTTGGCGGAGTGTGTCCCCAACGCCCCAGTTCGCAGAAACCGGTTGGCTGCTCCAACAGATGTTGGCCAAGCGAATGAATGACCTCTTCCATCCTGGACTTGGTGCCGTGTGTGGGCCGTACTTACGCGCCTATGGCGTATCGCTTCGTGACTACGTAGCGCTCAATGGTCTGTGGTTTGTTGTCCTTGGTGTTGACCGTGGAACCCTTCCGAATGTGCTCGATGCAGCAACCGATCACATCCATGATCTCTATTTCGCCGAGTTATTCATTTGGCTTTCCCAGATCGACTCAATCCCGCTCAGGCGACTCGACGTCGAACAGGAGTTACTGAAGGTCCAAGACTTCGGGGTGACGGTCGCGACCTCACTCCTGACTCCATGGTCAGCACTTGGGGTCGAGGAGGGGAGAATTCCCGCCTTTGCTCAAGATCAGTACTTTCCGGTGGTGCTGCACTACGCCCAACGCGACGGAATGACGGCGTCTGTCGGACTGAAACTTGGCGAAGGAGTTAGCTCAATCGATGGCGTGATTGAAAGCTCGGAATTCCTCGAGGTCACCGTGTCGGGACGCGGAAAACAGGGAATCGTTGAGCTCTCGGGACGCCATTCGCTGCGTGCCTGCCCAGAAGGGTTAACCGATGATCAGATATCCCTGAAACTTGAGGGGAGCAAAGGAGTCACTGCCGAATGGGTCGAAGGGGCTCTTCATGAACAAGGTGTCATCGCGCTTCACTTCACCGATCTTCCAACCACTTTTTCGATTCAGCTCAAGAAACCCGGTTGGGAGCAATGAGGTCCCACTGCTAGGGTGAGAGCCCTTAGGGCGGTTGGCTCAGTCTGGCAGAGCACTTCCTCGACACGGAAGGGGTCACAGGTTCAAATCCTGTACCGCCCACCATTTTCCAAAAAACCCCTTCGGGGGATCTCGTTGAAACCTGAACGATTCAAGCGACTCGCCGATGCTGATCTCGCCGCTCGGCAGAGTTTGTTGGACAATGGGCAGGACTCTTTCCGATGCAGCGGAGGGTTTCACGCCCCTTTGCGCTCCAACTCCTCCTTCGTCAACTATTTGCCGACTTCTTTGTCGATCCACTTCGCCGCCACGGCCCGTAAATCGAGCAAAGCTTGATGGAGGTTGATCGTCGTCAACGTTCGACCAGCCACCACGCGTCGACCGCGGGACCATACGTCGGTGACATCGTGACGACCCGCGGCGTAGACGAGGGAAGCAACGGGGTCGACCATTGGGGTCAACCCTGGTGAGTCTGGATCGAGCAGAACGAGATCAGCGTCGAACCCAGGTGCGATGACACCGGTGCGACCTTCGAGTCCTAGGGCCCGAGCACCCTGCACCGTCGCCATCGCGAAGACGTCGGCAGCGGGAAGTTCCGAGGCATCCCCAGAACGCTGCTTGGCAAGCAGCGCGGTAAATCGCATGACCTCGTATAAATCGAGATCATTCGATGAGGACGGGCCGTCCGTGCCCAACGCCACGGTGGCCCCTGCCCTGAGGAGATCATGTACCCGACAGATTCCTGAGGCCAGTTTGAGGTTTGAAATGGGACAGTGGGCGATCGCCGTCTTCGTGGTCCCGAGGAGGTCGACCTCATCGTCATCGAGGACCACGGCGTGAGCGAGAACCGATGTCGGTCCGAGGAGACCAGCTTCGCGTAAGAGACCAATGGGTGAGTAGCCGGTGCGAGATCGGACATCATCAACTTCAGCTTGATTTTCGGCGGCGTGGATGGTGAAGCGTGCGGACTGTTCGGATCGAATGGCCGATACCGCGTGCAGCTCATCGGTGGTCATGGTGTAGGTCCCGTGCGCCATCACCCATTCGGCCGGATGCTCGGAAATCTGCTCGATCCTCTCGGCGAACGAACCGCAGTCGGGCACAGGGAATCCCACCACCGTCGGAGCGCAGAGGAGTCGAAAGCCAGCCTCGCGAGCCGTCGCGGCAGCGACCTCGGGCCAAAAGTACATGTCGAGGGCGGTGGTGGAGCCTGCGAGGAAGGACTCGGCGATGGCCACTCGGATACCGGCGCGCACCGCGACTTCATCGAGGTCCTCGGCCTCGAGGGGCAAAATCCGTTCCAGGAACCCTTGAAGATTCCGATCATCAGCCGCACCACGAAAGACGGTCATGGCGAGGTGACTGTGGGCGTTAATGAGGGCGGGATGAAGAATCCCTCCCTCGGCATCGATGGTCTCGTCAGCGTTCTCGACCGAAAGAGGGTCATTGGCCGAGTAGACGCCGGCAATACGCTCACCCTCGATCACGACGGTGCCTCCAGCGATGACGGGAACGAGGGGATCAGCGGTCACGATCATCGCGTTGACGATGGCGGTCCGGATGACGTGCGTCGTCATGCTGATGACGCCGAGGGCTCAATTACGGAGGTGTGGCGACTTCGGGAGCAGTGTGCAACTCTCTTGCATCCCACCAAGCAGCCTCGCTTCATTCAGTGAGCGTAGGCGGTGGTCACGAGGCCGAACAGTCACTCGTCATGTTGCAGCGGCAGCAGGCGCCTCTCATGAAACGCATCTCGACCGTGATCGCTACGGGTCGTTCGCTCAACCAGGCGAATTACGCCTTCGTTTGGGCCACCCATGCCTCGAAGACTTCCGTTCCAGGGCCTTCAAACTCATGGATGTAGGGTCGCCGACTCAACATGGATGCGATGAGTGCACGAGCAGGTGCCCGGACTTCGGGGCCGCGACCCGCCTGCCAATCGAGATCAGTGGCGACCATTTGGACGTTTGGAAGTGGACTGGTGACAAATCCCTTGAGTGCTTTGTCCGAGGCAAGGAAAACAAGAATTGGTCGAAGGTCGAGGTCGCCAAATGGTGGATCAAGTCGCAAGGGTGCGCAGATATCGATCGAATGGCCGACAACGTCCGTCAGCGGAGCAATAGCTCCGAGTCCTGGAGGAGTGAACCGGCTCTCAGCGAGTTCGGCGTAACGAGCAAGAAGCGCTTCGTGGGATGAGGCAGCGACTTTCGCGGTCAGTTTCCGATTCGCCACATCAAATTTTCCCTTTGATCGGACCATTGCCATGGCAAATGTTGGTAGCGGCGTCGAGATTGCCATGACGAGATGTGCAAGAACGTCATGGATCGTCCACGCGCTGCAGAGTGATGGCGTGCTCCACTGCTCTTCCGTGAGGGTGGAAAGCAGGTCAATCAGGCGCCTTCGTTGCGCCGTTACGTCGTCAAAAAGATCCATTTTCTGAGGTTACAAGGAGAAAATTTCCCGTGCCGGATCTCGTCGGATTGGTCTGTCGACCACAGGGGCCGACGCTGAAAGTCACGTCTCACCGACTGATTCTCACGAAATCGGGCTTGAAGAGATGGAATCTCAGTAAAGGAAAGAAGCAGCAATTCTCTGTGTCCGTTCAGTTTCCTTCGACAGTTCAGCACTTTTGCTGTTCGCGAAACGGTAAGTTCTAGACGTAATCCAATCAATTTTGGGTTTGACCGTCGGTTCGCCACACGAAGTTCGATTCGAACATTCGTGAGGCGAAGGGAGTGTTCTACGTGCGAAGAACGAGAGTGTTCACGACTGCACTTGCCACGGCTGCGCTCCTCTCGGGTCCAATCACGGCAACCCAAGCAGCGAGTGGGACAGTTGGAACTTCGATGCACCGGTCAGTTCCCCAAGTACGGGTGAAACTCCCTAGAGGTGTAGTGGTTGGCCCGAAAATTGCCGGAACGCATCGCCTTCAACTCGGCGTCACCCTTCCATCTCGCAATTTGGCTGGGCTCGAGGCATTCGTCGCTTCGGTAAGCGATCGTGGGTCGCCGCTCTATCACCACTACCTCACTCCATCGAGTTTTCGAGCGCAGTTTGGACCGAGGACTTCTGTTCTGCGAGGCGTCGTCAGTTCTCTTCGGAGCCGTGGCTTCTCTGGGATCTCCGCGTCGCCCAATGGGCTCTCCTTGCATTTTTCCGGCCTTGCCCGACAGGTTGAAGCGACCTTTGCGCCGGATCTCGTTCAGATTGGAGGGGTCACAGGGACCCATGCCTTTACGAACCTCAAGACCCCACGACTGAGTGGACCGCTTTCGGCGGTGCAGTCCGTTCTGGGCCTGAGCACTCTTGCAACAGCATTCAGTCATGCAGTCAAACAACGCACACTCGGAAGAACGACGCTCCGCCAACCGTCCGTCGTTCAACCTCCTCCTGTGCTTCGCCAGCAGGGCTGTACGGAAGTTCAGAACTATGTCAAAAATTCCCCCCTTGTCAACTTGCCCGCTGACTTGGCCAATGCCTATGCCATGAATCCTCTCTACGCGGCAGGAGACTACGGACAAGGGGTTCACATAGCGATTGAAGAGTTCGAGCCATTCTCACTGACCGATATTGCGAAGTATCAGACCTGTTTCGGAACAACGACAACGGTCAATGCCATTGATATCAACGGTGGGCCGGGAGTCAACACGCAGCAGTCTGGCGAAGCTGCGCTCGACATTGAGGTGGCGATCGGACTCGCTCCACATGCTGTCATCGACGTCTATCAAGGTCCAAATAGCGGAAACACCGCGTATGACCTGTTCAGTGCGATGGTGAACGCACCGAGTGCTCCCCAGGTCATGGTGACATCCTGGGGGACGTGTGAGGCCAATGTTGGTTCAGCGGGTATGGCTGCAGAGCACACGCTCTTCCTGCAGGCTGCCAGTCAAGGGCAGTCAGTGATCGCCGCAGCTGGCGACGCGGGATCAACTGATTGCAGCAGTCAGCCCTCGGCGGTAGCGGTCGATGATCCCGCCAATCAGCCACAGGTTCTTGGTGTCGGCGGGACGACGGACACGCCGAACGGCGAACAGGTTTGGAAGTCAAACGGCGGAGCCTCGGGCGGTGGAATCTCTGGCACGTTCTGCATGCCGAGTTACCAATTTCAATCGTCTCCGCCAGGCATCATCAACAGTTACTCCGTGCACAATGCCTCGTGCACCGCGACGGGATCATTCCAGTACATGCGTCAAGTTCCAGATGTCGCAGCCGTGGCGGATCCGAACACTGGTTACGCGGTGCTGTTTGCAGATCATTGGTCGGTAATTGGTGGAACGAGCGCCGCCGCACCACTATGGGCATCAATTGCCGCCCTCGTTGATGCATCACCATTTTGTACTGCGTATGGATCTGGGACTCCGGGAGTTCAACCGTCGCTGCTCTATCAAGCAGCAAGTGTCACCGGTGGGTGGTCGTCGATGTTTACCGACGTCACGGTTGGCAACAATGACTTGGGTGGCACCGGCAAATATCCTGCGACGACGGGCTACGACCAAGCGAGCGGACTCGGCGTTCCAGTTGTGGTTGGGTTGGATGGTTCCAAAAGCCCAGACCTCGCCTACCCAGGCCTCGCTGCGAGGATGTGCTACCAAGCAGCGACGACCAACCAAACGCCGATCATTTCCTCGATTCACCCAACATCGATCAAGCCGGGAACTCCCACCAGTGTCACGGTTACGGGAAGTGGGTTCTTGCCGGTCACCGGGGGCACTCGAGTCCACCTCTCACCGAGCGTGACGGTGACGGCCACGTGCTCATCAACAACGTCGTGCTCGGTGCCGGTGCCTTTGCTCACGACCGGGAACTATGACCTCACCTTTGAGGTTGAACGTCTCGCGTCCTCGACCCCTGGTCCCTCCTCTGCGCTTTCGGTGACGTCTCGAACCACAACCACCACAACCCCACTCATCTCCCCGGCTTCTACGGTCTTCGGCACGCCAACCACCCTCTCGGCAGACATGACCCCCTCGTCAGCGACAGGAAGCGTGACCTTCACCTCTGGTGCAACCACCTTGTGCATTGCCACGGTGTCGTCTGGGTCCGCAAGTTGCGCTTCGCTGGCGAATGCAGGTGTTGGTTCCTATGACGTGCTCGCCACCTACGGCGGCGATGGGACCTATGCCTCTTCAAATGCGAGTGCGGGAACCTATGTGGTCGACAAGGCAACGCCGACCTTGGTGGCAAATGCCACACCGTCGACCATTGCCTTTGGGCGAGCCACGTCACTTTCGGTTGCAGGGCTTCGTCAGGGATCGAAAGGCTCAGTGACGTACTCAGTAGGTGCAGCAAACCTTTGCACTGCCGATGTTGCCTCTGGAGCGGCGAGTTGTCAAGGTTTGCTCACGAATCCAGTTGGACGAGTCACCGTCACCGCGTACTACTCGGGAGATATCAATGACGAGTCGTCGTCGACGACGGTCGATGTGACCATCACCAAAGCTTCTGGTTCGCTCGTACTGACTGTTCCTTCGCACTTGCCAGCAGAGGGTGTCGTTGTTCTCGCTGCGACCGTATCGCCAACACCTACGTCAGGGCAGGTGACCTTCACGATTGGAGGACGCACCATCTGCTCTGCTGAGGTACAAGCGGGACAGGCAAGTTGTTCCTCCAGCGTCAACTTCGGCCTTGGGAAGATCTCCGTGATCGGCAACTACTCAGGTTCAACAACCGTTGGAGCTGTGTCCGCGTCGCTTCAGGTGACGGTTGTAGCTGGAGCAACGCCCTTCCTGGCGAAAGCGACACCCACGACTGTCAAGGTCCACCATGCTCCACTGCTGATGGCGAGTGGATTCTCAAAGACCACAACTGGCACGGTGACCTTCAAGGTCGGCAAAATCAAGCTTTGTAGTGCAAAGGTCATCGGCGGCACGTCGAAGTGTTCACCACCACCCATGACCAGGAAAGGTCGAGTGGCCGTCATTGCCTCGTATGGCGGTGACCTGCGGCATAAGTCCTCAGTCTCGACGACATCCTTTACGGTTCGCTAGCGAGCCCCGCTTGGAGTTCGAGCGCACGGAGTGGCCGATTCGTCGTCAGGACCGCGATGTCTCGCTGAAGCCAGGTCGAGAGATCGCGCGAACGGTCAACTGTCCAGATCACGACTGCAAGGTTTCGCTTTGCACACCAGCGGAGCGTCCAAGGTCGAGCCAATGCATAGTGAATCGCTATGCCGTTTGCCTTGCTCGCAGCAATACGACGAAAGGGGAAGAACTCGCCGGATCGCTGTCGAAGTGCTTGAAACTTGGACTTTCCAACCGTCGTTGCACCAATGGTGAGGTAGGTCGGTACTTCTGGACGTTCTCGTCGCAACAGAACCACTGACTCGTCGATCAGGGTGGTGACGAACAAGGGTCGGCCTTGCTCGAGAAGCACATCAACGGCTTCACGTTCGTGACCACGTTCCTTCAGATCAAAGTGGACCGTTGTCTTGCCTGCAGGATCATGGAGGACGAGGTCGGCAACGAATTCGTGCAAGGTGTAGATCTCGGCCTGTTGGACCGGAGAAAGCTCGTCGTAGTCGAGGTTGCTCAGCAAACCAAGCCCCTCGAGATGCTCGTCATGGACACAGACGAGGTTGCCATTCCTCATTGAACGGACATCAATTTCGACAATTTCAGCTCCATGGCGGAGAGCGGCCACAAACGCAGCTCGACTCGCCGAAGGCTCAAGTTCGCTCCCTCCTCGGTGCCAGGAAATTGCGGGTGAGGCTGCCGATGGTGTCTGGCGGTTCATGGCTCCATCCTGACCTGTTCTCCAACCGACTTGAGGGTTCTCCATCTCCTACAGTGAACGTCGAACCTAGGGAGGACGATGACAACCGTCTTTGTGGCACGCACGATCATCACGCTTGACCCAGTCTGTCCCAGGGCGACAGCGGTGGCGGTTCGCGATGGACGCATTTTGCATGTCGGTTCACTTGCAGACATCGAACAGTACTTGGAGGGAACGAACTTCCACATTGACCGCACCTACGAGGGCGCAGTCCTGACGCCTGGGTTAATCGAAGCTCACGGTCATCTGTTCGGCAATGGATCAGTCTGTGCCTATCCGTGGGTTGGCTTTGATGATCGCCAGCGTCCTGATGGCAGTATCGATCAGGGTTGCACCACGATCTCAGCGGTCCTCGATCGACTTCGGGCTGAGGTTGACCGAGCCATTGCAACCGACACCACCTTGCTCGGCTTCGGATTTGATCCGACGTTCCATGAGGGGAGACCCTTGACCGCTGCCGATCTCGATCAGGTCAGTGACGTCGTCGGCGTGGTTGTGATGAATGCCAGCGGTCACCTCGCCTACGCGAACTCGGTGCACATGGCTCGAAATGACATCACCTCGGACTCAGTGGTTGCGGGCGTCATGACGGATGAAGACGACAGACCGAATGGAATCTTCCACGAGACCGCCATGAGTTTGCTGTTCACGAAGGCCAAGATCACCGGGGCGAATCCGACCGAGGCAACGTGGAATGGTGGCCGACTTGCCGCTCTCGCGGGCTGTACCACCATGACGGACTTGGCCATTGTCGCGGCGGGTGAGAGTTTCGAGACCTTTCGGAGAGAAGCATCGAAACCAGAATTCCCCGTTCGGGTGGTCTATGCCCCTAGCGTCAACGAATTGAAGCGCTTGATGTCACTCGAGCAACTCTTAGAGCGGTCAAGAATCCTTCGAGACGAGAGCACTGAACGCTGTGCACTTGGACCCCTCAAATGGATTGCCGATGGTTCAATTCAAGGGTTCACCGGCAAGCTGAAGTGGCCCGGCTACTGCTCAGGAGAAGATCACGGATTCTTGATTCTTGATGAAGACACCGTGGTGCAAGAAGTGCTGCCCTTTCACGAGGCTGGCTTCCAAGCTGCAATCCATACCAATGGCGATGAAGCCACCGAGGTGGTGTTGCGAGCACTGGAACGGATCTTGATTGCGGCTCCTCGCCCAGATCACCGGCACCGCCTTGAACACTGCCAGCTCGCGTCCCGAGCACACTTCCAGAAAATGGCAAAACTTGGTGTGTGCGTCAATCTGTTCTCCAATCACCTCTACTACTGGGGGGACACTCATCGCATGAAGACTGTCGGTCCAGATAAGGCGCGCCGGATGAATGCGGCTGCGACCGCAAAGGACTGCGGTGTCGCGTTCTCGGTGCACTCGGATGCTCCGGTGACGCCGGTTGGCCCACTGTTCACCATGTGGTGTGCCGTCAATCGAGAGACTCGAACCGGATTTGTGCTCGGAGAGCAGGAGCGCCTGAGCCCGGAGGACGCCCTCGAGGCGGTGACCATTGGAGCAGCCATGCTGCTCAAACGTGAGAATGACCTTGGGACCATTGAAGTTGGCAAATTCGCCGACTTCACTGCGCTCGCAGACGACCCTCTTGCAGTTGACCGACGTGCGCTGAAGGACATTGCGGTCCTCGGCACCATTGTTGGTGGCGACCGAGTGGAGCTGAACTAATGCGCGCAGTTCGGTGTCATCAACCAGGGCGTCTCCAAGACCTCATTGTTGACGACATGCCCTCACCCAACGTCGGGAAGGGCCAAGTACTCCTCGACGTCGAAGCTGCTGGCGTCAACTACGTTGATGCACTCTTCGTCGAGGGTCGCTATCAGATCAAGCCAACGCCCCCCTTCACCCCAGGCAGTGAAGTCGCGGGCACGATCGCAGCACTTGGCAGCGAGGTCGACGGGCTTGCCGTGGGTGATCGCGTACTCGTCTCCTGTGGACTCGGTGGGTTTTCGCAGCAACTGCTGACACCAGCAGCAAGCGTCGTCAAGATTCCGGAGGTCTTGACGGCGCCAGCTGCCGCATGCTTCACCCAGAGTTACTCAACGGCGCTCTATGCCCTTCGGACGAGGGTGCACGTGGAGGCCGGTGAACGAGTTCTGGTTCTCGGAGCCGGGGGAGGTGTTGGTCTCGCAGCAATCGAGGTTGCCAAGCATCTCGGTGCAACGGTCATCGGGGCAGCGTCAACTGAACCAAAGCGCAGTGCGGCGCTGAGAAGCGGGGCTGATGTCGTCACTCCTCTCGATCCCTCGACGCTCAAAGATGCCGTCCGAGAGGCAATGGATGGTGGTGTTGATGTCGTCATCGATCCAATTGGTGGAGCGTCGACTGTTGCCGCACTTCGGACACTCCGCGACTTTGGTCGCCTTGCAGTCATTGGATTCGCTAGCGGACCAATTGCGGACATTCCCGCCAACCAGGTGCTGCTCCGCAATCGATCAATCGTCGGCGTTGATTGGGGAATTTGGGCGATGACCCATGGTGACGAGCAGCGTCGCTTGCTCAATGAGCTCCTCCATCTTGTTGAAGAAGGGGTGCTCCATCCAACGGAACCAACGATGTACCGACTGGATGAGGCGGCGCTGGCCCTCTCAGACCTGCTCAATCGCAAGGTCGTTGGCAAAGTAGCCCTCGACTGTTCTTGAGTCCTAGGTCCGAGGGAGTCGAGTTGCCTTCCAACAGCGGGCGGCCATCGGAATTGTAATGAGGCCGTCTTCTTCGACTCGATCAACCAACAGCTCTCTCGCGCGGAGTTGGACTGCCTCGCTCCGTTCGACTCCTCCAACGATGACCCCTGAGTAGGTCGTGAGTTGCATCGCCAATTCGTCGAGTGACCGTCGCCACACCCAGTCAATGGTGCAGATTTCAGGCTCCGAAAATGGCGCAGTCTCAGGAAGAACAACCGCCAAAGGGGAGTGGCCAAGCCGATCACCCAGATCGTCGGTCACCGAGGTGGAATCGCGAAGTTCGGCGTAGCGTGCAACCCAGTCGACCCGTTGATCAAAGCCATTCCAGCAAATGCCGAGTGTGCCCCCGTCTTTCAGCACACGAGCTGCTTCACTTGTAGATGAGGGAACATCAACCCAATGCCATGCAGAACACAGCACCTCGAGGTCAATGGTTGCATCATCAATGTCCAAGGACTCGGCTGCTCCATTGATGCCGATACTGCCTGGACTCCGCCTCTTCAAGACCTCCAACATGGCACTGTCAGGCTCAATAGCGGTGACGTTGCAGCCAAGCGCCTCGAAGGTTCTCGTCGAGAGGCCGGTGCCCGCAGCAACGTCAAGAACCTTCAGGCCTTCTCGTGCGCCAAACCAGTAGGCGACCTCACGCGGAATCTCTGGCCGGTACCGGTCGTAGGTCTCGGCAACTTGACCAAAGGACGAAGCGCGTTCTTGGTGAGAGACCACCTCAGCCCCCAATCGACCCTGGGGCAAGACGGGTTTCGGTCACAGAGGTACCTGTTCGCTCAACGAGATACGCCGCCGGGCCGTTTGCCACATCAACCGGGTAGTCGGTCAGTACTGCGACGGCATCGAGTCCTTCATAGAGAATTCCCGTTCGGTCATCGGTCGCATAGGCAACCGGGGACAAGGTGCCATTGCCGACCAACTCATGCAAGAGGGGTCGACGCTCTTCCTCAGAGTCATAATGAACGCCATTGGCGTAAGGGAGCAGTGCAAGACCATTCGTGACGGGCTGCAATTTTGGACCATAGGAATCCGTGGTCCCCCCGGTATGCCAACAGATTGATCCGGCAGAGACGCCACCCAAGATCACGCCGTTCTCCCACGCGGAGCGCATTGCGGGCCCGATGCCATGAAGTTCCCAGAGCGCGAGCAAGTTCGCCACGGAACCCCCGCCAACCCAAACGAGATCGCATGAATTGAGCAAGGCCTCTGGGTCGTCACTTGGTTGCGGGAACACCGTCAATTGGGCGACGTCGCATCCGGCGTGATTGAAGGCCTCAAATCCCATTGCATACCGGGTGCGGTCATCGCCCATTGCGGTTTGAAGGAGGCATACCTTTGGACGGGTTGCTCCGGTCAAGGTAAGCGCGTGGAGGAGTTGATCGCCAAGCCGTGCGGTTTGCTGGATTCTTCCCGGCACGAAGCCACCTGAGGTTGCGAGAATTCTTCGAATCGGAGCGGGCATGTCGCCACGGTAGTGCGAGGAACGTGTGGAGACGAGGTCCTCTTCTAGGCTCGTCGCTATGGATGCTCAGGTGGCGGTCATCGTGCCGGCCTATAACGCTGCCGCAACGATCGAAGAAACACTTTCGGCAATTCTTCGAACCACCGTGCC
>CAIXCS010000147.1 GCA_903918025.1 uncultured Actinomycetes bacterium
ACCACTTGGTTGCCAACAATGGAGCACGTCGATTCGCCACCGGACCAGAGCGTGTAGGTGACCGCTCCAGAGCCCGAGCCACCAGTTGTCGAGAGGTCGACACCCGTGCCAGGCGTGCCTGATGTTGAAGAACTGTTCGTCAGAGTGGTTTGAGCTTCTAGCGAGAAGACCACCGAAACCGGTGCTGAAAACGTCTCAGTGTAAGTACCGTCGCCGGCCTTGTGGGCCGTGACCCAGCAGTGCCCTTGCACGGAATCAACCACTTGGTAACCGTTGACAGGGTCACCCGTGATCGAACAGGTCGATTCACCACCAGACCACAGTGAGTAGGTGACCGCTCCAGAGCCCGAGCCACCGCTCGTAGAAAGGGTGATCGGCGTATTGGCAGTTCCTGATGTTGAGGAACTTATGGAGAGGGCGGATTGAGTAATCAGAGGTACCGCATCGAAATACACACTGATCGGCGAGGAATCGATGGCGACATATGACGCGCCACCAGCTTTGTGGGCAGTGACCCAGCAGTGTCCAGGGACCGAGTCAACGACTCCGTAGCCACTGCCAGCGTTGCCCGTGATCGAACAGGTCGATTCGCCACCCGACCAGAGTGTGTAGGTGACCGCTCCAGAACCCGAGCCACCAGTTGTCGAGAGGCTGATCGGCGTATTGGCGGTTCCCGATGTTGAGGAACTCATGGAGAGGGCGGCTTGCGTTGCAAGCGAGAAGACGACGGAGACCGGTGCTGAATCCGATGTGGCATACGTCCCGTCGTTGGCCTTGTGCGCGGTAACCCAGCAGTGTCCTTGCGCCGAGTCGGTCACCTGATAACCACTGCCAGCGTTCCCCGTGATCGAACAGGTCGATTCACCACCCGACCAGAGTGTGTAGGTGACCGCTCCAGAGCCCGAGCCACCAGTTGTCGAGAGGTCGACTCCTATGCCAGACGTTCCTGATGTTGAAGAACTGATGGAGAGGGCCGCTTGAGTGGCGAAGGCGAAGACCACGGAGACTGCCGCCGAATCCGCCGAGGCATACGTACTGTCCCCCGCCTTGTGGGCCGTGACCCAGCAGTGCCCTTGCACGGAATCAACCACTTGGTTGCCAACAATGGAGCACGTCGATTCGCCACCGGACCAGAGCGTGTAGGTGACCGCTCCAGAGCCCGAGCCACCAGTTGTCGAGAGGTCGACACCCGTGCCAGGCGTGCCCGAGGTTGAAGAACTAATTGAGAGCGTGGCCTGAGCCAGACTCACGTGACTGGCAGTCAAATGCCCAATACAAGTATCACCATTCTGTCCGCTCTTCGTTCCATCGGGACACGTCGTTCTCACCCAAAGGACGTTAGAGAGATCCAGTGATGAGAGGTCGAGTCCAGCCAAATTGACATCAGTGAGGTTGGCACCCGGACCAATGAGGAACCCATTTTTATACAGCCATCCGTGAGGAATCACTGCGGTGCTCAGGCCAGCTGACGTGTCACGGTCGTTGTACGCATTGCTCATCACGCCAGGACCTTGGCGACCCCCGGCGTACTGCGCAGTCACACGATTCTGGATCGGAAATTGACCAAGGTATTGACTTGGAACGGTCCCGGCATGACTCGTCTGGTCGGGACCAAGAACATTGGAGAATTGGGGATACGTCGTTCCGAACACCACCGTTTCAACGAGGTAACCCGTTACATCCGCCGAGTCCGAAGGCGGCGTGAATCGAATGAGGCAGTTCCCGTTGGCATCGCATGACTGGGTGACATTTGATGGCATCGGAGGTGGCGTCATACCTAAGTCTCCGAGGCAATCCTGAGTACCAGTATCACCCGAGTTCACTCCGTCGGGACAGGTCGTATTGCCCCAGGTGATGTTGTCCAAAGTGACGTTGGACAGGTTAATACCCTTGAGATTGGCGTTACTCAAATCCATGCCTGGTCCGATGAGATATCCGCCAGCAAACAGCCAATGTGGTGGTAACGGTGTCGAACTCGTGAGATTGGATGAGGAATCTACGGTCCAGTACGCATTCGTGGCGGTCGGATCGCTGTTTCCGCTTGGAGATTGAGCAATCACTTCATTGACAAAGGGGTAACTCGGCGCGCCCGAAACGGTGAAAGCTGCTTCCACCAATGACGAGGACACCGAGACACTGTTCGAAGCAAAATCCGAGAGGTGGCGGTCGTACGTCGGGTACACGTGCCCGAAGATGCTGAGCTGAATGAGGTAGTCCGTCACGCTCAGATCCGTCGAGGGTGTGAAGCGAAGGAGACAGTTGCCATTTGCGTCACAACCGACCGATGCATTGGTTGGTGCGGCAGGCAAAGGTGCGGAGCCAGCGCTCGCCAAAGTGGCTGGGGCAAACGATAAGAGCGCGACAGTCATTCCAAAAGTCACGCCGCGCATCACTGCCGAACGAAAGGGGACTGCTGAAGCTTTAGTTTCCGGTTTCTGTTGA
>CAIXCS010000148.1 GCA_903918025.1 uncultured Actinomycetes bacterium
GTCTAGGTTCTGTACGTAGAAGCGTTGGAAGTCACACGCAACGAGCAACCTCGGCATGGCACCAGGCTGGAGGGAGTCCAAGTAATCAACGAGTTGGCTCATGGCCTTGTTGAGATCACCACCAGCGCTCTTCTGCTCGACGGCCATCTCTCCAGGAATGAGGAGGTCGATGTAGCCATGTCGACCTGTTGAAAGCCTCGTCGCAGCAACTTCGAAATAGCCCTTGTTGCGAGGTGAGACACCAAAGATCTCAAAGAAGGCATTCCAGAATGACTGGCTTTCAGATTTTTCGGAAGAAGCCTCGGCCCAAGCCTTTGAGAAGTTGATCGCCTTGTTTCGAATGGCAGATTTCGTGAGAAGGGTTGGCGGAGTAGAGAAAGACATTGCACATAGTTTTACTCGGTCGCTGTCACAAATGTTGGGTTCGAAAGATGGTCAGTTCAACCCTCTGCCTTCCCCCTAATCAACCCCCACAACCACACGAAGCCGAACCCCAACAACACGAGCACCTGGCCGCTGTTGCCAAGATCGACCGTCGCGTCCTTCGAGCTCCTCGGTG
Organism: uncultured Actinomycetes bacterium; assembly: GCA_903918025.1. Classification (GTDB taxonomy): domain Bacteria; phylum Actinomycetota; class Acidimicrobiia; order Acidimicrobiales; family RAAP-2; genus CAIQEU01. Next base: position 560 of record CAIXCS010000148.1, read on the forward strand.
ACGGACTCATCGCACGCCTTGGAACTTCTTCGCCACGCCTAACCGTCACCGCACCTTTGCAGTGCGGACAGGTGGTCCTTGTGCTTGCTGCTGTCGAGAACGATCCAAAGCACTTTGAGCACTCAACATCAATACGCTCCATTAACTGGCTTCTCCCTCAATCTGAAGGTTGAGTCGTTCAAGCGTCATCGCAACGGCTGCGGTGTCGACATCACAACCAATGAAACGGCGTCCTTCAGCGGTTGCAGCGGCCGCGGTCGTGCCACTCCCTAAGAACGGATCAACCACGAGCTCTCCGGGCAAGGTCAACATCTGAACGAGTTCACGGAATGGCTCCTCGGCCTGTTGCCATGGATGATCTCTAAGACTCTTCTCGCCAGTTCCAACTGGAGCCATGAGCGTGTCTCTGATCCAGCCCCGAGGTTCGTAGGGACCGTTTGAGTAGAGCAACCACGGTCGATGCGAACCGTTGATCTTTCGAAGGTTGACCTTCGTGTGTCGTCCTCGAAACACCGTCGCTCCGGTCCAGACGTATTCCAAGTGCTCGGACAGTCGGTCCATCATCTCGGGCTTACGCACGTGTCCGGTATAGGCAGCGAGGAGTCGACCGGGTTTGAGCACACGGGCTGCGAACTCACTCAAGTCCGACCACAGTGGAATGCACTCATCGGTATACGGAGGGTCGCAAATCATCGCATCGACGCTGTGGTCTGGAATATCGAGGTCCCGAAAGTCAAGGTGCTCAACTCGCCAGAGTTGGCCTTCGGTCCTCGGAGGGACCTCACCAGCTCGTCGATGCGCGAGGGAAGCCGCCCGGGCTCTCGTTTCGGCTCTCGGGAGTCCGAGGAGTTTTCTCGGTGCATCTTCCCCAAGTTCCGAAAGCGCACTGACCGCTCGCGCTTCGTCTCTGGCGGAACCAACGACGATGCTCGGGAGCCTGGTGGCGGTTGTCGCCTTTGGGTCAAGGCCATCGGCATCGCTCAACGCTTCAGGTGCGACATATGTCGCATCTGCCAGGTCTCGCCGGACCGTGATCTCATTCATCTGAAGCAGCGTTGCGATGCGGCGGAGCGACCAGTTGCGTGCTCGGAGACTCAGCACCAGTTCTCGACGTTGGTCTTTTGAAAGGTGCCGCCTCGCCAGGTTGAGCGAGAGCACGTGTCCAATCTTCTCTTCCTCTTGGGCGAAGCGCCGAATGACTCGTGGGTAGTCCGGGACCTTGGCACCTTCACTTCGAAGTTCGGTCCACGCTCGCAAGCGGTGGTGACCGTCTAAGACCGCTCCAACTTCATCCAACTCGACCGGCACCAAGATGCCATTGGTTGCAACGTCACGCTTGAGCGCTTCGAACTCGTCGGTGCTCATTTCTGGCAGATATTGATA
>CAIXCS010000149.1 GCA_903918025.1 uncultured Actinomycetes bacterium
GCCACAACCACGGGCGCGCTCGATTGTTTGGACTTGAGATCACCCCAAGGTTCTACTCCGGGATGACGGGGATCGGGGGCGCACCCGCCACGTGATTTTCTTTGGTCGTCTTTGGAATGAGGGTGGCAGCCGCCATTGCGGCGGCGGTGATCCCCGCAGAAATGAGGAAGGCGACGTTGAAGCCATGGGTCTCTGCCGATTTGCAGGCGGAGAGCAACACGGTTGAGGGGTGGAGTTGGCAACGAAGGTTGTAACTTCCCGTTGCGCCAGCCATCGATCCATGGAAGTAGCTCGCCGTCGCCGATGCGGCGAGGGTCGCGAGGATCGCCAGACCAAGAGAACCGCCGACCTGTCGAGAGGTATTGAGGATCCCACTGGCGAGCCCCGACTCGGACCGATCGACGCCTGCAGTCGCAGCGGTGGCGAGTGGGGTGAACAAGATGCCCATGGCGAACGAGCACACGACCGCTGGCACGATCACTGCGGGGAAGTAGTCCGAATGTGGATGAATTCTTGAGAGTCCGTAGAAACCAATCGTTGCGAGTCCAGCTCCAAGGAAGACGAGGTTTCTCACTCCATGGTGATGAATGAGGCGAGAAGAGATTTGTGCGCCAGCGATGATCGCGAGCGCCATTGGAGCGAAGGCAAATCCGGCCTTGAGCGCCGAGTAGCCAAGAACCGACTGCAGGTAGAAGGTGAGGAAGTACCACATTGAAAAGAAGGCGCCACCAATGAGGAGCATGACGAGGTCAGCGGCGACGAGTGACCGAACGCGAAAGATTCGAAAGGGAACGAGTGGTCGACTTGCGACCTTCAGTTCCCAGACAATGAATGCAACGAGGAAGACGAGTCCAACCACGATCCATTTGATGACCGTTGCCGACCCCCAGCCGAGTTCATGGCCGTCTTTGATCGAAGCGACATTCACAATGCCGAAGACGAGCGAGGTAAGGCCCGCGGTGACGAGGAATGAACCTGCGAGGTCGAGCTTGGACGAACCGCTTTGCACTCGAAGTTCTTGGAGGTAGAGCGAGGCAAGGACCGCCACACCAATCCCGATCGGGACGTTGATAAAGAAGATCCAGCGCCAGGTCAACCAACCCGTCAGCATTCCGCCGAGCAGCGTGCCTGCGGCTCCACCCGCTCCCGCGACTGCACTCCACGCGCCAATTGCTTTCGGAAGTCGAGGACCGGCGAAGGTCGTCACGATGATCGTGAGTGTGGCCGGCGACAGGATCGCTCCGCCAAGTCCTTGCACCGCTCGAGCGATGACCATTTGGGACTCGGACTGAGCAAATCCGGCACCAATGGAGGCGAGGGTAAAGAGCCCTGTTCCGCAAAGGAAAACAAGGCGTCGACCAAAGAAGTCCGCTGCACGACCTCCGAGAAGGAGAAAGCCGGCAAAAGTTAAGACGTAGGCGTTGAGGACCCACTGAATACCTGAATACGAAAATCCCAGATCGCGTTGAATCGTTGGGAGCGCGACATTGACGATCGATACGTCAAGCACGACCATGAATTGCGCAACGCAGGCAATGGTCAGAACGAGACCATCTGGTGCATGGCGATGTTTCAAGGTTTCTGGAAGCGACATGGTCGGAGTCTAGGAGCGACGCCCTCCGCCATTACCGGGCCTAACTGCCGCGACGTTGAAGAAGCGTTGCGTAGCAATGGAGCGAAATCTTCACCACGAAACTCTGAACCCAGCCCTCACGCTTGAGTTCGATCCCGGTGGGCGTTTCGATCGGTATCCAGCGATTCTTGATTGAGGGGTTGAACGTGCCACTGGTGAATCCGACGTACCAGAGCAGGTGGTGGGTTGCCGAGAATGCGGTGAATTCGCCAGGCCACGCAGCATTTGGAGCAAGGACAACATTTGGATCCGTCGAGATGAAGTGGAACCCCTGTGGCCAGGTGTAGTGCGCATTGTTTGCAAAGGAGAGCGCGGTGGGCGTGATCTCGTAGTAACCCCAACCGAAGTTGTTGAAGCCATCGACGACAATGCCCGCATACGAGCGATCTACTCCAGCAGCGTGGTTTGCTCGATCAATCTTCGGAAGAACGGATCGAAGGTTGATGCTTGGATAGTGCGCTTGATGGGTTGCACCAAATCCAATTCCCGAAATTCCTAGGAGTAGGGCTGCCACAATCAGGATTCGATTGCCTGCACGAGGCGTCACGTTCCAATGGTTTCTTCCTCTCGCGAGAAGAGCAGCAGCCGCGCTCGCGAGCAAGAGCAAGAGCGCAGGAAACAGCACCTCGTCAGTTCTGCCATCTCCCAGGGGAATTCGGTCGGTAAACGCTGCGGTAAGACCGAAGAGGAGTGTTACCGCCGCTACAAGGTTCGGCTGCACTGTGTGCGTCGAGAGCGTCTTGCGAACGTTCCAGAAAATCCCGAAGGTCAATGCCAAGAAGATGATGAATGCAAGGAAGGCGGTTGACAGCTTCTGCATTGATGTTCCTCCGGTGAGATACGTCGGGAGTCCGAAGAGTCCGTGACCAAGCCCAGAGAAAATTTGAAGAATGGTGTGGCGAAATCCATGAAAGGTTCGGTAGTCAACCAAGAACCCGCGTCGTCGCCAATTGAGGTTGAGTACTTGAGGAATCGTTTTGCTTGCAAACAACACAATGGCTCCGGTGACTGCCGTGACGACACCGGCAGCGACAAGACACTGGCGCCGGGAAGTCTCGTCATACATGGCAATGACGAGAACAACGGACCACACAGCTGCGGCGACAATCAACGTCGACAGCGAACACGCCACGCTCAGCACGGTCACGAGGCCAAGCTGCAGCAGGGTTCGACGATTCGCAGACCGGCGGACGCGCTCGGCAAGCACGAACAACAAGCAACTGAGGACGAAGTCCGCTGCGTACTCTTTGACTCTGGTTGAGTAGGTCACGGTGATTGGAGACAGGACGATCAGGCCTGTGATGGCGTAGGTGACGAACCGTTGAAACCGCAGCATTCGAACCAGTCCGAAGATCGCAAGAATCCCGACGAGTCCGAACACAAACGCTGGAATCTGTGCCCAACTGGTCGACAAGGGATCAAGAAGGATCCAACTTCGCTGGAGCAGTGAGTATCCAGGTGCAGCGACCCCCATATGGAGTGCTTCGCGGAGCGTCGCTTTGGCCGGGCTGGCCGACCAGGCATCGTCATACCAAAGGTCAAATCGGGTGAATCCAGAAAAGCGAAGGGTCGACGCGAAGATCAAGAGACCACAGCAGGCGATCAGATCGCGCCAATCGAGCCGGAACGGACCTTGTAACTCGACGCTCTGACCGTCGACGGCGTCTCCGACCTCGGGCATGGTCACCCTGACAGACGCACCAAGGTGGCATTGGCCTCGCTGATGATTTCCTCGACCAGTTCTGCAACGGTGGGCAGGGAATCAAGTACGCCAGTGACTTGGCCGGTTGGAAGAATCCCAACGTCCGTGCGCCCATCGACGAGGGCCGCTTTGGTCATGATTGGCGCATTTGCTGCCATGACCACCTGCGTCCAGGACAACTCGTTTCCCGTCTTCATCTGCCTGCCCTCCTGAAGCATGGAGCGCAAACTGAGACCCGTCTCTTTTCGGAATCGATGAGCATTCGCCAGCGCCGTCGGAAGACTTCTCAGCCACGAACGAGACTCCAATGACTCAAGAAGTTCCGTGCGAAGCACTCGCTGAGGTGCGCCATCAACCTTCGTTGAAACGACCGTGTCGGTGACCAAGGCAGCGAGATACTGGGCCTTCACCGCGTCAGGGACTGTCGACTCCGCGGTCAAGAGGAAGCGTGTCCCCATGGCAACACCCTTGGCCCCATAGGCAAGGGCAGCCACGAGGCCTCGACCTGAGTAGAAACCACCCGCACCAAGCACCATCACTGAACCGTTTACCGCGTTCACCGCCTCTGGGAGGAGCAAGGTGGTGGGCACGACACCGGTGTGTCCTCCACCTTCGCCACCTTGGGCGATCAGCGCATCGACACCCAGCGATGCGACCTTTTCGGCGTGGCGTCGTGCACCCACGGTCGGGATCACGAAGAGGCCAGCGGCATGGCATCGCTCAACAACTTTGGCATTTGGCGCACCAACGAAACTTGCAACCGTGACGCCTGCGTCAATCATGAGCGCCAAACGATCCTCAACATCAGCAGCATCAACTCGCATGTTGACGCCGAATGGGCGATCAGTTCGTGAGCGAACCTCGGTGAGCGCCGAACCAAGTTGTTCTGTCGTCATGGTGGCAGATGCCAAAAGACCAAGAATGCCCGCCTCGGCCGATGCGGCGACGAGCCGGGGACCTGCAACCCAACCCATGCCGGTTTGGACAATCGGGTACTTGATACCTACGGCTCTCGTGAAGTCGTTCGAGAGTGCGCGATGTGGCTCGGGTCCACTCACGTTCGGATCTCCCGATCTCGAGCACCCTTGGGATCGAGTTCCGCAATGATCGCCAATTGATCGTCGGTTGGCCAAGGAGTTTCGACAGCGGAATCCAACTGCAATTCGAAGCCAGTCGCAGCCACAACCTCGTCGACGGTCACTCCAGGATGGACGGAAACGAGTGCCATCGAGTGATTGGGTCCGGAGAAGTCAAAGACACCAAGATTCGAGACAACCCGAGGAAGGTCGTGGAAGCGAGTGGCTCCGGAACCAGCCGCGGCGGCACGGTCATAGCCGACGCCACAGACGGTGTCGACTGCTTCAACGAAGGTCCGAGTTGAGTGGTCGGGTACCCAGTAGGACGTCTTGTGGTTGACCGAGTTTCCCGGTGCGCCTCGCACGCCAATGAGCTGCACCTTCGGCTGATTGGGTGGACCAATCGCGGAGAGGTTTTGGTTGCCAAACCGATCAATCTGTGACGCCTGCATCACAATGTGACGTCGTCCCGACCACACAACCGAGAAGATTGTCCGATAGGGGACCGCCGCCTCACGAACAAGATCTTGAGGGCTCGTGTTGATGGGTGGAGCACCAACGATGATCGCGGCCTCTCCATCGGTCAGAACGAGGTCAGGTGAGAACGTGCGCTTGGCCAAGCGGCTGGCAATCATCGGAATCGAGCCAAATGGGCTCGCCATAATTTCACCAGCATCACGCCAGACTTCGGCGAGTGCAGCAATGCAGACCTCTGCTCGCGTGGGTTCGGTCACTTCGACCCCTCTCGGTCTTGGGCGAGCGCTGCCTGATACTGGGCTTCGTTGCCGGCGAGGTAGCGATCGACGAAGCCTTGCCACAATTCCGGGTCACCAGCTGCAGTGACGTAGGCCTTTTGAAACGCCTCATCTCGTTCGTAGTCGGGGGCACACGAGGTGAAGTGCGCACCATTGGGCGTTTCGATGACGAGGTCCGTCAAGAGGCGGTGGACCGTTGCCTTGGCGAGTGGACCGACCGTATCGAGCGTGCCTTCGTCAACAATGCGCTCTGCTGTCACGACCCTGAGGGCTGCAGCCCCGAGGAACAGTTCATCGAAGTACGGGTCCGGACCGGTGAAGGTTGCATTGCCGGCTGTGTCCGCTGCGTTTGCATGGACAAACGCCGCATCGAGCCGGAGGGCGGGCATTGCGACGAAGACCGATTGAGCATCCTCTGGCTCGGAGTACGGGCCGTCCATGTAGGGATTGGCAACCGTCTTCAAGTGGGGATTTCGCTCGAGAACGTCTGACCCAAGGCCTGCTCTCGCCGGGAGAAACGGCACTCTCCACGCTGCTGCTTGGAGCCCCAGATAGAAAAGCCCCTCGTCAACTTCGGTGAGGTCAACCCCACCGCGTTGGCGAACCTGCCGCCAGAGCGGGTCAAGTGCGATTGAGTCGAGTGTGACGAATCCGGCAATGACCTTGGTCGCCTTCCCGGAATTTGCCAGGAGCCCGACATCGGGGCCGCCGTAACTAACGATGGTGAGGTCGTGGAGCGTGGAGTTGAGCAGCGCTCGAACGATGGCCATTGGCTTTCGACGAGAACCCCAACCCCCAATGCCAATCGTCATTCCTGGTTCGAGGCGGTCAAGGGCCTCGTCGATGGTTGCGCGCTTGTTGGCCATAGCTATCTCGACGTGTCCGCGTCGCGCTTTTCAACAAAGGCTTGACGCTGTTCGTCGGCTACGCCTCGAACATGGAGCTCGTAGGTAAAGCCTTGTTCCATGCGGTAGCTGCGCTTCACGTCAATTGGGTCAATCGCGTTCATGGCTTCCTTTGCCCGGCGAAGAATCGACGGTGACTTCTTCGCGAGGTTGCGAGCGATCTCATACGAGGTCTCGAGTAAGTCTTCGGGGGCGACGACCGCAGCGAGTTGCCCGTACGTAGCAAGTTCTTCAGCCGTAATTGAGGTGGCCATGTAGAGCATTTGGCGAGCCTTGTGCTGAGGGACCAAGCGAGAGAGGTGCGTTGCCGCTCCGAGGGCACCTCGGTCAACTTCGGGGAGTCCGAATGTTGCAGCTGTCGAGGCAGTGATGATGTCGGCATTGCCAATGAGTCCAATCCCACCACCAAGGCAGAAGCCCTGCACCGAGGCGATGACGGGAACTTCACAGTCATACACCGCCGCGAACGCGGCGTAACAGGCTCGATTGCAGCCGACCAAGGCGTCGTCGCCGAGTGCGGCAACCTCCTTGATGTCAACGCCTGCGTTGAAACTTCGACCTTCGGCACGGAGGATGACGACCTTGGTGTCTGGTTCCCGACCCGCAGCCAGCAGCTGCTCGGCCAGTGAGTACCAAGTGGCGATATCGAGTGCGTTAACCGGCGGGTGGTCCATGACCACCTCGACGATTCCGGGTTCGTTGTGCACGGTGTAGATCGGCATGGGCTCTCCTTCTTCGGGCAAGGGTAGTTACTTGTGAGCGCCGGCATGGAATCGAGTCGCCCAGGCATCCGCCCGTGACGTTCTGCGTCTCAACGGAAACTCGCTACGACAGCTCTCGATCTTCACGGTGTTCACACCGAAGGCCTCACGTGCGTTCGCTCTGGGAGTGAGAATTCTGTGCGCAGCACCGGTAGCCTCACTTCATGGGCGAACCAACCTTTCCTCCGCTTTCATGGTCAACTTCGGACCTTCACGGTCAAACCGTGATCGTCACCGGAGGTACAAGGGGAGTTGGGCGAGGCATTGTCGAGGCATATCTCGGCGCAGGCTGTTCGGTGGTCGTTGGGGCGAGAACTGCACCTGAAGAAGAGGAACGACCCGAGGTGCTTGGTCCCGATGGTGAACTTCGACGTGCGTCGTATCTCGCCATTGACGTGCGAGATGCGGAGCAAGTTGGTTGGCTGATCGAAGCCGCTGTTGGCGAAACAGGGCGCCTCGACATCCTCGTGAACAATGCAGGAGGTGCACCTTCTGCTGCAGCCGCAACGGCATCTTCTCGGTTTTCCACCTCGGTGATCGCCTTGAATTTGCTGGCAGCGCTGCACTGTGCGCAGGCCGCAAACGACGTGATGCAGACCCAAGCAAGCGGCGGACTCATTCTCAACATCTCGTCAGTCTCAGGACTTCGTCCCTCTCCTTTGACCGCCGCCTATGGAGCGGCAAAGGCGGGCCTTATCTCACTGACAGAGTCGCTCGCCGTTGAGTGGGCACCGAAGGTTCGGGTGAATTGCATTTCTGCCGGGATCCTGGACACTGGCCATGCCGACGAACACTTTGGCGGCGCTTCTGGGCTTGAACGGGTGGCGGCAACGGTTCCAGTCGGGCGCCTTGGGACTCCTCAAGATGTTGCAGGTGTCTGTCTGCTTCTCTCCTCTCCCCTTGCGGCGTATCTCACTGGGGCAAACCTGGTGCTTCATGGTGGAGGCGAGTGGCCGGCCTTCCACGCCGCCGCATCCTCTTCGTAGCCGAAGGGCATCTCAGACCCCTGCTAAACAATGAAGATGAAGATTTGTGTGCTCACTGAGACTCGAGCCGGAGAGCGTCGAGTTGCGCTCGTTCCCGACATCGTGGCCAAACTCGTCGCCGAAGGTTGGGACCTTGCCGTGCAAAGCGGGGCAGGTGCAGAGGCGAACTTCCCTGATGATGCCTACCGAACTGCTGGAGCGACCATTGCTCCATCGGCTACCGCCGCTCTCGAGGGCGCTGCGGTGATTGCCAAGGTGAATGCACCAACGGCTGAAGAAGCGGCATCGTTCCCCAAGGGATCACTCTGCATGAGCTTCCTGCAGCCAGGCCAGAGTGTCGATGCTCTGAAGGTTCTCGCCGCAAATGAGGTCACCGCAGTGAGTTTCGACCTTCTTCCCCGGATCAGCCGCGCCCAGTCGATGGATGCCTTGAGTTCGCAGGCAACGGTGTCGGGATATCGTGCCGCGCTTTCTGGTGCCGAGTACCAAACAAAGTTCTTTCCGCTCATCATGACCGCAGCAGGCACGGTCCCTCCTGCGAAGGTTCTCGTTATGGGTGTCGGTGTTGCCGGTCTCCGTGCGATCGCGACTGCACGGAGCCTCGGAGCGGTTGTACGCGCCTACGACGTTCGTGCTGCGGCGAAGGAAGAGGCAGAGAGCCTCGGAGCACAGTTTGTTGACCTTGGTGTTTCCGCTGAAGGCACGGGTGGCTATGCCCGTGAGCTCACGCAGGAAGAACAAGCAGCCCAGCAGGCAGCACTAGCGGCCGAAGTAGCGGCTTCTGATGTCGTGATTACGACCGCTGCGGTTCCTGGACGCAAGGCGCCAATCTTGGTGACGACTGCAGCGATTGAAGCCATGGGGCCGGGAGCAGTCGTGATTGACATGGCAGCCGATGGCGGTGGCAACTGTGAGCCAACCGTCGCGGGCGAGGTCACTCGCGTGAACCACGCTCTCGTTGTTGGCATGACCAATCCACCCAGCCAAATGCCGACGCACGCATCATTCCTGTTTGCTCGCAACGTCTACAACTTGCTCGCACTCTTTGGAAAGGCTGGTGAGGTTGCCCCAGATTGGAATGATGAAGTCGTCACGGCGACCGCCGTCGTTCGTCACGGGACCGCATCGACACAAGCATTCGCTGATCTGCTTGGGATCCCAGTTGCCCAAGCTCCTGCCGTTGAAGAACCAGTTGAAGGAGGTGCGGCATGACGTCGCTCAACAACTTCCACCTTGTGGCACAACATGCCGCACAGAGTGGACATCAGGTGAACAGCCATCCAATTTTGGCCTCATTGACGGTCTTTATTCTGTCGATCTTCATCGGCATTGAGGTCATCAGCAGGGTGCCGTCACTCCTGCACACACCCCTCATGTCCGGTTCAAACGCTATCCATGGGGTCATCGTTGTTGGCGCGATGCTCGTTCTCGGACAGGCAACGTCGACCATTGAACAGATCCTTGGTTTCTTTGCGGTCTTCCTCGCCACGCTCAATGTGGTTGGTGGATTTGTCGTGACCGATCGAATGCTCGGCATGTTCAAGACCAAGCCCCAAGCGCCTAAGACTCAGGACGGTTCAAAGTGAGTCGGCAAACCGCCATTGACCTGGCGTACTTGTTCGCAGCAATCACCTTCGTTCTTGCGCTCAAGGGACTCTCGAGTCCAAAACGTGCGAGACAGGGAACCATTGTTGGTGCAGTTGGCATGGCAGTTGCCGTCGTGGCCACGTTCTTCCACCAGGAGAACGGTCAGGGTCTGCGAAACCTTGGACTCATGGTTGGGGCAATGGTGCTCGGTATCGTCATTGCCGTGCCGATGTCTCGGTTCATGAAGATGACCTCGATGCCGCAGCTCATTGCGATCTTCAACGGTGTCGGAGGTGGTGCGGCAGCACTGGTCTCCATTACGGAATTCCTGCATCAAGACGTGAAGACCTTGCCGACCTATGTCGTGCTTGAGGTCGTCCTCGGAGTCCTCATTGGAGCAATGTCCTTCTCAGGCTCGGCAATCGCATACGCGAAGTTGCAAGAACTCATGACCGGTCGGCCAATTACCTATCCGGGCCAGCAGATCATGAACGGGATCATCTTCTTCGGTGCATTAGGGATTGTTGTTGCACTCCTCATTGCTCCAACGAATCTCCTTCTTTGGATTCTGCTTGTCGTGGCACTCATCGTTGGCGTTTCCTTTGTGTTGCCAATCGGTGGCGCTGACGTTCCTGTGCTCATCTCACTGCTCAACTCCTTCACCGGACTTGCCGTCGCGGCGTCCGGTTTCACGCTTGATTCGAACGTCCTCATCGTGGCCGGAACGCTCGTCGGTGCGTCAGGTATCTTGCTGACGAAGTTGATGAGCCAAGCCATGGGCCGCAGCCTTCCGAACATCATGTTCAGTGCATTTGGCTCAGCAACACCGAGTGCCGCTTCTGGAGGCGCCGACGATCGTCCCGTTCGTTCCGGTACACCGGAAGACATCGCGGTCATGCTTGCCTATGCACGCAAGGTCATCATCGTTCCGGGTTATGGACTTGCCGTCGCTCAGGCCCAACACACCGTCAACGAATTGGCGGAACTCTTACAGTCCAAAGGGATTGAAGTGTTCTATGCCATTCACCCAGTGGCTGGTCGCATGCCTGGGCACATGAACGTGCTCTTGGCTGAGGCCAACGTGCCGTACTCAGAGCTGAAGGAAATGGACGAAGCCAATCCAGAGATGTCGACGGCTGACGTCGTGCTGGTTGTTGGAGCTAACGACACCGTGAATCCCGCAGCCAAGACTTCGCCGGGTAGCCCCATCTACGGCATGCCGATCATTAACGCCGACGAGGCAAGACAAATTGTCTTCCTGAAGCGATCGATGCGTCCAGGATTCGCGGGGATCGAGAACGAACTGCTCTACGACCCGAAGACCATCCTTCTCTTCGGCGATGCGAAGGACAGCCTCGGCAAACTCGTCACGGCCGTCAAGCAGTCCTAGGCGTTTCGGCGCAGCGAAGATTCACCCACGAGCATTGCTCTCCGTCTTGCGTTGCGTCGTTCAGTAAACGGCGTCAACTGCTGACGCAACATCGAGAAGCTCGAGAAGCTCGGCATCAAGTGTGA
>CAIXCS010000150.1 GCA_903918025.1 uncultured Actinomycetes bacterium
AACCGAAGAGACCTCTGAAGGTTCTCAGGAACTCTTCCCGAGACAAGAAACCGGTCCAGCCGCGCTTGGGCGTGAGGTTGGCGCAGTCCTTCGTCTTCCAGAGGGACCGAGCATCGACCCAACCCAAATTGACGTCGAGCGCTTTGATGACGAAACCATGATCATCAACATGGGTCCGCAGCATCCTTCGACCCACGGTGTGCTCCGGTTGATGCTGGAACTTGACGGTGAAGTGGTGCTTCGGACGAAGCCCATCATTGGTTACCTCCACACCGGCATGGAGAAGCAGGCAGAAGACCTCACCTACCTCCAGGGTTCGACCAACGTCACGCGAATGGACTACCTGGCGCCACTGCACAATGAGCTCGTCTTCTCGCTCGCAACCGAAGCGCTCCTCCAGGTGGAACTTCCAAGGCGTGCGACCTACATCCGCATGCTCATGACCGAACTCAACCGCATCACGTCGCACCTCATGTGGATGGCGACCAACGGTATGGACATGGGTTCAACCTCAATGATGATCTACGGCTTTCGTGAGCGTGAGTTAGTCCTCTCGTTCTTTGAGAAGACGACTGGTCTTCGGATGAACCACAACTACATCCGACCCGGTGGCGTTGCAGCCGATCTTCCCGATGGCTGGGAAGACGACATCCAGGTCATCTGCGACACCGTCGAAGCGCGGACCTATGAATACGACGAACTGCTGACTGGCCAAGCCATCTTCCGGGGTCGCATGGAAGGAATTGGCAACTTGACCGCCGAGGAAGCACTGTCGCTCTCTGTCACTGGTCCACTCCTTCGCTCGACTGGTGTCCCATGGGACCTGCGACGCACCATGCCGTACTTGGCCTATGACGAGGTTGACTTTGACGTCATCGTCGGCACCTACGGTGACAACTTCGACCGGTACTCCATTCGACTCAATGAGATCCGTGAGTCGGTCAAGATTGTTCGTCAATTGCTTGAAGCAATGCCCTCGGGTGACTACCGGGTCCAAGACCGCAAGGTCACGCCACCGCCACGCGGACGCATTGATGCCTCGATGGAGGCACTCATTCACCACTTCAAGATTTTCACCGAAGGCTTCAGTGTTCCTGAAGGCGAGGTCTACGTCGCCATTGAGTCACCTCGAGGTGAACTTGGTTGCTACCTCGCATCTGATGGTGGACCAAAGCCCTACCGGATGCACATTCGAGGACCAAGTTTTGTGAACCTGCAAGCCCTTCCTTTGCTCATGCGCGGTGGACTCTTGTCTGACGCCGTCGCCGTGATCTCCTCAGTTGACCCTGTCATGGGAGAAGTTGACCGATGAATCATTTTTCTCCCGAACTTCGGGCGAAGGCCGAAGCGCTTGTCGCCCTCTACCCGCAGCGTCGGTCGGCACTCATTCCAATGTGTCACTTAGCCCAAGGCCAAGACGGGTACTTGACCGAAGAAGCCATGATTGAGGTCGGCGAACTCTGCGGGGTGACGCCAGCCGAAGTACGTGGCACTGCGACCTTCTACGACATGCTCCACACCGATCCAGTTGGCAAGTATGTCGTTGGCATCTGCACGAACATCGCCTGCATGCTGAGTGGCGCCGATGAACTTTTGGAGCACGCAAAAGGCCGTCTTGGTTGCGCCGTTGGCTCGACGACCAACGATGGAACCTTCACGCTTGAAGAGACGGAGTGTCTTGCCGACTGTGACGTGGCACCGTGCGTCCAGGTCAATCACCGGTTTGTCAGGACCACCACACCCGAAGCGCTCGACGCCCTCTTGGACGAACTCAAGAGCGGTGGACGGAGTGACGAAATTCCTCCTCACGGAACCTTGATCCGGGTGAACCGCTCCGTGCCACTTCAAGCCTCGAAGGACGCCATTGTGAGTGAGCGGACTGCCATGCGTGACGCCCAAGCACAGCGAGCGGAGGCGGCCAAGTGAGCACCACCATCGTCACCGCGCGTCGGCCATTCGACGACAGCTTCACGATCGAGCGAGCGCTTGCGACCGGTGGCTATGAGGGACTGAAGAAGGCGCTCAAGATGACGCCCGAGGCCATCTGCGCCGAGGTCGATGCAGCCTCCCTGCTCGGAAGAGGCGGCGCTGGGTTCCCTGCGGGTCGCAAGTGGTCCATGCTTCGCAAGAATCCAACGACGTATCTGGTCATCAATGGTGATGAGTCAGAACCGGCAACGTTCAAGGATCACTACCTGATCGAGCGGGACCCGCATCAGCTCATTGAAGGCGTGTTGATTGCGGCCTACGCGCTGCAGGTGACCCAGGCCTTCATCTTCATTCGTGGCGAGTTCGCCTTGGGTCTCGAGCGAGTCCAAGCTGCGCTCAATGAGGCCTATGCCCATGGCGCCGTTGGCCAAGACATCTTTGGCTCGGGCTTCTCGGTCGACATTGTGGTCCACCCAGGTGCCGGTGCCTATATCTGCGGCGAGGAAACCTCATTGCTTGAGTCCTTGGAAGGCAAGCGTGGCTTCCCAAGGATCAAGCCCCCCTTCTTCCCGGCCGCCATTGGGCTCTACGGGGAACCAACGGTCGTCAACAACGTCGAGACGGTTTCGAACCTCCCTTGGATTGTGAGCAATGGCGGCGCAGCATTTGCTGCTCTTGGCGCTGGTCGCTCGACCGGGACTCGCCTGTTCGCACTTTCTGGAGACGTTCTCCAATCTGGTGTCTTTGAAGTTGAGATGGTGAAGAACACCTTCAGGGACTTGATCGAGGCGCCTCACCTTGGCGGCGGCGTCAAAGGCGGCCGGTCGGTCAAGGCAATCATTCCTGGTGGCGTCAGTGCTCCATGGTTCTACCCAGAGCACCTCGACATTCCTCTTGGACAAGATGAAGTTGCCGAAGCCGGTTCAATGCTTGGCTCGGGTTCGGTCGTCGTCATGGACGAGTCGCGTTGCATGGTGCGAGCTGCATGGCGGATCACCAAGTTCTTCTCACGAGAGTCCTGCGGACAGTGCACGCCATGTCGAGAAGGTTCGGGCTGGCTAGAGCGGATCCTGTACCGCTTGGAGCATGGTGGAGGTCGCATCGAAGACCTTGATCTGCTGCTTGATCTCTGCGACAACATTGCTCCGGGACTGACCTGGCCTCCGCAGCAAACGACCATTTGTGTGCTCGGACCGTCGATCCCAAGTTCCATTCATTCGGGGATCTCGCACTTCCGAGATGAGTTCCTGGCTCACGTCCATGATGGGGGGTGCAGCTATGACCGATGAACAGAACAACGAGCTCGTGACGTTCACGCTTGATGGTCGCGAGGTGACCGCCTCCAAGGGTGAGGTCATCATTGCGGCTGCAGAGCGCGCCGGAACCTACATTCCTCGCTTTTGCTACCACCCACGGATGGAGCCAGTCGGCGTCTGCCGCATGTGTCTCGTCGAAGTCGAAGGTCCACGTGGCACGACCCTGATGCCGGCTTGCTACATGCCGGCAACTGAAGGCATGGCCGTCATCACGGACTCGGAGAAGGTGAAGAAAGCTCAAGACGGCGTCTTGGAATTCCTTCTGGCCAACCACCCACTCGACTGCCCAGTCTGTGACAAAGGTGGCGAGTGCCCACTTCAGGATCAGACCCTTGCCTATGGCCCCGGCGAGAGTCGCTTTGTTGAAGAGAAGCGACACTTCGAGAAGCCCGTTCCCATTTCGGACCTCGTACTGCTCGACCGTGAACGGTGCATTCAGTGCAGCCGGTGCACACGATTTGCTGACGAGATCGCCGGTGACGCGCAGATTGACTTTGCTGGCCGAGGCGATTTCGTCGAGGTAGCGACGTTCCCAACCGAGCCCTTCTCCTCGCACTTCTCTGGCAACACGGTGCAGATCTGCCCTGTTGGTGCGTTGACGGCGAAGCCCTATCGCTTTGCCGCTCGTCCGTGGGATCTTGACCAAGTTGAATCGACCTGCACGGGATGTGCGGTTGGTTGTCGGGTTGCGGTTCAGTCATCGGTCAATCGCCTAACTCGAGTCCTCGGTGTCGACGGCAATCTCAGTCACGGTTGGTTGTGTGACAAGGGTCGTTTCAGTTTTGAAGCGGTTTCCGGTTCCCACGACGTCGAGGGGGCCGAAGGCCGACTCACCGAGCCAATGGTGCGACGCAATGGTGAGCTCGTTTCGGTGTCGTGGTCAGAAGCCCTCACTGCTGCGGCAACCGGTCTTCGTGCTTCGGGTTCCAACACCGGCGTGATCGGTGGCGCAGAACTCACCAATGAGGGCGCGTACGCATGGGCGAAGTTGGCAAAGGGTGTTCTTGGAACTGACTCCGTCGACGCGCAGTATGGCGATGGACTCCCCGCCGAACTCGTGCTCGGACTTCCGCAAGCAACCATGGTTGACCTCGAGCAGGCAACCACGATCATGACGTTGACGAGTGATCTTCGGGACGATCTCCCAGTGCTGTTCCTCCGTCTCCGTGGAATCTTGGCGAAGGGTTCTGCCTCGCTCCTCGAAATCACCGAACAGCCGAGCGCTCTCACTGAACTCGCAACGACCTCGATTCATGTCCGTTCAGGAGATGCGATCGCCGTTATTCGAACGCTGCTTGGCGATACGCAGGCCACGACAATGCTGAAGACCCACGCTGAAGGTCCGACCTTCAGTGACGCGGAGGTTGAGGCGGCGAAGCAACTCCTGCCCGAGGGTGGGAAGGGACTCGTTGTCCTTGTCGGTCGACAGAACCTTGCAGAAGACGGCAGCCTCACGGCAGCCTCGGCAAAGTTGCTCGCCGATGCCTTCCCCGAGGCGACGTTCATGGTCGCGGTTCGTCGAGGAAATCTTCGTGGAGCCCTCCAACTTGGACTGGCGCCAGGGGTTCTTCCTGGAGGCGTGTCGCTCGATGAAGGTCGAGGGCAGTTTGCTGGTTCATGGCGAACTGTTCCCTCAGCAAAGGGCCACTCCTCGGTTGAGCAATTGGAACTCCTTGCCAACAATGGTGCTGGTGCTCCAACGGCACTGTTGCTGCTCGGCAGTGAGCTCCTTGCGGAGACTCCGTACTCGGCACTTGCTGCGACTGGTCTTAGCCGTGCACCCTTTGTTGTCGTTGTCGCCGGGACTGCTTCAGCAGTGAGCGATCGGGCAGACGTGATCTTGCCGATGACGATTGACCACGAACGCAATGGGACGACGACGAATTTCGAAGGTCGTGTGTCAACGCTGTCAGCGGCAATCGCTGCTCCTGGTCAGGCGTGGTCCGATTGGACCATTGCGGCCGCACTCGCTGAGGCGCTTGGCGCAGATCTTGGTTTCACCTCAGCCGATGGTGTCCTCCAAGAACTCTCCTCGCTCGTTGCGACCTACCGGGGCCTTTCGGCCGCGGTGCTCGCCGGTGCACCGGGAGATGGCGTGCTCCTTCCTCTTGGACGAGAGGCAGGACTGAACGCGACCGCACAAGATCCAATGGCGTTCCCCGGTGTGAAGGTGGTTCCCGCTCGGGCAACGTTCGAGGACGACGTTGCTCTTCCCGATTCGCCCTCAACCAGTGTTCGTACTGGCAACCCAACGCTCTTGGCAGCAGTGCCAACCAGTGCCGTCGCACCTGCACCTGATGGGTATGCCTTACGACTTGTTGTCCAACACACGCTCTTTGACCATGGTCAGGCCGTCGATGGGTCACCGTCGCTTCGCCAACTCATTCTTCCAGCGGTCGCTCGAGTCAATCCGTATGACCTCGATCGCCTCGGTCGGAGTGCGGGGGATGTCGTTCGGCTGAAGTCAGCTCAAGGACAACTCGACATTGCGACAGAAACCGACTCGAGTGTTGCCCGAGGAACGGTCGTTCTCGCGTTCAACCTCGCGACGTCGCTCGATCCATTGGTCAAGAATGCGGCAGCAACGCTGCTCGATCCAGGAGCGCTCGTGACCGAAGTTCGGATGGAGTCGCGATGACGAACCTCTTGGCTACCGACCCACTCTTCGCCAATGGCCTCACCCTTGCGGTCTTTCTGATTGTCATCATCAAGGTCGTGGTGGCCTTCGCCGTGCTCATGGGTGCGGTGACGCTCATGATCTGGTTCGAGCGCAAAGCAATTTCTGACATGCAGAGCCGCATCGGACCAAACCGAGTTGGTCCTTGGGGGTTACTCCAGACGCTCGCCGACGGCATCAAGCTCTTCTTCAAGGAAGACCTGATCCCAGCCGAGTCCGACCGGTTCGTCTTCAAGCTGGCGCCGTATCTCGTTGTTGTCCCGGCATTCCTCATCTTTTCGGTTATCCCAGTCGGGGGAATGGTGACGATTGCGCATCACACCTTCCAACTCCAAGTCGCTGACCCGCCAATGGGGATCTTGCTCGTGCTCGCCTGCTCGGGGATTGCGGTCTATGGCGTGATGTTGGCTGGTTGGGCCTCGGGTTCGAAGTACCCACTCATGAGTTCGGTCCGTGCATCGGCACAAATGGTTTCGTATGAAGCAGCACTCGGCATGAACGTGGTGACCGTGTTGCTTGTCTGCAACTCCTTGTCGACGAGAGCCATTGTTGACGCCCAAGGCGGATCGTTCTTCCACTGGAACCTGATTAAGACGGGCCTTGTGCCGTTTGTGTTGTTCCTCATTGCGGCAACGGCTGAGCTCAACCGTCCACCATTTGACGTCGTCGAGGCAGACTCCGAACTCGTTGGTGGCTTCAACACCGAGTACTCGTCGATTCGCTTCGCGCTCTTTTACTTGGCCGAATTCATGAACACGATCACGATGTCGGCAGTCATGGTGACGTTGTTCTTCGGTGGTCCAGCCGGACCGATCCCGAACATCCCGCACCTTCGCTGGTTGTTCCCGATTCTCTGGTTCACCGGCAAGGTCGTTGCCTTCTGCTTTATGTACATCTGGTTCCGAGCCGCGCTGCCTCGCATGCGGTATGACCAACTGATGGACCTTGGGTGGAAGAAGTTGATCCCCGCGTCACTCGCGTGGATGTTGCTCGTTGCGGCGGCACTGACCTCGTGGCGATGGGCGCTCGTCGTGCTCTCCGGCATCTTCATTGGCTGGCTGGCGCTCTCGCAGGCATTTGAGATTGGCTCGGCTCGTGAGCAGAGCAATACCTCGGTGCTGCCAGCAATTGGGCAGCGCCCACTTTCAGGTCGTGCCCTTCGACGGTTCACTGATCATGAGGCACCGGTAGATGACGAAACAACCGACCACGATGAGGAGGTGGAGGCCTAATGGGATTCCTAGCTGATCTTCGTGAGGATCTCTCCTTCTTCGGGGGCTTCAACCTGACCATCCGGCACCTGACCAGGCCGAGAGTCACCTTCCAGTACCCAGAAGAGAAGAAGCCAAAGCAGCCGCGTCAACATGGTCGTCATGTGCTCAACCGTTACGAAGACGGTATGGAGAAGTGCATTGGCTGTGAACTGTGTGCGGGTGTGTGTCCGGCAAAGTGCATCTACGTTCGTGGGCTCGACAACCCACCAGACCACCCGGTTTCTCCTGGCGAACGCTATGGCTACACCTACGAGATCAACTACTTGCGGTGCATCAACTGCATGCTGTGCGTCGAGGCCTGCCCAACTGAAGCGATCACCGACTCGAAGATGTTTGAGTTCTCGTTCACCAATCGCTCCGATGCCATCTACACGAAGACCGAATTGGTCGTCGACGATGAGGGAATGCCACAGAAAATGCCGTGGGAAGACTGGCGCGAAGGCGATGACGTCATGACCTCGGGCTGGATGCGGGCAACGGCTCCCTCAGGTGCTGCGGACTATGAAGGACTGCCGCAGTGGTCAGGGGAGTTGGGCTACGGCGTGCGCAAGGCCGAAGGCGGACAGTCCGATCAGCGCGACGACATGGTCACGGGCTCAAAGTTGCTGCGCGATCTCCTTCCTGGCCACCTGTTGAGCGAAGACATTGATGTGTCGAACCTCGGTGTTGAGGGTCGGATGGCTCGGGCGAAGAAGCAGGGCGAATTCAACAAGGTCCGGCTCGAACAAGCCAAGGATCGCTTCACCGCGAAGCGTGCGCAGTGGAAGGTCGACAAAGCGAATCGGAAGGCGGCGAAGTGAGTCTTCTCGCAACCGTCACCCTTCCGGATCTCGCTATCTTCATTCTTGGAGCAGCGCTCTGTGTCACCGGTGCCCTTGGCATCATCTTGACCAAGAACCCCGTCCACGCTGCACTCAGTCTCGTGATGACCTTGTTCGGGATTGCGGTGCTGTTCATTGAGCTGCAGGCCGACTTCCTCGCTGCGGTGCAGATCATTGTCTACGCAGGTGCGATTGTGGTCCTGTTCCTCTTCGTGATCATGTTCCTCGGCGTTGACAAGGAAGAAGATCTCTCGATTGAACCAATCGTGGCGCAGCGTCCACTTGCGGCGATTCTCGTTACTGCGCTCATGGCCTCGATCGTCGCACTTGGTTTCATTGGCCACTTCGAGGTTGGACCGCCGAGCCAGACCGCAGCACTCACTGGCGGCGGAGGCAATGTTGCCGATCTCGGCAAGGCGGTCTTCACGACCTATCTCTTCGCCTTTGAAGCAACTGCAGGCTTGCTCGTGATTGCCGTGATTGGCGCCGTCGTGCTGGCTCGACGCAGTGGGGACGATGAAGGCAGCGATGCCATGTTGATGGAGGAGCTCAGTTGAGTATTCCTCTCTCTTGGTTCATCATCCTGGCGACGGTTCTGTTCGGGATTGGCGCCTTTGGCGTCCTCATTCGTCGCAATGTTCTGATCATGTTCATGTGCGTTGAACTCATGCTCAATGCGGCCAACCTCGCGCTCGTTGGTTTTTCCCGAGAGCTCAAAGATGTTGGCGGCGAAGCCACGGTGTTCTTCGTGCTGGTGGTCGCTGCGGCTGAAGTTGTGGTCGGGCTCGGCATTGTCGTTGCAATCTTCCGACGGCGCCGGAGTGCGGTTGCCGACGAGCTCTCTGAGATGGGCGGCTGACGTGCTCCACTTGACCTACCTCATTGTGGCGTTCCCACTCGTCAGCGCGCTGCTGCTCATTGGCGCAGGCAACAAACTTCGCGAGCCGCTCGCGGGATGGATTGTAACCATTGCAGTTGGGCTTTCCTTCGTCGCAACGGTTCTCGTGTTCACTGGCGTCCTTGGCCAGAAAGATGGCGCACCATCAACCCAACATCTCTTCGACTGGATCAATGTCGGTGGGTTCCATGCGAACCTCTCCCTGACCGCTGACCCGCTCTCGATCACGATGTGTCTGTTTGTAACCGGCATCTCGGCACTCATTCACCTGTACTCGATTGGGTACATGCACGGAGAGACCTACTTCCGGAAGTTCTTCATCTACCTCAACCTGTTCGTGGCCTCCATGCTGCTGCTGGTACTCGGTTCGAATCTCCTTGTCACCTTCCTCGGTTGGGAAGGCGTTGGCGTTTGCTCGTACTGGTTGGTGTCGTACTACTTCGACAAGGACGCAGCGGCTTCGGCTGGCAAGAAGGCCTTCATCTACAACCGGCTCGCTGACGTTGGGTTCCTGCTCGGCACGTTCTTGTTGTGGAGTCAACTCCACACGATTACCTATTCGGAAATGGACTTCGGTTCGCTCTCGGGCCTGACCTCAACGATGGCGGTCCTCGCGTTCTTGTTCGCCGCGGCAGGCAAGTCTGCGCAGATTCCTCTGTTCAATTGGCTTCCCGATGCGATGGAAGGACCAACACCGGTCTCGGCACTCATCCACGCGGCAACCATGGTCACGGCCGGCGTGTACCTGCTCTGCCGCCTCCACGGCTTGGTCCACATGAGCTCAACCGGGCAGTGGGTCATCTGTGGAGTCGGTGTCGCAACGGCATTCGTAGCAGCGACCATCGCCACCTCGCAGACCGATATCAAGAAGGGGCTTGCCTTCTCGACCGTTTCGCAAATTGGGTACATGGTGCTTGCCGTTGGCACCGGCGACTACGTCGCAGCGATGTTCTTGATGGTTGCCCAAGCCTTCTTCAAGGCGCTTCTCTTCCTCGGTTCGTGTTCGGTCATTCA
>CAIXCS010000151.1 GCA_903918025.1 uncultured Actinomycetes bacterium
AGTGTGGCTGATCGTCCTCTCAGACCAGCTACCCGTCGTAGCCTTGGTGCGCCGTTACCGCACCAACAAGCTGATAGGCCGCGAGCCCCTCCCAAAGCGAAAAACTTTCCTCATCCGACCATGCGATCAGATGGGGGTATCCGGTATTAGCAGTTCTTTCGAACTGTTATCCCAGACTTTGGGGCAGGTTGCTCACGTGGTACTCACCCGTTCGCCACTAACTCTTCCGGTGTATTGCTACACCATGGAGTCCGTTCGACTTGCATGTGTTAGGCATGCCGCCAGCGTTCGTCCTGAGCCAGGATCAAACTCTCCATCGAGATCTTCCGCACGACCCGAAGGCCGCACTTCAAATCAGAGAGCGGGTCGGTGATGACTCTTCACGACCCGCAGCGACCGTACTCTCGCCCTAAGGCTTTCTACGGCCGCCACTTTTTGTACTACTGAATTGACAGTCTTCCCAACCGAAATGGTTGAAAAGCCCGCACTAGCTTTTGGCTCTCGTTCTTCCGTTTTCAAGGAGCGACCTGGCACGCACCGGCAGAACCGGCGTTGGTGCAAGGACCACCGACTTCCTTCGAGAGACAGGCAAGCCCACCTCCGAAGTTCCTCGGGCCCGTTTCGAAAGCCCTGAAGGCTCTCTACTGCGGGAAGGTAACTCTACATGTTCAGCGCAGCGGTGTCAACCACCCTGGTGCAGCAACATCTCGAACATTTCTGAACGAGCACCCAGTTCCTTTCGGTTCCGGACGGCTTTGGAACTATAGCGGGTTCTGTTACCCCTGTGTGACCGTTTCGAGACGATTTCTCTTCGCTGCTCGGCGATCAAGCAGTGCTTCAATGCCACAAGCTCCAAGAATGACGAGCGCGAGATCACCCTCGACCCGGTATCTCCCATTGGCAAAGGTGATGAGCACCGCAATGGTCGCGGTGACCATAAGCCCAATGAAGGGTGCGATTGGGAGTTTCTTCCGGCGGCGAGCAACTCCTCCAACGATCGAGAGCAGAACGAGCGGGTAGAAGAGGAAGAGACCCATCCACGAGACGACATGTGGTCGCGCATCTTGATAGTCAAACTCCACCTGATCCTTCGGGTTATAGAGGTTCCAGGTCCGAAGGACGCGAAGAACCGCAATCTCCGTCGCCCTCACCTTGTGGGCTTTGATGAAGGCAACGGCGACGGCCTTTGCGTTGGCATCGGTAACGGATTCATCGAGGGGCGCGAGGATTGTTGACGTCACCGTCACTCGACTCGAGAGGGAAACCACATCATTGGGTGAATACGTTGTTCGAGGGGTCAGTGCGAAGGTAATGACGGTCTCGCCTCGGTTGTAGTGCTGCCAGAGTTGCGCAGGGGTATTCGCTTCCGTGACGTCCAGGGTGAACTGGCTCGGTGACTCGGCGAGGACCTTCCCCGTCCACACCTGGAGGTCACGAGTTGCAGAGAGCTTCGTGTCTGGCACCTGCCCACCGTTCACCGACAGTGCTTCGAGGGGAGGTCGGTGTGCGCGTTCACCGCAAGCGTGCCACCACCAGCCTGCATAGTGACCCGAATAGGTCATTGGGCAGTTCGCATCGAGCAGCGTGATCCCAAATTGGTCAGAGAACCAGACCGATTTCTGAAAGGTGGTCTGGTTCCGGTAGAGCCAGGGGCTGACCACGACCGTAAAACCAAGCGCGGCAAGCGCAAGAACAGCAACGCGTTGCTGCCAAGTGGTCTTCGAGCACAGCCAAATCGTCGGAGCGACAACGGTGACGACGACGAGGGCCAATTCAGAACGAGAGAGTGCGCATCCTGCTGCTGCCACCCCGATCGCCAGTGCCCCCAACCGAGATGGCTTCGCCAGGTATCGAAAGAGCGCGAGGAGCAGCAGCGCGACCATTAAGAGCACAAGGTTCTCTGCCAAATTCGCGCTCGCATTGACGAAGAGGTACGGCGAACAGGCGGTGAGCAGTGCGGCAAGCAGCGCCGCTCGTGGTGAAGCCGTCCACCTGACCGCGCAGCCAACAATCGCGACGGTGGCCAAGAACAAGAAGGCAAAGGCAATGGAGTGTTCTCGAAAGGTCGACAGGCCGATCCAATTCGCCAAGGTAAGGAAGACCGACGTCAGTGGTGGATGGCTCGCCGTTGGGAGGTAGACCGCGGTGTGACTCGGCGTCTCAAATACCGATTGGAGGTAGCGGTAGTAGTTAACGAACCAGTGCCCGTGCGCATTGAGATCTGCTTCGCCTTGGTAGTAAATCGCGTCGCCATTGCGAAACGTCCACGTCCACACTGACGCAAGCATGATCGCCTGAATGACGGCCGCCAAGCCGACAATTGCCAAGAGAAGCTTTCGAAAACTCCATCCGAACAGGAGCCGCGGGCTGGTCGCAACCTGATCATCCATGGTCATCTTCACCGCGCTCATCTGCTCGTCGCACTCCAACGATGTAGAGCCGAATCTACTGGCAGTCGGCTACCTCTGAAGGGCAGCAGCCGATCAGTTCTCCGCGTTCATGATCGCTGCCTTGAAGCGATCCAACTGAATCGCGACTGGAATGGGGCCGGCACCTCCAGGCGTTGTCCGTCTGGTGACGGCAACTCCTGGCGCGAGGAGCGCCGCGGCCTCGACACCAAGCAGAGGATGCGCTGCAACTAACTCATCGAGTGCACTCCCCTCGTCAATGGACTTCCTCACAAGCGATGCAACAATCGCGTGCGCCTCTCTGAAGGGAACCTGTTGAAGAACGAGGTACTCGGCGAGATCAATCGCGGCAATAGATCCACCATCGGCAGCTCGCTGCATCGTCTCAGGGTGAATCGCCAGTGTTGCGTACGCACCTGCCATCGCTCGCAGTCCAAGGCGAACTTGCCTGACGGAATCAAACAATGGCTCCTTGTCCTCTTGGAGATCTCGGTTGTACGACAGCGGGAGACCCTTCAACGTGACGAGGAGACCGGTCAGGTTGCCAATCAAACGACCAGTCTTGCCTCGCGCCAATTCAGCAGCATCTGCATTCTTCTTCTGCGGGAGCATCGACGAACCTGAGGAAAAACCATCATCGAGCGTGCAGAATCCAAACTCTTCACTCGACCAAAGCACGAGTTCTTCTCCCATTCGAGAGAGATGAATGCCAATCATTGCGAGGTCGAACAGCGCCTCGGCAACAAAGTCCCGGTCAGCCACGACATCCAATGAATTTTCGAAACGACGGGCAAAGCCGAGTCGAGCGGCGACAAAATCCGGATCGAGCGGCAGAGAGGAACCTGCGAGCGCCCCGGCTCCAAGCGGCGAGACATCAAGGCGCTCTCGACACTCTCGAAGCCGATCAACATCTCGAAGCAGAGCCCAGCCATGGGCAAGAAAGTGATGAGCAAGCAGAACTGGCTGGGCGCGCTGGACGTGGGTGTACCCAGGAAGGTACGTCATTCCCGCATCAAGTGCGCTCCGCTCAAGAACCCGACACAACTCGAGGAGGTCAGCCTGCAACTCGGTGAGTTCACGTTTGGTCCAAAGACGAAGGTCCGTTGCCACCTGGTCATTTCGGCTTCTCCCAGTGTGGAGTTTTGCTCCTGTTGGACCGGCAATCTCTGTCACGCGACGTTCAACGGCAGTGTGGATGTCCTCGTCAGAAGGATCAAAGAGGAAGGAGTCCGATGCCATTTCTTGGCCCACGGTCTCGAGTGCCTCGAGCAGCGATGCCCCTTCGTCGGGCGTCAGGAGTCCAACGTGAACGAGACCCTGCACGTGGGCAGCCGAGCCAAGGAGATCCTCGGCTGCAAGCGCTCGATCAAACGGAAGGCTGACGGTGTAGTCAGCCATCGCCTGATCCATTTGTCCGCTAAATCTCCCGTGCCAGAGCGTCACCCTTGACTCCCTGGACTGGCTCCATGCCGTGCGGCCCAGGTGGAAATGCCGAGACCCCAAATCCGCACGAATCCTTCAGCATCTTGGTGTCGGAAGGTGTCGGCTGCGTCATAGGTGGCCAGTTCATAGTCGTAGAGCGCAACTGGGCTCCTGCGGCCATCAATGCGCATGAGGCCAGGTGCCTCGAACGTCAGCCGCACTTCGCCAGTGACGAATCGTTGGGTCTCTTGAATGAACGCGTCGAGCGCATTCTTGAGCGGCGAGAACCAGAACCCGTCATAGACGAGCTCTGCCCAACGCGGTTCCAACCTGAGCTTTTCATGGGCGACATCGCGTTCAAGCGTGAGGTCTTCGAGGTCACTGTGCGCTGCGATGAGGGCGAGAGCACCTGGAGCTTCGTAGACCTCACGACTCTTGATGCCGACTCGCCGATTCTCCACCATGTCGAGACGACCGAATCCCGTCGAACCAGCGATCCGGTTCATTGACTCGATCATGTCAGCGGGACTGTAGGCAACGCCATCGATCGTGACGGGTCGTCCTTGTTCGAAGCCAATGATCACTTCAATTGGTCCTTGCTGGGTGATCTCCGTCAGCGTGAATGGTTCAAGCCGTGTCGTGTGCCAAGGGTCTTCAATGCGTCCGCATTCAATGGCACGGCCCCAGAGATTTTCATCAATGGAGTAGATCTTCTCCTTCGTCTGCTGGATAGGGATCTCCCACTTTGCGGCGAGCGCCACACACTCTTCACGAGTGAGCCCCCAGACCCGTGCTGGCGCCAAGATCTCAAAGTCAGGTGCAAGAGCACGGGCGCCAACTTCAAATCGGACTTGGTCATTGCCTTTGCCGGTACATCCGTGAGCAACGGCATCACAGCCAAACAAGCGCGCTTGTTCCACCAAATGGCGAACGATGACTGGTCGAGAGAGCGAGGAGACGAGTGGGTACTTGCCCTCGTACTTTGCATTCGCCGCGATGGCTGGGAAGCAGAAGTCCCGAGCAAGCTCTTCACGGGCGTCAACGACGACCGCTTCAACAGCGCCAGCTGCGAGCGCTCGCTTCGTGATGTCTTCGAATGATTCGCCGCCCTGACCAACGTCAACCGCAACAGCAACCACCTCGACGCCGTACTCCTCTTGTAGCCATCGAACCGCCACCGAGGTATCGAGCCCTCCGCTGTATGCAAGCGCAACCCGCTTTGCCATGTCCTCTACCCCTTCTTCGTTAGTCGTGATGTGGGCCGAGTCGCCGTCGTCACTTGAGCGATTCCTGCCAACTCCTGAAGATCTTGAGCGAATGCCGCCCCGCCAACCTCTTCTGCCGCAATGACCAAGATCGTGTCGTCTCCCGCCACCGTACCGAGCATTCCGGGGTGTCCACTGCGATCGAGTGCCGCTGCGACGACGTGAGCGCATCCTGGAGGCGTCCTAATGACCACGAGGTTCTGCGAGTGCGCTACTTCAATGACCCACTCATTGAGCACGCGCCGGAGGTGATCGGTCGGGGCAATCTGTTCCCCTGGTTCTGATGGGAGGACGAACGCACGCACACCGCCGGGAAGACGAACCTTGACGGCTCCGAGTTCAACGAGGTCCCTCGAGACGGTTGCTTGCGTCGCATCAATGTCGTATTGGCCCAGAAGTTCAACCAACTGTGGCTGGCTCGACACCACTTCTGATTCAAGGAGGGCGGTGATGCGATGTTGGCGTTGATGCTTGGTGACCTTCACCGGATTGACCCCACTTCAGCAAGGAAGGACAACAGTCCGACCATGGCTGTCCGGCGATGAAAGACCTGCCGCCAAACCTTCGCGCTCGCGGACTCGAGTACCCCGTCTGAGATCTCTTCACCGCGGTGAGCGGGCAAGCAATGCAAGACCACTGCACCCTCGGCCAGCGCAAGGAGCTCTTCGGTCACTGAGTAGCGAGCGAGGTCAATTCGCCTCTGTGCTGCCTCCGCTTCTTGGCCCATTGAAGTCCACGCATCGGTATACAGGGCGTCGACCCCCGTTGAGAGCGCTTCAACATCATCACTTTGGACAATCGAGCCACCTCGGCCGGCATCGACGGCGTACTCCGCAATTGCGGCGAGGTCACCGCCACCGAACTGATAGCCCTCTGGCGAAGCGATCCGAATTTCCATCCCAAGGGCAACACCTGCGAACGCGAGTGACTTTGCCACGTTGTTCGCATCACCAACATAGGTAAGCGTCCGTCCCACCAAATCCGGTCCAAAGGTCTCCCTCAAGGTGAGCACGTCAGCGAGCGCTTGGCAGGGGTGCGCCACATCAGACAGGAGATTGATAACCGGCACCGTGAAGCCTTGGTCATCAATTGCCGCAGCCATTCGACGAAGAACGTCATGGTCAAACACCCTTGCCCCAATGGCGGCGTGAAAATTGGCGAAGGTCCTTGCGACATCTTCAGCGGTCTCGCGATGATCGAGATCGACTTCGCCAGCAGCGACCGAGATTGGATGTCCTCCCAGGTTCACGACCGCCATCTCTGAGGAATGCCGCGTCCTGGCTGATGGCTTCTCAAACAACAGTGCGACGCCTCGACCAGCGAGAACTGGCTTTGGAGGAGTGACAGCCAATGCGAGAACTCGATCGAGTTCGTCAACCGTGAGGTCAGTAATTTCCAAGAAGTGGCGGGTCATGTTCGGGCCTCCAAGGTGGCGGTCAGTGCAGCAAGAAGGCGATCAATGCCAAGGTCAAGATCAGCCTTTGAGATGTTGAGTGGTGGAGCAATTCGAAGCACGTCTGGCCGAACGGCGTTCGTGACGAGCCCGTGGTCAAGTGCAGCCGTCACGACCTCGCCCGCTGGCAGATCGAGCACTGCTCCAAGCAGGAGTCCTGCGCCGCGAACTTCAACGACACCCGGTGCTCCGGCAAGGCGTGCACGCAGATGCTCGTTGGCAGCCAACGCTGCCCTGGGTGCGTCAATTCGCTCGAGCTCTGCCAAGGTTGCCCTTGCCGCTGAAAGCGCGAGTGGTTGACCACCAAACGTTGAGCCGTGATCACCGGGACTGAATGCAGCGGCCACTTCTCCACGCGCCCAACACGCCCCAACGGGCATGCCGTTGCCAAGCGACTTCGCCATCGTCACAATGTCGGGCGTGATCCCATGGGAATGGAACCCAAACCACTCCCCTGTTCTTCCAAGACCTGTCTGCACTTCATCGCAAATGAGGAGCGCTCCTGCTTCATCGCAAAGAGATCTGAGGCCACTGAGGTAGTCCGAACTCGGGACAACAACCCCTCCCTCGCCTTGAATCGGTTCCACCAACACGGCACCAACTTCACCGTCTTTGAGAGCGACGTCCATTTGGTCGAGACTGCCAAATTCGACATGTGAGAAGCCTGCGGGGAGCGGAGCAAAGCCTTCGTGCTTGGCGACTTGGCCCGTAGCGGCGAGCGACGCCATCGTTCTTCCATGGAAGGAATTCCACGTCGAGATGACCTTCGGCCGACTTCCTGCGTGGTATCTCCTCGCCAATTTGAAAGCAGCTTCATTCGCTTCAGCTCCGGAGTTGGCGAAGAAAATCTGCCCGTCGAGTGGTCTCCCTGGAAGAGACAGCAGGCGGTTGAGCGTGCCAGCGACCTCTTCAGCTAAGACATTGCCAAACAAGTTCGACACGTGGCTCAAGGTGGCTGCCTGCTCCGAAATTGCGGCCGTGACCGCCGGATTCGCGTGACCAAGCGAGGTGACGGCGATGCCACAGAGGAAGTCGATGTAGTCGCGTCCCTCGGCATCAAAGAGGGTTGAACCACTGCCTCGCACAAAGGTCCGAGGTCGAGGTCCATAATTCGCCATCAAATGCGACGTCATGGCTGGACCATCGTCCCAATGCCTCCGTCGGTGAACAACTCGAGCAGCACGGCGTGAGGAATTCTTCCGTCGAGCAGGTGCGCAGCCCCTGCGCCACCTTCAACGGCGTGGAGACAGGCTTCGACCTTTGGAACCATGCCGCCGACCACCGAACCTTGCGCAACCATCGTTCGAAGTTCGGCTGTTGTTACTCGGCTTACCGTCGTTTCGGCATCGAGTGGATCGGTTCTCAAACCAGCAACATCGGTCAGCATGATGAGCTTCTCTGCTTGAAGCGCGGCCGCAAGTGCCCCGGCAACCGTGTCGGCATTGATGTTGTACTGCTGGCCACTGGCATCGGCGCCAATCGTCGCAACGACGGGAATGAGACCTTGCGCACACAGTTGGCGGACAATGGTCGTGTCAACTGATCCAACCGAACCAACAAAGCCGAGTTCAGGATGACTGGCGACGGCGGTGAGCAACTTCGCGTCCGCACCAGAAAGTCCAACGGCAAGAGGACCGTGGACATTGATCGCGGCCACGAGATCCGAATTCACTTTTCCGAGAAGCACCATGCGGGCAATTTCGAGCGTTGCCGCGTCCGTCACTCGAAGGCCGTCAACAAAGGTCGACGTCACACCGAGGCGACCCAACATGGCACCAATTTGCGGTCCACCACCATGAACAATGACCGGGAGCATGCCAACGGTGCGCAGCAGAACCACGTCTTCTGCGAAGGCGGCAAGCGCTGCCGATTCATCACCGTCGCTGCCCGCGAGTGCATTCCCGCCGTACTTGACGACCACGATCTTGTTGGAGAAACGACGGATATACGGCAGTGCTTCAACGAGGACTGAAGCAATTTCTCTTGATGCCGTCCGGGGATCAACAAGCGGACTCATGAAGTGGTCCGGTTCTCATCGATGTAGCCATAGCCAAGGTCGACGGTGAGCATCGTCGCTGACCCACTTCCAAGATTGAGATCACATTCGAGGGTCACATGGCGCTCCGCCAGATGTGCAGCGACCGCCGCCGCATCATGCGTCTTGGCAATGCCGTCCTCACACACCATCGTGCCGCCATACGAGACGGTCACTCGGTGGAGATCAAAAGCAACGCCGGCTGAACCGAGTTCACTGACGACTCGTCCCCAGTAAGGATCCTCGCCATTGAACGAACACTTGACGAGCAACGAGTCCGCAACATTTCGAGCTGCCAGGTGCGCTTCTTCATCGCTTGCCGCACCCTTCACGATCAGGTGAATGACCTTGGTAGCCCCCTCTGCATCTTCAGCCATCATCTCCGCCAACTGCTGACAGGCGTCAGTGACCGCGGCTTCAACCTCGTGCGGATCGGCCGGACCAGCTTCTCCACTCGCCAAGAGAATCACGGTGTCATTCGTGGAGATTGCCCCGTCGGTAAGGAGTCGATTGAACGAGTGCTCGACCGACCGGCGAAGGAGTGCCTGCAACTGATCGGAGGGAAGGGCTGCATCGGTCGTGAGCACGCAGAGCATGGTCGCCATTTTCGGTGCGAGCATCGCCGCACCTTTCGCCATGCCCCCAACGGTGAATCCCGAGCCGGTCACCACCACTTCTTTTGCGAAGGTGTCGGTCGTCATGATCGCTTCTGCAGCGCGATGCGCCGCAGCCTCATCGTCTCCAAGAGTCGCCACAATGGGAGCGAGCTGGTGAATCGTCGCCTCAAGGGGAAACGGAATGCCAATGAGTCCTGTCTGGGCAATGAGCACGGAGGTTGGTGCGACACCAAGTGCCAAAGCGGTCTCGGAGCAGAGTCGCATTGCGGCCGCCTCGCCGGCTTCACCGGTTGCGGCATTGGCATTCCCTGAAGTCAAGACCACGGAGGTCACCTGGTGACCAGTTGTCTCCAAGTGGCGTCGAGATACCTGCACAGGGGCAGCCGCCGCCTTGTTGGTCGTGAACGTTGCCGCGGCGGCAACGGGAAGACCGTTCGCCGTCGTCAGGAGTGCCACATCGGGGCGACCGGTCGGCTTGATGCCCATCGATCCGCCCGTTGCGATAAATCCCTTTGGAGCAAGAACACTCATTGATTGACTCCTTGTTCACTGACCATCATGGATAGAGACCTGCCATCGGGAGCCCCAGCGTCTCAGGGAGCCCGAGTGCTGCATTTGCCGCTTGGATCGCTGCGCCTGCGGCGCCTTTGCCAAGGTTGTCGAGCGCAGCGATGGCAAGGAGCCAGCCAGTTCTCGGATCAACTCTCGCCGTTACGTGCACTGAATTCGATCCGAGCGTCGCCTTGGTCGAAGGGATCTCGCTCGTCACGACAACAAAAGGTTCATCCGAATAGGCCTCGTGGAGAAGCGCCATTGCTTGAGCGGTGGTCGACGCTTCGTTGCTTGGCTTGGCGTAACACGTCGCGAGCATTCCTCTCGAAATTGGTGCGAGGTGTGGCGTGAACAGCACCTCTGCGCCATGAAGGTTTCGCTCGATCTCTGGGGTGTGCCGATGATCGAGCAACCCATAGGCGGTCAGGTCATCATGGGCATGGGCGAAGTGCAGACGATCACTTGGACGCCGACCAGCACCCGAAAGGCCACTTGCCGCGTCGACGATGATGCCGCTCCTTTGGATGAAGCCGCTCTCGATGAAGGGGTGCAGCGCAATGGTGGCGGCGGTTGGATAGCAACCTGGCACGGCGATTGCGGTCGCGCCGGGAAGCTCCGAACGATCCATTTCCGGGAGCCCATAGACAAATCTGGACAGAAGTTCAGGATGCGCATGCGGCTCGTCATACCAAGTGTCGTAGACCTCAGGATTCTGAAAACGAAAGTCCGCAGCAAGATCGACCACGAGTCCGACCGTCGCAAGGAGCGATGGCATGAGGCGCTGACTCGCTCCGTGAGGCAGTGCCAAAAAGCAGACGTCGAGCCCACGAAAGGCTTCGGGCTTCGACTCGGAAAAGGTGACATTCGGATACGAGCTCAGCAGTGATGGGGTGAGTGCTCCAACCTCACCTCCGGCATTCGACTCCGCACCGACAACACGCACGTGCATGGTCGGGTGCTGTGTGAGAAGGCGGAGTAGCTCCGTTCCCCCGTAACCTGATGCTCCAATGACTCCAACATCCATAGTGCAATTCTATACAGATCTTCGTATAAGTATGCAACTCTTCCAGAAGAGACCTTTCCTATGAGTCGTCGCGGTGTACTCCTGTTCTCGGCCATGTGCGTGATCTGGTCGATCCCCTACCTGTTCATTCGAATCGCCGTGCGAGAACTCGATCCAGCGACCATCATCCTCGTTCGAACACTGCTCGCAACGATTGTGCTCTTGCCATTCGCCGCCTTTCGTGGGCACACCTCGGCAATGCTCAAGAATTTTCGATGGATCGCGGCATTTGGTGCCATTGAAATTGGTCTGCCTTGGTGGCTCATGACGAGGGCCGAACAACACGTATCCAGTTCCTTCACGGCGATTCTGATTGCCTTCGTGCCCCTCGTGTCGGTCGTGCTCTACCGGTTCACGTCAAAGCATGAACCCGTCACCTTGAAGCGTGGCCTTGGTCTTGGTATCGGCATCATTGGCGTCGGGGCCCTTGTTGGACTCGACCTTGGCCACCTCACGCTGCTTCCGGTACTTGAGCTGTTGGCAGTAACGGTCTGCTACGCCCTTGGACCGCTCATCATGTCGACGAAGCTCACGGATGTTCCCGATGTCGCCGTTCCCGCAGCAGCATTCGCCATGGTTTCTCTTGTGTATCTCTACCCAGGGCTCTCGCACCTGCCAGATCATGTTTCCGGTCAAGTGATTGGTGCGCTGCTCGTCCTTGGACTCATCTGCAGTGCGTTGGCATTCCTGTGCTTTTTCCCACTCGTCAGAGAGATTGGTCCAGCCCGGGCAACGCTCGTGACCTACGTCAATCCAGCGCTTGCCCTCTTGCTCGGCGTCGTCTTCCTGAACGAGCCAATGACCATTGGCTTGGCAGTTGGCTTCCCGCTGATTCTGCTTGGTTCCATCTTGGCGAGCTCGCGGCGCGAGATCGCTCCGGTCGAACCGGGTTAGCGCAGGACTGCGCCAACCTGTTCAGCTGCGGCGATACATGCGGCACGCAGAGCGCCGACTTCATCATCAGTAAGGGTCCGATCCTGAGCCTCAAACCTGAGCGAATACGCAAGACTCCGTCGGTCCTCAGGGAGACCTTGGCCTCGGTACACATCAAACAGGGTCACCGACGTACAGAGATCGCCTGCGGCAGCAACCAGAGCCTCCTTGAGGCGACCGGCAGGAGTGACGTTCTGAAGCGTGAACGCGAGGTCGATATCTGAGGAGGGATAGCGACTCACGGGAGTTGCTCGAAGCGTCCGACGAGGCACGAGACCCGAATCTTCCAAAAGGGTCACGTCAAGCACCAACAGGCCAACCCTTGAACCTCGCTCAACACCAAAGGCCTCGAGGACAGGGGCATCTACCTCGCCAACCAGTCCGTAGTTGACACCAGTTGTCCGGCTGCGGATGAGGGCTGAGCGCGTTGGGTGATGTCCAGCAAGCAAGTTCGCAGGAACAAGGCTCCCGTCGATTGGCTGAACGAGTTCTGCCTCTTCGAGCTTCAACGCCTCATGCAGCGCCCACCAAAGCGCCACCGCAGTCGTTGCGTCATCGCGGTTATCTCGAAGGGTCACGACAAGGTGCGTCGACTCTTGCGGCAGTGCCGTCGCTGCCCCACCGCCAGCGCCTGCCTTGGCCGAACGAGGAGCACTCGCCACGTCTGGATGCGTGAACGCCGTACCAATCTCGAAGAAGCGTGCCTCATCCTGGCGTCGATCCGCGTTGTAGCGAAGTGCGGTGAGCATGCCTGGCAGGAGTGACGACCGAAGGGCTCGCTCTTGTTCCGCGAGTGGATTAGCCAACGTGACGAGTGGCTCGTCAAGGTGGAGGGCATGAGCATCGGTCTCGGGAACGAGCGTTGGCGTCCACACCTCGTCAAGTCCAAGCCCTACGAGGACTGCCCGGAGGTGTCGACGGAGACGTTGTGACTGACTCAAACCTCCTGGAGCAGGCCAAGAAGGGAATCTCCGTTCGAGACGGGCATAGCCATAGGTTCGAACGATTTCTTCCGCAACATCGGCAATACCGAGCGGCATGGAACGAATGTCAGGTCGATTCGTCGGGACCGTGATGTCGAGGAACTCGCCGTCATGCTCGACAAGAAAGCCGAGTGGTCCGAGAAGCGTTCCGATGGTCTCCCCATCGAGATCAACGCCGAGAAGGCTCGCAAAACGAGCTGGCGTCGCCCGAATGAGCGTTCTTGGAGCTCTTGCTCCTGCTGCGGTGAGCGAAGGTTCATCAACGGTGAGTTCTGGGCAGGTAAGCGAAAGAATCTCGAAGAACCGCTTCGTTGCCGCACCGGCCAACTCTGGGTCGACACCACGCTCAAAGCGATTCGACGCTTCACTTCGGAGTCCCAATTTCTTAGAGGTCCGTGCAATTGCCATGGCGTCAAAGCACGCCGCTTCCAAGAGAAGTGCTGACGTCTCCTCATGGATTTCGGTTGCGCCTCCGCCCATGACGCCGGCAATACCGACGACGGCATCGTCACCATCAACAATGACCAAGTCTTCGGGAAGTTGCCCAAGTCCTCTCCCCGCAAGTCCCAGCGTTCGCTCGACGCCATCGAGCGTGACGAGCGTCTCGCCTGGGTGCGCAAGTCGGACACCGAGTGCTGGGCCAGCTAGCGAATCGAGGTCATACGCGTGGGTCGGTTGCCCGAGCTCAAGCATCACGTAGTTCGATGCATCAACCACATTGTTGATGGGCCGCATGCCGGAAAGTGCGAGTCGTTGAGCGATCAACGGGGGCGATGCTCCAACGACGACACCGTGCGCAGCCGTAACCGTGAGTCCACTGCACTGACTCGGAACCGCATTTGCTGCCGAGGCTGAGGTGGAAGTTGCGTTGCCAGAAGCTGCAGCGACGCCAAAAGAAGGCATGGTGACTTCGAGAGAGAGACGAGCGGCAAGGTCCTTCGCAACCCCAAGGACCGACCAGGCATCTGGTCGGTTGCCTTCTGCGGAGAGATCGAAGACCACATCGGCAGTAATGCCCAACAGTTCCATCAACTTGACGCCTGGATCTGAGCCGACCAGGTCGCTCAAGACGAGGAGTCCACCCTGATCGTCACCAACGCCGAGCTCTTTTGCCGAGCACAACATTCCATGTGAGGAAACGCCGCGCATCTTCCGTTTGGCAATGGCGAATCCGCCCGGGAGCACTGCACCAACTGGAGCCAGCGGAACGACATCGCCTTCTTCGAAGTTCCACGCGCCGCAAACAATGACGAGGGGTTCGCCGCCCGCGTCAACGGTGATCTTTCGAATCTTGTCCGCACCCTCAATGGGTTCAATTGAGAGAACGCGTGCGCAGACGACTTCCTCGAGTCCTTCGCCGACGCGTTCACTACCTTCGACAACGAGGCCGAGGTCATCGAGCATTGCCGTCAACAACGCAACGTCAGAGGGAAAGGGGGCAAATGACTGAAGCCAAGAAAGTGGAATCTTCATGACGGCCCTTAGAACTGCTCGACGAATCGAAGGTCATTTTCAACGAGCGCGCGCATGTCGGCAATTTGATGGCGCATCTGGGCGCACCGATCAATGCCGAATCCGAAGGCGAACCCGCTGTACTCCTCTGGATCAATGCCAACGGCATGAAGAACCGCTGGATCAACCATCCCGCAGCCGCCAAGTTCAATCCAGCCGGTTTGCGAGCAGGTTCTGCAGCCCTCACCGTGGCAAATCGTGCACGTAATTTCGTATTCCGCCGAGGGTTCCGTGAAGGGAAAGAATGCCGGTCGGAGTCGTGAGGAAATGTCCGCACCGAAATACGCAGTGGTGAACGTTTGGATGACCCCAGCAAGGTCCACGAACGTCATCCCACGATCAATGACCAGTCCCTCAATCTGATGAAACGTGTGGAGGTGGCGAGCGTCAGGAGTATCCCGCCTGAAGCATCGGCCAGGCATGACGGCGTGAATCGGCAGCGTGTCGTTCGCGACCGCGTCCTCCATGAGGTGGATCTGGACTGGAGAGGTGTGCGTCCGCAACACCACCGTCTCAGGCTCGCCAAGCTCTAAGTAGAAGGTGTCCCACATTCCCCGAGCAGGATGAGCGGGAGGGATGTTGAGCGCTTCGAAATTGAACCAATCGGTCTCAACTTCAGGACCATCCGCGACAGTGAAACCCATACCGATGAAGACGTCTTCAAGTTCTGCCTGTGTCTGTGAAATGACGTGCTGATGACCTCGTCGAACCGGAGAAGCGATGCTGCTCGACACCACTTCGGTCAGGTCCAAGCGGTCGGCTTCAAGCAGTGCGGAGCGCTCCGCTGCTTCAACGCCAACCCTGCACTCCTCAATGGCCTGTTGAATCTGGACTCGTGCCGCATTGAGCACCGCTCCAGCGGACTTTCTCGCCTGCTCATCCATTGATCCGAGGCTTCGATGCGCTCCGGCCAGTTCCGACCGCTTCCCAAGGAATTCGGCCTCAACGGCCTCGAGGACAGTCCGACTGGTCGCACCTTGGGCGGCCGTCGCAGCAGCCAGCACCAAGTGGTCAATGTCGACGCTGCCAATCACCTCACCCACAGTCTCCACCTTCAGCAATTCGGTTCGGGCCATCGTATGGCAAACCATCAACCCCATCGGTAGTTCCCCGACGCTGTTTCAGTGCCTCAAAACACAACACTGCTCCGGCAACACCTACGTTGAGCGACTCCGCTGCCCCGGCCATGGCAATGGTTACCGTGCCATCGAGCAACTCAGCGCTAGCTGCATCAAGCCCATGAGCTTCATTTCCGAGCACCATCGCAACCGACCCTGTCCAATCAACCTCTTCATAGGGGACTCCACCACGAGCTTCGGTCCCGAAGACTCGAAAGTCTCGTCGTTGCAGGGCTCGAATGGTGTCTGGCACCTCCGGGCTCACGCACAACTGTGTCCACAGCACCGCGCCGGCGGATGCACGAACCGTCTTTGGATTGAACGGATCAACACACTGGCCGGCGAGCACAATCGCCGAGACGCCAGCAGCCTCCGCTGTCCGAATCAGGGTTCCCGCATTGCCTGGGTCGCGTACATCAGCGAGCACAACGACGAGGCCTGAAGAGACGGCGTCGAGCGCAACGGTCCGCATTGGGACCACTGCGAGCAGTGGTTGCGGCGAGACGGTCGAGGTGACCTTCTCAAGCACGCCCGGTGCAAGGGGAAAGACCTGAATGCCCGTTGATCGAGCTTGAGCACACAAGTGGGCAACGTCGTCGAGATGACAGTTGCCGTCAACATAGAGGGCCTCGACCGGCTGGCCGCCATTGACGGCCAGCCGGACAAGCTCCACACCTTCAACCACGTACACGCCTTCATCCCAACGGGAAGACCGCTTCTCGAGGAGGCGCCGGAGGCGCTTCACTCGATCGTGGCTGGCGCCAAGTGGGTTCGTCAGTTGGCTGACTCGGACTTCGCGGCATCTAGCGCTGCCATGGCGGCAGTCACCACCGCGGTAAACGCTGCCGGATCGGTCACAGCAAGATCCGCCAAGACCTTGCGATCGGTCTCGATGCCCGCTGCGTGAAGGCCTGCAATGAAGCGGCTGTAGCTCACGCCGTTGAGACGGCAGGCTGCGTTGATTCTCTGGATCCAGAGGCGACGAAAGTCACCCTTCCTTGCTCGACGGTCACGGAATGCATACTGCTTGGAGTGCATGACCGCTTCGTTGGCGGCACGAAACACACGGCTCCGGTTGCCATAGAAGCCCTTTGCATCTTCAAGGACTGCCTTGTGATTCTTCTTTGCGTGAACTGCACGCTTGACTCTTGCCATTGCTTCATTCTCCTTCGATGGTGCTGCGAGACCGCAGCGAGATCAGTTCGTTAGATGCCCAGCATCTTGCGGATGTTCTTGTCTTGCTGGGACGAGATCTCCGTCTCGCCATGAAGCCGACGCTTGCGCGCCGAACTCTTCTTCTCCAAGATGTGGTTGAGGTTCTGCTTGCGGCGCATCAACTTGCCCGAACCAGTCACCTTGACGCGCTTTGCAGCTCCCTTGTCAGTCTTCATCTTCGGCATGCGGTACTCCTTCTTGAACGATCTCCGGTGCCATGGTCGGCACCTCAATTACTTCGACGTCACTGGCTTCGGCGCTCACTGGCTCTTCTGCAACCACTGCTGCGTCCGCTGCGTCCTTATGTGCCTTGGTGGCTTGCTTCTTCGCTTTATTCGGTGAAAGGACCATCACCATGTTGCGGCCATCTAAACGGGGATCGTTGTCAACCTTGGCATTGTCACCCATTTGTTCGGCAATCTTGTCCAGGATCTTCTTGCCCAGTTCGGAGTGGTACACCTCACGGCCTCGGAACATGATCGTGATTTTGACCTTGTGTCCCTCGTCCAAGAACTTTGCAACCTGTCGGGTCTTGGTATCGAAGTCTCCGGGTCCAATCTTGGGCCGGTACTTCATTTCCTTGATGCCAACTTGGGTTGTCTTGCGACGGGATTCCTTGGCGCGTTGCGCCTCATCGAACTTGAATTTTCCGTAGTCCATGATTCGACAAACCGGAGGGTTCGCCGTCGGGGCTACCTCGACTAAGTCGAGATCGAAGCCACGGGCGATCTGAAGAGCTTCAGGAAGGGACTTAATCCCTAACTGACCTCCGTCGGGATCGACCAGTCGAACTTCACGGACACGGATTCTGTCGTTGATGCGGTGCTCAACGGTGCTGGGCGTAGCGATCGGGCATCACTCCTGTTCCATCGGGTCCGGAGTCTTTCTCCGTACCGGGTCGTGGAGCGGGGACGACGAGGACATCTCGTCGGCTACCTGATCGACCCAGCGCACCTTCTACTGCAGGGCGGTGGCTGGGTGGAGGCGTCCGTGGACGACCCCGCTTCTGTTCTCAATGAGGTCCTAGGCTACACCCATGACGAACACCGCAGGTAACGGCGACGAACATCGCTTCGACGAGGACTTCAGCGAGTCCGATGATCTCGATCCATCACACATGGATGCTCAAGCAATTGAGGACCTTCGGTCCGAACTTCAAGGTGCCGATCCAAAGGTCGTTATCTCCAATCACTGCTACGGGCTCTTTGAACTCGCTGCGGTCTACTTGGCTGCAGTTCCGGCAAAGTTGTCTGAAGCCCAACTCGCCATCGACGCGCTTGCCGCCGTTGTCGAAGGGCTCGGCGAGCGCCTCGCACCTGCCGCAGATGAACTGGCGGAAGGACTCGCACAACTCCGTCTCGCCTACGTCCAGATCCACGCAGCGACGGCCTCAGCCAACTAAGGCGCTGAGTCTTCTCAGCCTGG
This sequence comes from uncultured Actinomycetes bacterium, assembly GCA_903918025.1. Lineage (GTDB taxonomy): Bacteria > Actinomycetota > Acidimicrobiia > Acidimicrobiales > RAAP-2 > CAIQEU01. Next base: position 18,002 of record CAIXCS010000151.1, read on the forward strand.
CTGGCGTGAAGAACGGATGTTTCCAGCTTCCACCCGTCCACCGGCAGCGAAGCGAATCACGAAGGTGACGGTGTCCCCAAGAGCAATCTGACGGGTTCCGTTCGCAATTGCCGTTGCATGGAAGGGGAACGCTTGCTGATCAGCCATGACGATTCCGAGCCCTTTGGCGGCATCAAACGTGGCAATGACTCCAGAGCATTCGGTCATCGTCAATGAATGATCTTGGCCAGCGGGATCTCGAGGAGGTCGCTCGCACCAGCATCCTTCAGTGCTGGAATCAGCACGTTGATCTCAGACTTCGCCACCACGGTTTCGAGTGCAAAGCCCGCCCCGCCTGAAAGCTCAGCGATCGTCGGGCTGCGCATTGAGGGAAGAAGACCGAGCACGGCTTGCAAGTTGTCCTGTCCAACATTGAGTTTGACCAGGACCTTGGTGCGGGCTTCAAGCGTGCCGAGTAGAAGGCTCTTGATCTGCTCCATTGCGTGACGCTTTGAGGGGTCTCCCGCAGCGGCAGTATTGGCAATGAGCTCGGTGTGGCTCACCAGCAAGGTGTGGATGACCTTGAGGCCGGCGGCCCGGAGAGCTCTGCCCGTCTCGGTGATCTCGACGACACAGTCGGCAATCTCAGGAACCTTTGCTTCAGTTGCCCCATACGAGAGCAGCACTTCTGCATCAATGCCGGCATCTGTCATGGTTCGAGAGGTGAGTTCTGGATACTCTGTCGCAACGCGAAGAACGCCATCTCGAGCGGAGAGTTCTTCGAGGGAGTTGTAGGGGGAGTCCGCTGGAACGGCGAGGACGACATGAATTGGTCGACTCGTCGCCTTTGAGTAACCAAGCGTCGCCAAGGACTCGACCGTCACGCCCCGC
>CAIXCS010000152.1 GCA_903918025.1 uncultured Actinomycetes bacterium
AGTTCTGCGCGCCGGTGAAGGCAAGAAAGTCCGTCGTCTTCAGGAAATCGTCCCGCTGATTAACGCCCTAGAACCCGAGATGGAGTCGTTATCCGACGAAGAACTTCGGGCTAAAACGACGGAATTTCGTGAGCGACTCGAACAAGGCGAAACACTCGACGACCTCCTCGTCGAGGCATTTGCCGTCGTCCGAGAGGGCGCCTGGCGAGTTCTTGGGCAACGACCTTTCGATGTACAGCTCATGGGTGGCATGGCGCTGCACTTCGGGTGGATCCCCGAAATGAAGACCGGAGAGGGAAAAACCCTTGTTTCGACCTTTCCGGTGTACCTCAATGCCTTGGCGGGGAAGGGCGTGCACCTCGTCACGGTGAATGATTACCTCGCGACGAGAGACAGTCAGTGGATGGGACAACTTCACCAGTTCCTTGGACTTACCGTTGGGCGCGTTGGGCCGGACATCGTCGATGCTGAGTCAAAGCGCGAAGCGTATGCCTGCGATATCACCTATGGAACCAATACCGAACTTGGCTTTGACTACCTCCGTGACAACATGGCTCGAAGCAAAGATGCCATGGTGCAGCGCGGGCACCATTTCGCCATTGTTGACGAAGTCGACTCGATTCTCATTGACGAGGCACGAACACCGCTGATTATCTCCGGTCCAGCATCGGAGACGGCAAAGCTCTATGGACAATTTGCCTCCATTGCCCGAACGCTCCTCAACGAAGTCGACTATGAGGTCGACGAGGAGAAGAAGACCGTCGTACCGACTGATGAAGGTATTGCCAAGGTCGAACGAGCGCTTGGCGTCGAGAATATGTACGAGGCGGTTTCGACTAATTACGTCCATCAATTGACTCAGGCGCTTCGGGCGAAGGAGTTGTACCACCGAGACAAGGATTACCTCGTTGCCAATGGCGAGGTGCTGATTGTTGACGAGAACACAGGCCGCACACTCGAAGGCCGGAGATGGTCAGACGGCCTTCATCAAGCCGTCGAAGCCAAAGAACGTGTCCGAGTCAATGACGAGAACCACACCTGGGCAACGGTCACGCTGCAGAACTATTTCAAGATGTACGAGAAGCTCGCCGGAATGACGGGAACCGCGGAGACCGAAGCGGGCGAATTCGGCTCGACCTACAACCTCGCGGTCGTGCCAATCCCAACAAACCGACCTTCGCAGCGCATTGATCAGCCGGATGTCATCTTCAAGAACGAGCAGGCCAAGTTCAACGCGATCATTGATGACCTCGTCGAGCGCCGCGAGAAAGGTCAGCCAGTCCTAGTCGGAACCGCTTCGGTGGCGAAGTCCGAAATTCTCTCGGAGATGATGGTCCGACGGGGAATTCCTCATGAGGTGCTCAATGCGAAGCAGCACTTCCGTGAGGCAGAGGTTGTAGCCCAAGCCGGGCGCTTTGGTGCGGTCACTGTTGCAACCAATATGGCTGGCCGAGGTGTTGACATCGTGCTTGGAGGCAATGCCGAACTCCTTGCGCAGCGTGAAGTGCTATCGAATGGACTCTCGCTAGAAAGCGATGAGGGCAAGGCACAGTTGAGCCAGGTCTTGGAGAGAGTTCGCGCTCAATGTACGTCTGAAGCCGATCAAGTGAGAGCAGCAGGTGGGCTCTATGTACTTGGTTCAGAGCGACACGAGTCTCGACGCATTGACAACCAGCTTCGTGGTCGTGCTGGTCGACAGGCGGACCCAGGGGAGAGCCGTTTCTTCCTGAGCCTCGAAGATGATCTCCTCCGACTCTTTGCGACCGGAGCCCTCAGTTGGGTGATGGGTCGCACGCTTCCCGATGATCAGCCAATTGAAGCAAAAATGGTCACCAAAGCGATCGAACGAGCCCAGAACACGGTCGAAGGACGCAACGCGGAGATTCGCAAGGACGTCCTCAAGTACGACGAAGTCATGAATGAGCAGCGCAAGGTGATCTATGCCTGGCGGATCCGGATCATGGATGGCGAAGATCTCGAGGAGCGGACAACGGAATTGTTGTCCGAGACTGTTGAGGCACTCGTGAAGCAGTGCTGTCCGGGCGATTATCCAGAGAGTTGGGATCTTGAGCAGCTGCTGGTTGAGTTGCACCAGTACTACCCAACCCGGTTCACCATTGAGGACTTGGCCAAGGCCTCAAATCAGGGCCAGGTCATCGACTCAGCCGTCGAAGAAGCGCTTGATTACTACGAGCACCACGCCGAGAGTCTTCCTGGAGGCATCGAGACGGCGCGTGCGGTTGAGCGTGACGTCATGTTGCAAATTATTGATCAGCGTTGGCAAGAGCACCTCGCCGAAATGGACTACTTGCGAGAAGGCATCAATCTTCGAGCGGTTGCTCAACAAGATCCCTTGGTCGCATGGCAGAGGGAAGGCTTCTCGATGTTTGGCAGCATGATTGACAACATTGACGACGACTACCTCAGGTATGTACTGCACATCGAAGCCGCACCACAAGAGGTAAACGAAGTTGATATGAACCGAGCCGTGTACGCGGCAGCGGAGGAACCAGTTCCTGATGCTTCCTATTTCGCCACGTTGGCTCCAGATCGTGGACAGATGGTCGATGGAACCGAGACGCAAACTCCAGCTGGTCAGGCCGATTTCGGTGAAGTGTTGCAGCCAGTGGTGAAGAACCCAGAAGACAAGATCGGCCGCAATGAGCCCTGCTACTGCGGTAGCGGCCGGAAGTACAAGTTCTGCCATGGCGCAGCCGGTCGATAGCCAGGCGGTCGTCCGGGACTCAGGAGCGGTGCTCCACGAGCTCATTGGACGGCTTGCTGAGGCGAGGAGTTACCTCGGAATCGAGGCTCAGGAAGTCCGAAAGACGGAACTCGACGAATTGGCGTCCAAGCCGGACCTTTGGAACGATGCCGATGCCGCCCGAGCGACGACAACCGAACTCGGTCGAGTGAATGCTGATCTGGATGCCTTTGCCGGGCTCAAGAGCGCACTTGATGACGCCGAAGTACTCCGCGACCTCATTGCAGAAGCGCAAGCCACTGGCGATGCCGACCAGTCCCTTGAGGCGGAATTTTCTTCTACCGTTGCAGACCTCGAACGCCAACTCTCTGGCCTGGAGCTTCGAAGCCTGTTTGCCGGTGCCTACGACGAGTACGACGCCATCTGTGAAGTCCATGCCGGTGCCGGTGGAACTGATGCCCAGGACTGGGCGGAGATGTTGCTGCGGATGTATCAGCGTTGGGCGGAACGTCGTGGCTTCTCGGTCGAACTCGACGAAGCAACCGAAGGGGGTGAGGCGGGACTCCTGTCGGCGACGTTCATTGTCAAGGGTCGCTTCGCCTATGGCCTGATGGCGGCAGAACGGGGCGTGCATCGACTGGTTCGGATGTCCCCGTTTGACTCGCAACACCGCCGACAGACCAGCTTTGCTTCCATTGACGTGACGCCCTTTCTTGAGGATGTCAGCGAAATCGAAATCGACGAGAAGGATCTGAGGATCGACACGTATCGGGCGTCAGGAGCGGGCGGTCAACACATCAATAAGACCGACTCTGCGGTTCGTCTTACCCACCTGCCCTCAGGGGTAGTGGTGTCCTGCCAGAACGAGCGGAGCCAGCACCAAAACAAGGCAAGGGCGATGCAGATCCTCGCCAACAAACTCGCTGAACTCCAGCGCGCTGAACGACAAGCCGAGTTGGATGCGCTCTCTGGCAAGCGAACCGAGAATGCCTGGGGAAACCAGATTCGTTCCTATGTCATGGCGCCGTATCAGTTGGTGAAGGACTTGCGGACCAACGAAGAAACGGGAAACGTCGATGCCGTGCTCGATGGCGATCTCGATGCCGTCATGGAAGCTGAACTTCGACGTCAACGGCAGGCAACGAGTTAGTGGTGGCCTCCATGGTTTGGACAGGGGCTGACGGTAGGCTCGTGGGACGCCGCAGGTGCTCATCGGAGAACCTCGGCGACCTGAGATCATGATCAAGCTCGACCACGTCACGAAGACGTACAAAAACGGAACCGTCGCTCTTGATGACGTCTCGCTCGAAATTGAAAAGGGTGAGTTTGTCTTCCTCGTCGGGTCCTCGGGTTCAGGAAAGACGACCTTCTTGCGCCTTTTGCTTCGAGAAGAACTTCCGGATCGAGGAACGATTTGGGAGGCCGGACGAGACATCGTCAATCTCCCGAAGTGGCGCGTGCCGTACCTTCGACGGAACATTGGCTGTGTGTTCCAGGATTTCCGCCTCTTGCAGAACAAGACGGTGTTCGAAAATGTCGCGTTCGCCCTTGAGGTCATTGGCCGACCGAAGTCGGTGATTGAAGCTCAAGTCCCTCAGGTTCTCGAGTTGGTTGGGCTCGCCCACAAACGAGACAATCTACCTACTGAACTCTCCGGTGGTGAGCAGCAGCGGGTGGCGATTGCTCGTGCATTTGTGAACCGCCCTCTGATCCTGTTGGCAGATGAGCCAACTGGAAACCTCGATCCGAAGATTTCTGAAGGGATTATGTCCCTGCTTGATCGGATCAATAAGTCAGGGACCACCGTTGTTATGGCAACACACGACAAGGCGCTCGTCGACCGAATGAGACTCCGAGTCATCGAACTCGACCACGGGACGCTCGTTCGAGATCAACACCGCGGTGTGTACGGCATTGACGGCGACGGCGGGGTGCAGAGGTAATGGCCTCGTTCTCGCAGTACGTCGTCAAGGAGACGACTACGAATCTTTGGCGCAACCGCGTCACCACCGCGGCAGCGATCTTCACCGTGATGATTTCACTCTTTCTGGTTGGGGCAAGTCTTGTCCTCGGTCAAGGTGCCTCAAATGCAGAAATCAAGTGGCAACAAGGGACGCTTGTCACCGTTTGGATGGAGCCCGGTGCATCAACTCAAGAGATCACCGCGGTCCAAACGCAACTGGATGCCTTTCCCTACGTCCACGGTTGTTACTTTCGAACTCAGGCTCAGGACTATGAAGAAGCCAAACGACTCTTGACTGCGACGGAACTCTCGGTCTTGCGGCCTGAACAGATTCCCTCGTCAATTCGATGCATTCCTAATGAACCACAAGACGCGAAACTGGTGATTGCAAAGTTCACCGGTCAACCGGGGGTGCGAGATGTCACCGCGCCAACCCAGTATTTGAAGACGATTCAAAAGGTCATCACGATTGCGCAGTACGCGGTCCTTGTCGTTGCCGTGGTGCTGCTGCTGTCCTCTGCGGTCCTGATTCTCAACACCATTCGAATGGCAATTTTCGC
>CAIXCS010000153.1 GCA_903918025.1 uncultured Actinomycetes bacterium
GATCCGTCGATTCAGAGCTCTTCTTTGACGACGTGACGGTCTCTCGTCACCACGCAGAACTCATGAGGAACGATCGAGGTCGAGTGGTGCTGAAGGATCTGGGTTCTCTCAATGGCACCTATCTCAATCGAGTGCGGGTTGATCAGGCCGAGCTTGAAGCTGGAGATGAAGTGCAAGTTGGCAAGTTCAAGTTGATCTTCGTTCCAAAGCGAGCGGGAGCGTGAGCACCAAGTCCTACCTCTCTATTGGTGACGTGTTATCAGGGCTCCGTGAAGAGTTCCCTGATGTGACCATCTCAAAGATTCGATTCCTTGAGACCCAAGGACTCGTCACACCGCAGCGAAGCCCAAGCGGGTATCGAAAGTTCTTGGCCGGTGATGTTGATCGACTTCGTTGGATTCTCCAGCAACAACGCGATCACTTCTTCCCCTTGAAGGTCATCAAGGAACGGATTGAAGAAGCCTTTCCTGCACAACCCGCAACCAATGGGTCAAGGCCACCTCAGAGCGATGAGCAGCGTGCGGCAGCGCTTGCTCGAGTGAGCCATGTCGTTGCCGCCCTTCAAGAGGGTCCGCGCGCTGTGGCTCAAGTTGGCCCATCATTCGGACAGGGCGATCGGCCGGTCGCCGCCGAGGAGGTCGTCATGGAGGTTCCTAATCCACCTCAACACACGGTCTCGTTGGCTGAGTTGTGCGCCCTCTCCGGTCTTTCCGAAGCTGAAATTGCCCAGGCGGAGTCCGTTGCGCTCCTGTCATCGACGGAGATCGCTGGAGAAGTGGTGTTCGCGGATGACGCCATTGCGGTGGCGAAGTTGGTGGGGCAGTTCCGACGCTATGGCATGGAGCCACGCCATCTCCGCCCCTACGCAAACGCAATTGATCGCGAAATTGGTTTGATTGAACAAGTGGTGAATCCCTTACTTCGGGCTCACACCCCAGAGGCCCGGCAAAGGGCGGCAGAACACAGTGCCGAATTGGCAAAGCTTGGCCAGTCGCTCCGGGCGGCATTGCTGCGCCGAGCGCTTTCGAAATTGCTTGGCAGCTGACCCGACCGCTGCTCCCGGGCGACGCGCCGGTACAGTGGGATCCATGGTCGAAGTCCACTTGAGAGCAGTCCGGGTCGACCTGGCGAGCAACACTCCCGTGCTGCTCCTTGAAGAGCTCCTCGGCGAGCGGACACTGGCTATTTTCGTAGGCGCCCCTGAGGCGACCGCGATTGCGTATGCAGTGCAAGGTGTGGCTGTCCCTCGACCGATGACCCATGACCTCATTTGCAATGTTCTTGCGGTCCTTGGCGCCACGCTTGAGCGCGTGATCGTGACCGATCTGATTGAGTCGACCTATTTCGCGGAACTGCATCTGATGAAGGAGGGTGAAACCCTCATCCTTTCCTGTCGTCCTTCTGACGCAGTTGCGGTTGCACTTCGGGCCAAAACCCCAATGTTTGTTTCGGATGCGCTCATGGACGCAGAAGGTTTGATTCTGGCGTCAGAAGATGAGGAATCGGACGACTCGGATCATGACCCTGAGGAACTCGTTGATCAGTTTCGCGAGTTTCTCGATTCAATTGGACCAGATGACTTCTCCGCGAGTGGATCATGAGGCGATTCCTGGTTGTTCTGGTGCTCCTCGCGGTTGTCGCAGGAGTTGCCTACACCGTTGGTCATCGAACGCGCCCCTCTGCCACGACGACGACTCTCGCAACGACGACGTCAACAACCTCGACAACCATTGCGGTCACCTCAACGACGGCGACCGCAGCTCCATGCACGAGCGACGCAGTCACGATCGCACTCTCCCTAACTGGCGGTGGGACGGGCACGTCAACCTTCCAACTTGTCTTGCAGAACACTGGTGCCAGCCCCTGTTCATTGTCAGGCACCTCGAAGTTGCAGTTGCGTGACGCGAACGGTGTGGCGATGTCGACGCTCACCGTGGCGTCGACATCCGGCTTCTCCGATCCCCATGCAAATCTTCCGGCGCGTTCGGTGCGGCTCGAAGTTGGAGGCAAAGCGTTTGAAGATGCGAGTTATCCGTCAATTCCTTCCGGAGCTCAGCGGACGTGTCCTCTTGCCGCGTCGATTGACGTGTTCATGCCTCGAACCATTGCTGCGGTTTCTGTTCCTGCGGTTATCAATCCGTGCGGTGGGGGCCTGATTCGTCTCTCGCCAATCTTCAGCTGAGCGACGAAGGCCTCACAGCCGAACGAGGACGCGTCCGGTGACTTCGGATCGGTGGAGCCGCCCTAAGGCGTCAACCACACCGTCGAGTACCACTTCTTCGGCAATGAGTGCTTCGAGTGCATTGAGATCAACTTCATTGGCAATGCGACCCCAGAGGGCTTGGCGGAGTCCCATCGGCATTTGGACAACATCGATGCCGACAAGCGCAATGCCGCGCGTGATGAAGGGGTATACCGTGGTCTCGAGTTGGGCGCCTCCGGTCAGACCGGATGCGGCAACGCAGCCTCCGTACTTGAGCGATCGCAAGATTGCGGGGAGCGTGGTGCCTCCAACGCAGTCGATCGCTCCTGCCCATCGTTCCGTTCCAAGGACTCGTTCGGGCCGATCATCGAACCCAGTTCTGCCGAGGATCTCACTCGCTCCGAGGGACCTGAGGTAGTCATGAGACTGTGTCTTTCCCGATGAGGCAACCACCTCGAACCCCGCCGCCGCCGCCAGAGCCACCGCAAAGGATCCAACACCCCCGGTTGCACCAGTCACGAGTAGTGGTCCATTCGATGGATGAACGCCGTGGTGCCGGAGTGCCTCGAGCGAGGCGAACGCGGTGAATCCTGCGGTTCCGAGAATCATTGCTTGCCGGGTTGAGAGGCCAGCGGGCAATGCGACGATCCAGTCATCGTTAACCCGAGCTCTCTCGGAAAAGCCACCGTGGTGGGCAACGCCAAGGTCATAGCCGTGAACGACAACTGGGTCACCAATACTTCGCTCAGAGGATCCCGGGTCGAGAACGGTTCCAGCAAGGTCAACTCCTCCAATGAGCGGTGAGCGACGGGCAATGCGATTTCCCGGCTGAATCACCATCGCGTCCTTAAAGTTGCACGAGGAATACTCAACCTTGAGGAGGATCTCTCCGACGAGCATTTCATCGTCACACTCAAGGACCGAAGCAGTTGGTTGGGCAGTTGGATCAATGACGAGCGCTCGAAAAGACATGGTCCGAGCCTAGAGGGGACGCCTCACTAGGGTGAGGTGATGACGTGGGATTTGGTCGACGCTGCCGTAGGCAAGATTGACCGGTCGCAGTTGCTCGCTGATGGAGGCGGTGGTTGTACCTGGGTCGAACGACGACCCGATCGTGCCGGGCAATCAGTGCTCATGCAACGGACTGCAAGTGGTGACGTCCAGCAACTTGGACCGCTCGACTGGTCGTTGACGTCATCCATTGGTGGTTATGGCGGTCGCTCCTATGCGCGTGGCGATGGCGGTTGGTGGGTCGTTCTTGGTCCAAACCATGAGTTGCAGTGGCTGGACGACAACGGGTCCGCTCGTGAGGTCGTTCGACCTCGAGATGGAAGCAGAATTGGTGACCTCGCTCCCATTGACGGCGGCTGCTTGCTTGTTTACGAGCAGGGAGAGGAGGTCGTTCGACGATCGCTGTACTTCGCGTCCGCCGCAGGGGAGTGGCGTGAGGTCTATTCGGGACCTGACTTTGTCTCCGATGTCTGTGTTGACCCTTCGACTGGTGCAATGGCATGGGTCGAATGGGATCACCCGAACCTGCCATGGGACGGCGCAAGGCTGATGAGTGCCAGCTTCGACCAGGGTTCGGTCATTGAGGTCCAATGGCTTGCCGGAGGAGAGGGAGCGCCTGCCTACGGTCCAACCTTTGACCGTGTTGGTGATTTGCGGTTCGTGGCCATGACGGAAGGTTGGCTCCGACCACAGAAGCGAACCTCGAGAGGGGTGGTGCGTCAACTGAGCGACGAGCATGCTGACTTCGCCGATCCTCCTTGGACCTCGACCTCGAGGACCTTGCTCGGACCTTCGGATGGTTCGACCCTCGCTGCAGTTCGGCGTGGAGGAATCCACGTCCTTGAGCTCGTCGGTACTGAGCGCAAAATCTTGCGCAACGACGCCGTGTCGGTGCGTGATCTTTGCCTGGTTGGAGATGAGGTCATTGGACTCATTGCAACCTGGGACTCGAGAGCGGATCTCGTTCGAGTCAATCTCGAAACTGGAGACCTCGTCCATCTGATTCCGCAACAGGGGCACCCGGGTCCGGTTGTGAGGCTGCGCGCTCTTCCACTCACGGCCCCTGACGGAAGAACGATCGAAGGGTTCTTTGCTGTACCCACCGTGCAGGCGACTTCGTCGCCACCACCACTCATTGTCTTTTGTCATGGTGGACCAACGGACAGCGTTGATCCATCACTCGATCCAACCGTGCAGGTGTTCCTCAGTCGTGGCTATGCGGTTGCGTTGGTGAACTACCGCGGTTCTTCCGGGTTTGGCATGGCCTATCGAACTGCGCTTGATGGGCAGTGGGGCGTGGTGGATGTTGCCGATGTTGTGGCCTATCGAGACGCGCTTGAGCGCGAAGGGCTCGTTGATGGAGCGGCGTGTTTTGTTCGCGGCGGAAGCTCGGGAGGCCTCACGGCACTACGGGCTCTCGAGAGTGGCCGATTTCTCGGAGGAACCGGGCTGTATGCGTGCAGCAATTTGCAACGGCTCGCCGAGTCAACCCACGACTTTGAGTCTCGGTACCTCGATCGCTTGATTGGACCGCTCCCTGAGATGCTTTCGGTCTACGAGGACCGATCACCCGTGCTTCATCCTGAGCGCATTCTGGGCAGTTTACTGCTTCTTCAAGGCTTGGACGATGTTGTTGTTCCTCCGAGTCAAACCGAAGAACTCTCAAGTGCCCTGACTGCGTTAGGACGGCCGCCGACCGTGCTGTTCTTCCAAGGCGAAGGACACGGCTTCCGTCAGAAGGACTCGATTGTCAGGGCTCTTGAAACGGAGCTCGCTCACTACGAGAGCCTCCTCACCCAAGAACGGGGGAGTAGGTAGGCTCAATTCATGGTGCAAGAAGCGACCTCGCGACTTCGGCCGCGCCTTCAGCGATGGTTTGCCCCCTACTTCGCCCTTGATGAAGTCGGCAGGGACATCGTCCTCTATGGACTCAGTGGATGTTTTGCCCTAGGTATTGCGTACACTTCCAGCCTCGCTCTCTACCGCGAGTGGGGTGCCATTGCCGCACCTGGCTACTTCTTGGCAGTGCTCCTTGCGGCACTACTGCTGGGCAATCGGCATCGACTTGGCGTCCGAGGGCTTTTCACGGTTCGCTCGTTGCTCTGCGGCCTTGTTCTTCTCGGAACGCTCGTTGTCCCCTTGGGCATGGAGATTGCTTGGAGGACAACCACACCTAATCCATATCTGCACGTCCAGCCCGAAGTCACGGGGATTGAGCGAGCAGGGCAGGCATTCGCTCATGACCAAGATCCCTATCAGGTCGTGGTCAAGAATGGTCATGTCAGACCTGAACCCGGAATCAAGTCTTTCGAAGAGTTCTTCCCCTACCTCCCGCTGATGGCTGCATTTGGCTATGCCTCGTCCACCACCGCTCCTGGCCAGGTCACCGATGCTCGGATCACCTTCCTCCTCGTGACCTTGGTGGTGCTGATAGTGGCTGGATGTTTGGCGCCAATGTCGAGGAAGCGGCGCCTGAGAGTTGCTCAATGTCTCCTTGTCCTTCCAATGGGTGCACTCCCACTCGTGACCGGAGGAGATGACCTTCCCGTCGTGGCACTGCTTCTGCTCGGTCTCGTGCTGACCTCGAGAGAGATGGATCTTCCTGCCGGCCTGATCTTTGGCGTGGCCGCGGCTATGAAGTTCACCGCTTGGCCTGTCGCTCTCTTGGCGATTTTCTTCATCAGTCTGCGTAAGCCCGGGCAGAAGAAGTGGGCGATGTTGGCGGGATTCTTGGCCGTCTTGGTTCCAATCGTCGTGCCGTATGCAGTCCTCAACCCAACGGCATTCATCCAGAACGTCGTGCTCTTTCCGCTTGGACTCGCCGGAGTGCCATCTCCAGCGGCAAGCCCTCTTTTCGGGCACCTCATCGTCAGCCTCTTGCCATCGTTCCACAAGACCTACGTCGTGCTCATTGCTGGCATTGGCTGCGCAGTGTTCTTTCGCAGCCTCAAGAGAAACCCACCAAGATCCTCAGCTGCCGTTGCAACTCTCGCTGGTTGGTGTGCGCTCTTTGCTGTTGTCGTCGCGCCATCAACGCGGATTGGGTACGTGATCTACCCGATCAGTTTCTTCATTTGGGGAGAGTGTCTTCCAGCTGCGAAAGAAACCTCGCCGAACCCAGCTGAACTAGTTCGATGAACTCTGAAAGAGCCGAATAGTCACACGCGTCGACTGGTTGGGGACGCCACCACCAGTCGAGGTGTAGGTGGTTCTTCCAATGACCACACCAAGTTGCCAGTAGAAACCATCAGAGCCCGCCTTCTGTGCAAGGTAGGCGGTTCCTCCGCCATCATGGGTGGTTGCGCCCTGACTAAAGAACTTCCACCCACTGTGACGAAGTTGTGCCAAGTAGAACGCTTGAAGGAAGCCCGTTGAAGAACTGCAGGAAAACTCATTGGCGAGTGAGGGCCGAGTCGGATCGCCGCTCGTCGGGATGACCTTTGATCCCGCACAGGAGGCGGGCAGGAAGATCGATCGTTGAATGTCTTTCGGGGGCGCATTGATCGGATCGATTGAGGCGTAGGTCATCTCAAGAGTCCGGGTTGGACCAAAGGCACTCAGTGGCGCCTTTGGCTGCGCTGGTGCAGCTCCGCCGAAGATGATCTCGACCCCAAGGAAGAATCCGAGGGTACCGACGGCAATGATGGGAACGATGGCCGCGAGCCGCAGCGACGTTGGTTGAAAAGTAGGCAATTTCGGCAACGCTGGTTCAACCACGGCACCCAGCCTAACGACGTCGACGAGAACGTCGACTTGGGGGCGGGCTGATGATCGCTTTCAAGTCATCGGCCTGGAAGCCCAAGGTAGCTGCGTCATTGGTGAGGTAGATGTAGAGCGCAGTTGAGACAACCGTGCTGAGCAGCACCAATGAGTTGACCGCCAGCAGCAAACCTACGAGCCCAACCACGAGCCCAAGGAACTTCGACGCATTCCACGCCACGGCGACCGAGCCTGCGAGGAGGAGCGAAACAACAACCAGCGCCACGGTGGTTGGTGGATCAACAATTGACGTGGAACCTGGTGCCTTGACGACCAATTCATACGACCTCGCCCTTCGTTGTCGACCAGAGAGCCCCTCTGCAGTCGTCAAGGCGAGACCTAAGCCTCCTCGAAGCCGGAGACGCTGTCCACGACGTCGCCCTACGAGCCGGCTTAGCCCTCCCGCCGCACGATTCCTCCGGAGAGGACGCGTCGTCAAGGCGATGATCCAACGCCCAAGGTAGACAGAGCCGAGCCGAAAGATCGACCGGACGGCCAAGAGCCAGGACCGGATTGCTCCAACTGGTTCTCCACGCAGGAAGGTGATCAGTCGAAAGGAGAGTGCTCCGGCCAGCAAGACGCCAATGAAAAGAATGCCGACTGCAACGAGCAACACATAGAGCCACTCATGCCGAGTGATTCCATGCTGAGCAGCACTGGCACTCGAGCTCCTGTGCTGAAGGACGACGAGGAGTACGCCGAATGCTGCCACCCCTTCAATTGAAGTCGCGAGAGCGAGGATCATTGAGAGGGTGGGTTCGCCGGCCGTGTAGGCCATGGTTACCCCAATTGCTCGACGAGTTCTGGCCCAGCGGCCCATTCTTGGAGGTGCTGCTGGTCCGACATGAGAGAACCATGGAACACGGCGATTGCCAGGAGCAATCATGAGGCTGTTTCCGCTGCCTCAGGCGCTGACTTCCACCCGTGGTGATTAATTGGACCTCGTCCACTTCCGAGAATCCAGGTTGAGGCGCCAAGAAGTGCGGAGTGCACAAAGCCTTGTGCACCATCGATCGCAGCGTCGAGCGGCTCTCCCAATGCGAGGCGAGCGGTCAAGGCAGCGGCGAAACTGCATCCCGTCCCGTGGTCATTCGACGTCGAGACAAATGACTGGGCAAGAGATCGAACGGACTCACCATTGACGACAAGATCAACCACACGACCAGCGACTGGCGAGAGGTGGCCGCCCTTTGCGACGACGATCGTCGAGGCTCGAAGTGAGAGCTCGATTGCAGCGAGTCGAAGATCTTCAGTGTTCTGAATCGATGAAGCTGGGCGATCGAGGAGTGCCGCTAGCTCATCTCGGTTTGGGGTCACCACTGTCGCTCGTTCGAGGAGATCTCGTCGGTATGCCTCGATCCCACCTTCACTCAAGAGCGAAGCTCCAGTCGTTGAAATGAGGACTGGATCGACAACCAGCGGAAGGGAACTCACCTGCCGGAGTCGCTCCGCAACTGCACGAACTATCTCTGGAGTACTGAGCATGCCGGTCTTGATGGCTCGGACGGGGAAATCATCTAAGACTGAATTGATCTGAGCCAGGACGGTTGCAACGGGAAGAGGGGTCACCTGTTGGACACCAACGGTGTTCTGTGCGGTGATTGCAGTGATCGCGGTCGTGCCGAAGACCCCCGAAGCAGCGAACGACTGAAGGTCGGCCTGAATGCCTGCGCCACCTCCTGAATCCGAGCCAGCGATCGTGAGGGCGACAGTTGGCTGCACGTACCGAATCCTACGACGACCTTCCCTCAAGCGGTGTACGGACCTCCAACTAGGGTTACTCCATGGCCGATCACCTGAGCGTGGCAGAGAGCACGCTCCACTCGAGGCTGCTCATGGGCACTGGTGGGATGGCCAATCTTGACCTTCTCGGGAGGAGTCTGGATGCCTCTGGAACCGAAGTGGTAACCGTCGCGGTCCGACGTCTTGATCCTGGAGGTGAAACGAGACTCCTGACCATTCTCCGTGAACGCAAGCTCCGCCTCCTTCCAAACACGGCTGGGTGCTCAACCGCGGCAGAAGCGGTGTTGTGCGCGCAACTTGCGAGAGAGGCCTTCGAAACGAATTGGATCAAACTCGAAGTGACCGGGGACGACCGGACCATGCTGCCCGATCCGGTGGAATTGGTGAAAGCAGCGAGCGAACTCGTGGCGGACGGGTTTCAGGTTTTTGCCTACACCACCGATGATTTAATTACGTCACTACGACTCGAGGATCTTGGATGTGCTGCGGTGATGCCGCTCGGCTCCCCAATTGGGAGTGGTCTTGGGATTCTCAATCCGCACGCCATCGCGTTGATTGCTGAGCGCGTCGCGGTACCGGTGGTCCTTGATGCCGGGATCGGCACGGCTTCTGATGCGGCTCTTGCGATGGAACTCGGCTGCGATGCCGTGCTCGCTGCCACGGCAATCAATCGGTCGATGGATCCGGTCCTCATGGCGGCTGCGTTCTCCTTTGGTGTCACTGCAGGTCGCTCTGCGTTTCTGGCCGGTCGAATTCCGATTCGGCGTTATGGCGAGGCGTCATCACCACGTCTCGGGCGTCCAGACCTCCACGCAGAACCTTGAGATAACACTGGTGGAACTACGCCGTTGTTGTTCCGACAGGGTAGGCTCTGCCTAAGTGTCGGAACGAAGGGTGTAACCATGGTGACGAGTCAACTCGAGCAACGCGAAGATGGGTTCAGCGGTCCACAGGTCTGTGATCTCGTTGGGGTGACCTATCGGCAGTTGGACTACTGGGCGAGGACGGGTCTCTTGACTCCTTCGGTTGCTGAGGCCACGGGCAGTGGCTCGAAACGACGGTATTCGTATCGAAATGTTGTTGAGCTGAAGGTGATCAAGCAGCTGCTTGACGCGGGAATTTCTCTGCAAGCGGCTCGACGCGCTGTTGACTGCCTTCGGTCTGACCTTCAGGCGGACTTAACCTCGACGCAACTGGTCCTCACCTCAACCACGTCAGTTCTGGCTCGGTCAAATGGTGAGGTAGTGGATTTGCTGGCTGGCGGCCAGGGCGTTTTCAACATCATTCCCATGGCTGGCGTCGTTGCCATGCTTGACGCCGAGATTGTGCAGTTGCGTGTTGCTTCAGATCGAGCAGTCCGGAGGCATCGCACCGCGTGAGAAATTCGGTCGAGCAGAGCTCCAACCGACATCCTTCCAACCTCGGAATCTCCGGGGTTCGTTTCGCTCACCCTTCAGAAGCAACCCTCGCGTCACTTCTTGATCTCTACCTCATTCGCTGGGTCTACGAACCAGTTGAATTCCCACTTGATTGGCATGAGAACGGTGCCGTGCGCTCTGCGTTCAGGCCGGATTTCTACCTCCCTGACCTTGGTGGATTCCTCGAACTCACGTGCGCTGATCAGCGAACCGTCACTAGAAAGACGGCGAAACTCCGTCGCTTTCGCGCCTTGTACCCGGAAATTCCCGTCACGCTCGTTCGTCCGAGAGACTTTCACGCTCTCTGTCAACGACATGGAATTCTTGCCGCAACAGAGACTGCAGCCTGAGGAGCGCAATGGATCTCGTCCACCACACACCACTTGAGGCCGCCCACCTCGCCCTTGGAGCAAAGCTTGTCTCTTTCGGTGGCTGGGACATGCCCATTGCGTATGAGTCTGGGACGATCGCCGAACATCGGGCGTGTCGGACCGATGCGGTCGTGTTCGACGTGAGTCACCTCGGTACCGTGCGACTGAGCGGCGAGGAAGCCTTCGACACCTTGCAGCGGACGCTGAGCAATGACCTCAATCGCATTCAACCTGGAAGGGCCCAGTACACCCACCTCCTCAATGAGCAAGGTGGAGTAGTCGACGACATCATCGTCTGGTGGGTCGGCGAAGACCGCTTCGATGTGATGCCAAATGCGTCCAACACCACGAGTGCCCGAGCTGCTCTTGGTGGAACTGACGTCACGAAAGAACGAGTCGTCCTTGCGCTGCAGGGACCCCTTGCGCGAACGAAGGTTGCGACCTTCGCACCCGACGCAGCGAGTGTTGGGCGATTCTGCGTTCGAGAGTTCTCCTACAAGGGGACCACAGTCGTCGCAGCCGGTACTGGCTACACCGGAGAAGACGGAATCGAAGTTGCGGTACCCATTGACGTTGCGGAGGACTTCTTCGCAGAGGTTTTGAAGGCCGGAATCATTCCCGCCGGCCTGGGCGCTCGTGACACCCTTCGCCTTGAAGCAGGGTTACCGCTTCATGGTCATGAGTTGAGCCCAACGATTTCGCCATTGCAGGCCAAGCTCAATTGGGTCATTGGCTGGAACAAGCCAACCTTCATTGGCCGAGCAGCATTGGAAGCCGAAAAGGCTGCCGGAGTTTCCCGATCACTCGTCGGAATTGTTACCGAAGGCAGACAGCCACCACGCGAGGGGTCGTCCATTGAGCACGACGGCGTCACGGTGGGTCTTGTGACCAGTGGAAACTTCTCACCCATGCTTGAGACGGGGATTGCCATGGGCTTTCTCGACGCCTCATCCGAGCTCGCTGCTGGCGACGAGGTCCAAGTAGTCGTGCGGGGGAGAGCGCTCAGTGGCCGCCTCGTCTCGCTCCCATTCTGGCCACCCAAGGATCGATGATGGCTGACTACCTACCCCACACCGAAGCAGAACTTGCCTCCATGCTTGGCTTCCTTGGGCTCTCGAGCACTGCTGAATTGTTTGATGCTGTTCCCACAGCGCTGCAGCTCAGTCGTGGCCTCGACATGGCTGACGGCTTGCCGGAGCCAGATACCAGTGTTCGATTCAACGAACTCGCTTCGAAGAATCTTGGAAGCAGCGACCGGCTCCTTTGCTTTGCCGGGAGTGGCGCCTATGACCACGAGCTCCCACCAGTTGTTCGTGCGCTCGCCAGTCGTTCCGAGTTCGTGACGGCGTATACGCCCTATCAACCCGAAGTCGCCCAAGGAGTTCTTCAAGCCATCTTTGAATTCCAAACGATGATCGCGCGAATTTCAGGACTGCCGGTGGCGAATGCCTCGCTCTACGATGGCGCGACTGCACTGGTTGAAGCGGTGAATCTTGGAGTGGCGTCAAGCGGATCCTCGCGTGTCGTCCTTTCCTCGGGCGTTCATCCACACTGGCGTCAAGTTGTCGAGACCTTTGCTCAAGGCACCGGTCACGAGATTGAGGTGGTTGGCCTGAAAGATGGTTTGACGGATTGGTCCGCCATTGAAGGGACCTGTGGCGTCATTGTTGTGGCGCAGCCGAACTATCTCGGCGGACTAGAAGACCTCGACGCAGTTCGTGCCCTGTGCGACCAGACAGGTGCACTCATGGTGGTGGCAGCCGATCCCGTCGCCAGTGGCGTTCTCAAGAGCCCCGGTGCTTACGGCGCAGACGTCATGGTCGGTGAAGGTCAAGGATTCGGAACGGCCCTCAGTTTTGGTGGCCCGTATCTCGGACTCTTTGCCTGCACGACCAAGGAGATCCGCCGCCTTCCCGGACGGATTGTTGGCGAGACGGTTGATGTTGAGGGACGCCGTGCGTACGTGACCACGCTCCGAACTCGAGAGCAAGACATTCGTCGTGAGAAGGCGACGTCTAATGTCTGCACCAATCAGACACTCATGGCGGTCGCAGCCTCAATTCAACTCGGATGGCTTGGCACCGAAGGATTTAGAGAACTCGCTCTGGCTTGTGCACGTGGAACCAGGTACTTGGCAAACCAACTCAGTTCGTCAACCACTGCGAAGTTGCTCCATCCCAACATGTCGACCTTCCGCGAGCTCGCCATCAGGACCAACGCACCTGCGTCGTTGGTGATTGAACGAATGGCCGCCAAGGGATTCCTCGCAGGAATTGCTGCGTCGAGTTTGACCAGAGGAAGTGATCCTTCACTCGATGACGCAGACCTCAACCATGTCTTGTTGGCGTCCGTCACTGAGCGTCGGACCGCAGCAGAGATCGATGCCTACATCCTTGCCCTCGAGGAGGCAGCAGCATGAGTCCACTAACGCAAGCAGCAGGCGGAAAGGCGTCGTCCGCGCCAATCATGGGGCGCGATGCCGAGCCGACGATTTTTGAACTCAGTCAGCCTGGTCGATCAAGTTTTCAGTTCCGAACGACTGGCATTCAGGCGTGGACGGCCGAGGAGATGTTTGATGCACGCTTCCTCGCCGATTCAAAAGTCCCTCTCGCAGAGGTCTCAGAACGTGACCTCGTCGCACATGTCACTCGCTTGAGTCATCGCCAGTTCTCGGTCGATCTAGGTGCGTATCCGCTTGGTTCGTGCACGATGAAGTACAACCCGAAGATCTGCGACACCATTGCGGGTCTTCCGGGCCTCGCAGGCGTGCATCCAGGTGCTCCGGCATTCTTGACCCAAGGTTGGCTCGAGATCATGGTGACGCTCGAGAAGGCACTGTGTGAGATAACCGGCATGGAGGCAGCAACATTGCAACCAGCGGCTGGTGCGGCTGGAGAGCTCACTGGACTCCTCCTGATGCGGGCGTATCACGAGGCAAATGGAGATATCCGTCGTCGGATCATCATTCCTGACTCGGCTCATGGCACGAATCCCGCGTCAGTGACGCTCGGTGGTTATGAGGTCACGACGGTTCCGTCAGATGATCGTGGCTGTGTCGACCTTGCGGCGCTCAAGGCTGTTCTCGGTCCCGATGTTGCCGGCATCATGTTGACCAACCCCAATACGTTGGGACTCTTTGAAGAGGATATTGCCGAGATTGCTGCAGCAGTGCACGACGTCGGTGGACTGCTCTACTACGACGGAGCAAATCTCAACGCCATCATGGGAGTGGTGCGGCCCGGTGACATGGGCTTCGACATTGTCCACATGAACCTTCACAAGACCTTCGCGACCCCACATGGGGGAGGGGGGCCGGGAGCGGGGCCGGTGGCGGTCTCCTCGCGTCTCGTCGAGTTTCTTCCGGGGCCACGTGCCACTGAAGTTGACGAGGGTGTTTTTGACTGGGTCATGCCGCCACGATCGATTGGTCGCGTCCACGGATGGCATGGGAATTCACTCGTGTTGGCGAGAGCGCTTGCCTACATTGAGATCCATGGGGGAGACGGGCTCCGTCGAGTCTCCGAGCGAGCAGTGCTGAACGCGAATTGGATCCGGCGTCGGTTGTCGTCCGTCTTTGATGTTGCCTTCGACCGTCCGTGCATGCACGAAGTCGTTCTGTCACTGGCGTCACTTCGAAAAGAGCATGGCGTCAAGGCCATCGACATCGCGAAGCGGCTCATGGAAGAGGGCTTCCATGCCCCAACCGTGTACTTCCCGCTCATTGTCGACGAGGCACTCATGATTGAACCAACTGAGACGGAGAGCGTCCAGACCCTTGAGGCATTGGCGCAAGCTTTTGAAGTAGCGCTAGACGACGCCATCAACAACAAGGAAGCCGTCTTGGCCGCTCCGCGAACGACACCCGTTGGCCGAGTTGATGAAGCGAGAGCTGCACGGCAACTGGTGCAAACGTTCGACGCTAGGTAGTTACCCGAAGAACAGCGACGCGATCAGGAGTGCTTGCTCCGAATCAGTCCTCCTGCGGTCAATCCAGCAGGTCGGGCTGCAGACGCACAATCTGATCGAAGAGTGGCTGGAAACTGAAGCGACCGGCTGTTTCGGTTCCGACAACGTCATGGGTATTGACGGCAGCCTCATGATCAATGTGGATCGGCGTCCCAGCCGCCATTGCCAGCAGCTGCGCTTGGCAGGACCGCTCCATGGTGATGAACCACCAAACAGCTGATTCAACGCTTTGGCCGACGGTCAGGAGTCCGTGATTGCGGAGAATGGCGGCCTTGCCTTCACCGAGAGCGTGAGCAATTCGCTTACCTTCCTCGGTGTCGAGAACGACGCCGGTGAAGTCGTCGAAGACTTCGTGGTCTTGGTAGAAGGCGCAGACGTCTTGGGTAATGGGATCGAGCTTCCTTCCGAGCGAGGAGTACGCCTTGCCGTAAACCGAGTGTGAGTGCGCCGCAGCGATCACGTCAGGTCGAGCGGCGTGGACCTGGGAGTGAATGGCAAAGGCTGCGCCATTGACGAACGCGTCACCCTCAACAACGTTGCCCTCAGCGTCAACACAAATGAGGTCGGAGACCCGTACGTGGGAAAACGACATACCGAAGGGGTTGACCCAGAATCGATGTGGATCTCCAGGGTCACGAGCCGTGATGTGCCCAGCGACGCCTTCGTCAAAGCCGAACTTGCCGAAGAGGCGAAATCCGGCTGCGAGGCGTTGCTTGCGGTAGAGGCGCTCGTCATCAACACTCAAGACGTCACCGAACTTTGGAATCAACAAGTCAGCCATACCTGCTCCTTTAGTCGTCTGAATCCTACGCAGATGCAACCGCAGCCGCACGTTTACGCGGTAAAGGCATAGCCCAACTGAAGGAGGAGAACCGCACCGGAAAAGGTGGCAAGCAGATGGAACGCAGCGAGTCCAGGTTTGCCAGTTCTGCCGAGACGCACCGTGTCGACCATTGCGGTTGACCATGTCGTGAAACCACCGCAAAATCCCACGCTCAAGATCAGCTGCCACTCAACCATCGACGTAGAGAGGTGGTGGAACGAGGAAGCGCCAGAGAGTGTTGATGCATGGACCCAACCAACAACCAGACCGAGAACGAACGATCCCAAGAGGTTGACCATCACAATTCCCGCAGTTGTCCTTCTACCAACGCGCCGCTCAACCACTCGGTCGATAACGAATCGAAGACTCGCACCAAGTGCACCCGCCAAGAAGAGGTAGAGCGCAATCACGGCGCCACCTCAATTGCTCGAAAGACACGCTGCCCGAGACGCTCTCCAACGTAGGCGGCGGCAACACCGAGACCAAGGTTGATTGCTATCGACAGCAAGACCGTGGTTGAAGGAGCGTGAGCAATGATCGCATGTTGTTCGAGACTTGCCACGGTGCCATAGGTCGTAAAGCCTCCCAACAGCCCAGTTGTCAGAAAGAGTCTGCGCCCATGACTTGGGTGCACATGGAAGTAGGCAAGCAGGAGCCCGAGGAGAAATGCACCGAGGGAGTTTATGGAGAGAAGGAGCCACTGCTCTTGGAGCCAAAGAGGAAAGAAGTGGGGTGACCCGTGGAGATGAGTGAGCCAGTAACGAAGCAGAACACCAATGCCGCCGCCGACCGCAACGGGGAGCAGCTCTGCGGGTCGAACTGCTGAAGTTGGTTCTTCTAACTCGGCGAGGGCATCGTCAGCAGCGCTGTTGAGTTGAGCAGCATCTTCTGACATGGAGAGAGCCTACAAACGGCTAGCAAGTTCAGCGTGGTTCCCAAGGACAATCATTCCGGCATCGAAATGATGGAGGAGGGGGGCTACTGTCGGCATTGTGGCAACTTGAGCTTTCGTTCCTGCCGCAGTCGGAGTGAGCAATGAACCGTTTGAAGACAGTCTTTGCGCTCGTGATTGTCGCAGCTTTGCTCTCGGCTTGTATGGGTCGGGAGACCTCGCAAGTTGCCCGGGGCCATCAGGCGGGCTTCCAGAAAATTCCTTGGTCGACGTTGAGTTCGGAGTGGTCGATTGCTCTCTGGAGTCCCGTTAGGGACTACGAACACCATGATTTCGCAACGAAGCAACTTTCACTCTTCTTCGTCAGTCCTCACGGCGGTCGGTATTTCGTCAGGAAGTTCCCTTCGGAGTCTTCGCTCGTCTCCTGGTCGTTCACCCTTGATCGAGTGCTCGTTCTGGTGACTGCTCATGGAAGGACTTCATTGCAAACCGTTTCATTGAGCAAGGGAGCGATCCTTGCTCGGTGGGACGTAGGAAGCGCATTCGATGTCATTGGTTTCGCCGATGCCGCTGGGAGCTCAGTTCTTGTTCTCCGTCATAAATCTGGTGGTTACGGAGGATCCCTCGAGCGCCGATCGCTATCGGGGGCAATCATGACGAACTTCCATGTGCGAGTCGAAGACCAGTCGGGTGCGACCGTCTCAATGCCTTCAGGCGAAGTAGCGGTACTGCCTGTTCCCGATACTTGGAATGGGAGTGCCAGCACTTCCAGTCTGAGTTTCTATTCAAAACAAGGAGCCGTCGAACGTAGCGTCGATCTCTCTGCCTATCGCTATTGCCGACTGGCTCGGTGGTGGAACACCTCGTCAGTTCTCGCCAACTGTGAACCTATCGGTGCCCAGAGATCCATCCTCGTCAGGGTGGGTCGTCATGGGGGAGTCAGGGCCATGACTGAGGTCGTTACGAAGGTTCTCGATACCTCCGGCAATGACACACTCAATTGGACCCCCGACCTCCTACCGAGCGATGTCGATGCCTGGAGAATTCAGTCTGGGCTCTACATTCAAGAGGCCGGCACGTGTGGTGAATTTCTCTCCAAGTACGTAAGCCCAAGTGTTCGCCAGTCGGTCTCAGTTCCGCTTGCCTCAGAGTCTGGCTCTGGAGTGTACGGAGCGAGTGCCAAACGACTCTTCCTCCAAGGACGAATGGAATGTCTGCCCGGACGATCCATTCTTTGGTATAAGCCGTCCCGCAAGACCATCAACGTGGTGCTCGGACCACCACTGACCGGCGGCATCGTTACGAGCGCCCTGGTGAATCCTCGAACGAGAAGCTGAACCGATCTAGTTTCAATGCGGAGCCCTCTTCGGGCAGAGGGGACGGATAGGGATGGCTCTGTTGGAGCAGATGAGGCCTCTAAGGTCGCGATGGATTTCTGGAGCGATTCTACTCTTGTCTTCGATCTACCTTCTCGATCTTTGGGTCAGCCCAAATGATCCTTACAACGGAGTTGAGATCACAGGAATTGCAACAGCTTGCTGCATAGTTTCTCTTGGGTTCGTGACACGGTCCACGTCCAAGATTGAGTTTGTGACACTTGTTGTACTCGTTGCGTTGGTCCTGGAGTTTGACGTGATCGTAGGGTTCGTAGTTACTTCACGCATGCCCGCATTGGATGGAATTGCACTATCGGCAGCAATTGGGCTGTTTGAATTCGGATTCATCCTTGGCGGTTGCCTCCTCTTGCTCCTTCTCGGAAGACAGCTCGGCACGAGGGCTGGCCGTGAGTCTTCTGAGTCTGAAAGTGTTCATCAAACTCACGAACGTGCTCGATGAATTTGAAACCGGAAGAAAACTCGTTACAAGTTCGACGAGTTGAAGGACCATTCCCGTTTTACAGGAGTTCCGCCCTCAAACTTTGGGAACGATGTAGGCCCGAAGAGGACGTCACTCCGCATTTCGTGAGTCTTCCTAGCTGGTGGTTTGAAGGCAATGTCTCGAAGCGGAAGATCGCGCTTGAGCCGTATCTGACGTTCGGTCTGACGAAGGTCAGATCAAATTCTCGGTCAGACCTTCAGACTTTCAAAATTATCTACATACCAAAGATTGGTATTGCTGGTTCACTTGCTCATGCATTCTTGACAGTCCGTATGTCACCTCAAGGACAAAATGAGGAGGCTCGCTCCGAAGTGCTCAACGAGGTGGCGATTGACGCCCGGCGCTTGGCGAAAACGTTTCGCGTGAATGCTCTACTCACCCTATTGTTCGGCGCTGCATTTTTAACTTCCATGGTCATGAAGTCTTCCCATGATACGCAAATAGCTTTTCTGCTGTTATGTGCAACCAACTGGTTGTGGAGCAGTTCGGCGTTGAAGATCTTTGATGTTCTCGCGTTCGTTACAGCTGAACCTTTGTGAGATGAATTACATCACCAGGAAGTGGAACGGGAAGTAAGAACCGGTATGGGGACAGGGAAGAATCCTCGTTAAGCGTCTTCTCTTGAGAAGCATGACTTTCATAATGAACATTATCGGCGCAAGGGAGGGGAGAAATTTGAAGGCGGCTCAGGAGCGCAAACCAGAAGATGGCGCTATTTCAGCAATTTCGACGCTGCCGCCTTGAAGTCGTCGGAGGCGAGCAAGCGGCTGAATTCGATATTCTCGCGACGGATCACGTCGTCGAGCGTTCCTTGGTCGTTTCGCAACAATGCCTTCGTGGAACGGACAGCGTCAGGTGACTTGGCGGCGATTTGGGCGGCCTTACTGAGGGCAACCTCGAGCACATCGTCTCCAGTCACGTCATTGATGAGACCTAACTGGTGGGCCTCGCTGGCACTCAGCAAGTCGCCCAGGAGAAACATCTCAGAGGCATTGAGCGTGCCCACACGCTGGGCGAGGAGCCTCGTGGAGCCAGCCTCGGGTATAACGCCAAGGTCAGTGAAGCCCGTCTTGAATCGAGCCAGCGGCGAGGCGTAGACAAGGTCGCAGTGCAACAGCATCGTGACGCCGATTCCGACGGTGATGCCGTTCACGGCAGCGATGAAAGGTTTCGGAAAGCTCACGAAATTCGAAATCAGTCGAGCCTGGGGCGAGGGCCCGTCAATGCGCGTCGATCCGTTGAGGAAGTCCTTCAGATCATTTCCCGCACAGAAACTGTCACCTGAACCCGTAATAACGACCGCTCGAATCAGTGGATCCTCCGCAGCTGACTCAAGTGCGATTGAGAACGCGTCGTACATTGCAAAGGTCAGTGCATTCTTCTTCTCGGGACGATTCAGTTTGATACAGAGCACCGAGCCATGCAGCTCCGTTACGACGTCAGACATTGAGCCTCCTCGATCGCCATCACTTTAGGTGGGCAGGGTCAAACAGCAAGGATGACCGCCTCATCGGGCCGGAGCACACCATCGAACCCCTCTGTATGGTCTCGACCGGTTGAGAGGAGGAGCTCACCTCTCGCAGGCACCTCCACGGCATCGTGGCTGAAGTTGATGAAGATCCTCATGGCCTGGTCTGTGCCCACCCGCTCATAGGCGAGTACTCGATCATCAGCTTCGAGCCATCGAAAGTCTCCAGACTTCAGCTCCTCGCTCCCCTTTCGCAGCTGAAGGGCTGCTCGGTAGATCGACAACATCGATTGAGGATTGGATCGCTCACTTTCGACCGACCGTTCCGATGCATCGGGCGGGAACACCATCCACGGCGTAGCAGTCGTCCAGCCATGTGAGGGCGTCGCGTCCCATGGAATGGGAGCTCGAGCTCCATCGCGAAAGCCGGGATCGATGACCTCTCCATCTTTGAGGACGGCATTTTCCAGTCCGAGCTCTTCACCCTGGAAGAGAAATGGCGTGCCTCGGAGTGTGAAGAGCAAGATGGCAGCTGCGGCAGCCCGATCCACACTTCGAAGTCGAGAGGCAATTCTTGGCGCATCGTGATTGTTGAGAACCCAGGTCGGCCAGGCGTCTCGATGGTCATGATTCTCGATGACGCGATTGACGATCTCCCGCCACGCTTCAGCTCGCCAAGGCCGATACATGGGTTCGAAATTGAAAGCGAGATCTAATTCGTCACCGTTGCCGTAGTAGGTGGCGACGAGCGGAGCATCGATGAGATAGACCTCCCCCACCATCATGGGGTCGCCGTTGTATGCCTTGACGGCACCACGAATTCCTCTCAGAATTTCATGGATGCCCTCATGATGATTGAGGACCACATGAGAAAGAACCTTCAAATCCTCTGGATCATCTTGGAACAACGGATCCTTTGCGAGGAGGTGGATGACGTCCATGCGAAACCCGTCGACTCCCCTCTCAAGCCAAAACCGGAGGGTGTCGTGCATGGCGGCTCTCACGGCGGGATTTGTCCAATTGAGATCGGGCTGTTCCGGAAGGAAACAGTGGAGGTACCACTGGTCGGTCACTTCGTCATAGGTCCATGCCGGCTCATTCGTCCACGCGCGGACCCAGTTGTTCGGAGGCTGTCCAGGTCCAACACCATCACGCCAGACATAGAAATCCCGAAGGGGGTCGTTCCTCGAGGACCTTGCCTGCTTGAACCACGGATGTTCGATCGAAGTGTGGTTTGGGACCCAGTCGAGGATGAGACGCATGCCTCGCTCATGGACCTCTGCGAGAAGCCGGTCAAAGGTCGCAAGGTCCCCAAACACGGGTTCAATATCGGTGTAGTTGGCGACGTCATAACTGAAATCGGCCATTGGTGACGGATAGATCGGAGTCAGCCAGAGGCAGTCAACGCCGAGCCACTCGAGATACTCGAGCCGATCGAGAATGCCTTGAAGATCGCCAATGCCATCGCCATTGGTATCAGCGAATGAGCGAGGGTAGATCTGGTAAATGACGGCATCTCGCCACCAAGGTTGCATGCGCCGAGGTTAGACCGCACCTCGAGTTGGATCAGTCATCTCTCAGTGAGAGTGCCCTTCTCGGACAAGCCGAAATAACTTCTTGAGCTAAAGGAATGAGGCCACGCGTGACCTCACGATTGATGACGGGGTAGCCCCATTCGTCTAAGTGAATGAGCTCGGGAGCGAGTTCGGCACAGTAACCAAAGGCGTCACACGCTATGGGGTTCACCACGAGTCGCATCGTTACCTCCGTCGATTCTTCGGGAGGGTCATGACCGTTGGCGCATTGACCGCAGCACAAGGTCCTGACCGCAGGTGGTCGTCGAAATGTCGAGAGAAGACAGCGAGGCTGCTTCGGATCAGTCGGACCACTCCATCGGGATGTCGGCAAGCACCGCGCCCGTCAACCTCAATGAGGTGTGCAAGGAGTCGTTCGAACTGCATCTTGGTGGACCTGGACCAACCAAGGGTTCGCAGATCCTTGGCAAGGGCGGGCAGTCCGTAGACACAAGGTCCACACTGCCCCACCGACTCATTCGCCATCCACTCAACCACTCTCGTCAATTCGGCCACCGGACACGAGTGCTTCGGAAGAACGATGACAATTCCAGGACCGAGCGTTGCGCCCGCCGCACGAAGGCTCTCGTGGTCGAGGGGCAGCGAGAGGGCATCGGCCCCAACCCATGTCCCCCCGTAGCCACCGAAGAGCGCTCCGCCGAAACCCTCGGTGAGCCCCCCGGCTTCATCCAGGAGGTCGGCGAGGGTCCTGCCATAGGTCCATTCGTAGGTCGAAGGTGATCTCACCGCACCCGAAACGGTGATGAGTGTCGTCCCTGGTGATTGGGATGTTCCTTTCGCTCGATACCAACCTGCCCCAAATCGGGCAAGGAGGGCGAGATGCGCCAAGGTCTCAAGATTGTGGACAAGGGCAGCACGTCGACCAATTTTGACGAAGCTCGGCTTCACTGGTCGAAACGTCGGGAGCGCGCTCCCCTCGCTCAACCAATGGGCCAATGCTGATTCCTCGCCGGTCACGTAGTGAGCAGGCGGATGGCTGATCTCAAGAGTGACCGCCTCCCTACGTTCGCCAATGGCGCGTTGGAAGCCTTTGGTGGTTCTGGTGTCGTCATCGGCAATTGCAATGATGATCTGAGTGCTCTTCAGTGCCTCGGCCAAAATGATCGCTCCGTCGAGAACGAGGTGCGGGGCAACCATTGCAAGCGCGACGCCCTTCGAACTTGCGGGCTCACCCTCCATTGCATTGATCACGATGATTGGTTTGCTCGAGGTTGCGAGGAACGCGAGTTTCAGCGATGAGGCAATTCCTCCGCCTCCTCTTCCAATGAGCGGCGCGTCATCGAGGAGCTGATGCAGTTTCTGCAAACCCTCCGATTTGCGCCCTAGAAGAGAGGGCCGGTCTCCGAATCGTCCGAGATGTGCCTGATAACTCGGCCCATCCTCAATGCCGGCGAAGAGCCGAGGAAACGTTGGTGCAGTAATCATCGTCATCGAGACCTCGTTCGAGGCCGCCCAGGCAATCGCTGGGGAGGAGCGGTTCGAAGCCCTCGCAGTTTGAGTGTCCGAAGGACTCGAAGACAAAAGGCGCCCGTGGCTGCCGCAACACAAACACCAAGAACCGCGAGGAGCCAATGACTCCCCTTCTTCGCATCAGTTCCAAGGAGTAGTACATGAAGCACGGCAACCGGAGCAGCGAGATAGGTCAGGTAGTGCAGTGCTCGCCACCACTCGATCTTGATTCGGCTTCGGAGAAGCGACGAAATGAGTACCGTCAAGAGGAGGTCAAACGCGACGGTACCAAGCGCAACCGACCATCGTTGGTAGGGCGAGGCACCGGGCACTACTGCAGCAGCAAGGTGGACCGGGACGTAGCTATCAAAGACGGTCGTTGCAATGTGAATGGTGATGAAGACGAGAGCGAGGATTGACGATCGGCGGTGAACTTCTTGCGTCGCCCAACGTGGCCAAAGTTTCCAACCAAGCCTCGCATTGGTGAAGATCCCGAGAATTGCTGAGGCTGTCAGGAGTACCAGTCCGACAACGGCAGTGGCTCGAGTTCCGTACCAGAGCCAAGGTGAGGTGACGCCGATCATGCTGCCGACCTCGGCCAAAACCCAACCTCGAGTGCCTCACCGAAATAGGGAACGAGGAGTGCGCCAAATCCTCCAGCCGCGAGAAGCTCGGGAGCATCTTCACCCTGAAGGTGTGCCGTTGTCGCTGCAATATTGGCCTCGAGACAATTGGGAGCCAGGACGGACACCAACTTCCAAGGAGACTCGGCACTTCGTCCTGTTGTTGGGTTGATCACGTGGTGTGAGTCGCTACCTTTCGCTCCCCACCGCCTCACCTCAGTCGATGAGGTTGCGACTCCACCACCGAAAACCGAGAGGGTTCGATGAATCACACCATGATTGGTCGACTTTGCACTCGTGGCGATCGACACCGGCCAACCGCCAAGAGGTGCGATGCCCGCCAGCGAGAGATCGCCTCCGAGGCCAACAATGACTCCTTCTGCAACTCCGGCAGCGATGACGTTCTGCGCAATCCGATCGGCGCATCGGGCCTTCGCGGTTGCACCGAGGTCAATGACGCAAGGTTGTCGAACCGTCAGCACCTGCGTCTCGCCATCAAAGATGACCGAGTCTCCAAAGATTCGGCGTGGGACCTGGACGACGGAGACATTTTCGCCAATGGCGTCAAAGTCGCGGTCGTAACCAAGCCCAATGAGCGCATCGCCAATGCAGGGATCAAGGAGTCCGTTGGAGAGGAACATCCCAAGGGCAGCACTCTCCAGATAATCAGAGAGTTCTCTTGAGACCAGATGATCGCCGATCTGCGACGAAGCCTTGGAGAGCTCACTCAGAGGCGAGAATCGGCTCACTGCTGCGGCGCAACGGTCAGTCTGTTCATCGAGGATCTGCTGCATTCTCGACACGTCACCGTCTACGGCTGCCATCTCATAGGTGGTTCCCCACAGCGAGCCAGCAATTCTTGCAAATTGAGGACTGGTCGCTACAGCCACGTTCAAGATCCAGCGCTATAGACCGGCGGCGTATAGGTCGGCGTGTTCGTTGATGGGTAGTTGTAGCCACCATCATCCCCGTAGGTATTCGAATACGAAGAATTGGGGTTTTGCGCTTGGCTTTGTGCAGCCTTTGCAGCGGCCTTTGCAGCCGCAGCTGCAGCTGCTTGGTGCTGAATGACGCCGACAAGACCTCCAGCAAGAGCCACGGAACTTGCGACCATGGCAACCGTCACCGTGCTCACCATCTTCCGCGACCGATCGCGAACGGCCATCCGCTGCCGAAGACTTCGTTCTATTTTTGCCATTGCTGCTCCTTGTCCTCCAATATTTTGGTTGTTGGAGGTAAGACAAAGGTAGGAGCGTCGAAACTTCTCTGAACTTCTTCTCAGGTTTGAGCGTTCGCCCTCTTGCTACCAATCGTTCTAGCCTGACCGAGGACCAGAGGAGAACCAATGAATGACTTGTTCGACATAGCAGGCAAAACCGCACTCGTCACGGGCGGATCACGAGGTATTGGACTGATGATCGCCCGGGGGTATGTAGAGGCGGGAGCGAAGGTCTTTATCTCATCGAGGAAGGCTTCGGTCTGTGATGAAGTGGCTGCGGAACTCTCTGCGATTGGGACCTGCGTCTCACTTCCGGCTGATCTCTCAACCGAGGCAGGTTGCAAGGGACTTGCAGAGCAGTTGAGCTCGCAGACTGACCGTCTCGACATCTTGGTCAA
>CAIXCS010000154.1 GCA_903918025.1 uncultured Actinomycetes bacterium
CGATCTCGGTCCCTTTGGTCCGGTTGCACCTTGGACGCCTCGTGCACCTTGTGGGCCAGTGATGGACCAAGAAATCTTGGTAAATCCCGAGCCACAGTGCATTGACGTGTCGGTCGTCACATTCGTCAGGAGACCGCTCTTGAGACAGCCGTAGTAGCTCGGTGGCGGCGTGGTGCTTGCACCAACGGTAAGGCTCGAAATGAAGCCTCCCGAAGCGACAGCAGCACCAACACATGCGCCGACGACTTTGGTCCGGTTCTTCATGACAACTCCTCGTGATCGTTGTTGGAGAGCGTAGGGATGATTGCGTCGTGCGTCAATGGAGCCCCTGAGGAAGTCTGCGGGAGATGGCACTGGGTCGCGGCTACGATTGACCCGGGTCCGTGTCCGAGTGGCCAAAGGAAACTGGCTGTAAACCAGTCGGCTCAGCCTACGGGGGTTCGAATCCCTCCGGGCCCACCATGAGGCTTCGATTCAGCACAATGATTGCTGAATCGGAGCCTCGTTGTTCACCGGGCGAGCATGTTCGGGACTGAAGAATGACAAGGCCAGGGGGCGATCAACGCGTGGATGCTGGAGTTGATCTCGATGTTGGTGCAACGACCCCAACACCGATGGTCAGTCGCGCAACCGAGTGGGCCGAGCGAACAACGAGTCGACTCGAGCCCTATTCCATTGGTGGATGGATGCGCCGACGTGCGCCGATTCCAAATGATGACTGGACGTGGCTATGGACGCCAGGGGTCCTTGGCTTCCTCGCGATCTGCGCCATTGCGGTCGGTGGCTCATTCGCGAACTCACCGTTCAAGTTTGAAATGGCGGGCACGTGGTTCTTCGGTGAACCCCCAACACTTGGCCCGCCCGACAATCAGGCGCTCTTGCTTGCTGCACTCGTGCTCGTCTATGGAGGGCTCGTGCTGCTCCTTCGCACGTGGATTCATTTGCTTCGAGCGCTCTCGACCCGTCCTGGTGTCCCGATCAAGTCCTTGGTGTGGATGGCGGCCTTCTGGATCTTGCCGCTTCTCGTGGTTGCGCCGATGTTCTCTCGAGATGTGTTCAGTTATGCGGCCCAAGGTGAGATGGTTGCGCACCACGTCAATCCGTATACCTATGGACCAGACACGCTTGGGGCATCGAACTACACGTTCCCGGTCGACCCACTTTGGAAGAATGCGCCTGCGCCGTATGGACCGCTTTTTCTCATGGTTGATGGTCTCTTCGCGAGGATGAGTTTCCATCACTCACTCGTCACGATCATCATGCTGCGGGCACTTGCGCTGCTCGGATTTGTTCTCATTGCCATTGGTGTCCCAATGTTGGCCCGAACCTTTGGACGTGAGCCGGGTCGAGCGTTCGTCCTTGCGGTCCTCAATCCTCTCGTCATCTTGTCGTTCGTGAGTGGTGCACACAACGACGCGCTGATGGCTGGACTGTTGATTCTTGGATTCGCCATGGCGAGACGAGGACGGACCTGGTGGGGGGTCACGCTCTGCGTGCTCGCAGCGGCGGTGAAGGCTCCCGCGATGATTGGGGTCTTCTACGTTGCATGGGAGGCGCTCGGTCCATCTGCTTCCGTGCGAGAGCGGTTCGTTCCTTTGGTCAAAGCTGGCCTCATCACGGTTGGAACGTTCCTCACCCTCAGTTGGATGAGCGAGCTCGGCTTTGGTTGGGTAAAGAACCTCGCAAGCCCAGGGACGGTTCGAAGTTGGGAGGCGCCTGCCACGGGACTTGGCATGGCCTTGTCAAGCCTGACGCACAGTCTCGGCATGTCGATGGCCATGGCCACGTGGATTTCCATCACTCGATCGATCTGCCTCGTCGCGGCAGTTGCCATTGCGATTTGGCTCTTCACCAAGGTCGATTCGATTGGGTCCATTAAGGCTGCAGGGTTGAGCCTTCTTGCCTTGGTCATTCTTGGCCCGGTGATTCAACCTTGGTACCTGACGTGGGGCATTGTCGTCCTCGCACCAATCGCGACGGGCCGCCTTCGCACCACGATCGTTGCGATCACGGTCGTCGCCCCATTCATTGGGCTTCCTGGTGGGCAGACCCTTGTTTCGAGCCTCTTGCATACTGATCCTCTGGCCACCGCCGGTGTGCTGCTGGCGATGCTCTTGATCTTCCTCTGTCCGCTTGGCAGGTGGACGATTCCACTGGCCGTTGAAACCAAATTCCTTGAAGACCCAGAGGTCTTCGCCCCAGTCTTTCCTCGGTTCGCGACGACCTGAGCTTCTCCAGTTACTCGAGGAGGAGTTGCAGTTCAATCACGTCAAGCCAGACGCCGTGTTTGCGACCGACTTCACGCTCGATGCCCACGGTTGCAAAACCAAGTTGTTGATGAAGCGTCACCGAGACACCGTTCTGCCCAGTAATCCGAGCGATGATCGAGTGGAAGCCTTGCTCTTTTGCGGCGGTCACAATGCCTTGAAGGAGGGAGCGACCAACGCCAAGCCCGCGAGCGGACCGGTCGACGTAGACCGAGTTCTCAACAGTGGTCGCATAGGCAGGTCGGTCACGAAATGGGCTGAGCGAGGCGTAGCCAAGAACGGTACCTTCGTCGAATCCCTTTTCATTCGTCGCAACGGCGACCAAACAGGGATAGGCACCACGATGTTCGTCGAGCCAGGCGAGTTGCTCAGCCTCAGTGCGCGGGAGCAAGTCAAAGGTGACGGTTGAGGCCTCGACCTCGAGGTTGTAAATCGCCCGAATGGCTTCGGCATCATCATGGGTGGCTGGGCGAAGGAGCACCGGATCATCGTACCGAGCGAGCCACAGGAGGCCTTGCGTTTTGCGAGCCAGCCTCCCGTGGCTAACATGGTTCCTCACGGCCTATGGCCAGAAGGCCCCCTTAGCTCAGTCGGCAGAGCGTTTCCATGGTAAGGAAAAGGTCGTCAGTTCGATTCTGACAGGGGGCTCGCTTAGCGGCGTAGCTCAGTTGGTTAGAGCACACGGCTCATAATCGTGGGGTCGCGGGTTCGAGTCCCGCCGCCGCTACTACTCCGAGGATGTTCTCGGGGCCGAGAAGTACCAAGATGCTGTACGAATTGCTCTGAAGGAGAACAACCCATGGCACG
>CAIXCS010000155.1 GCA_903918025.1 uncultured Actinomycetes bacterium
GTCGAAGCCACCGATGCCATTGGCGCAGAGCACCACGAGCGGGTCCTCACGAGGACGACCCGACGCAACGGGTCGAGGCAGCGTCGATTGTCGACCAAGGCTGGGGACGTTGATCTCAAGATTCCGAAACTCAGGAAAGGCAGCTTCTTCCCCTCAGTCTTGGAACGCAGACGTCGCATTGACCAAGCCCTCTACGCGGTCGTCATGGAGGCCTATGTGCACGGTGTCTCCACCCGCAAAGTCGATGACCTCGTCCAAGCTCTCGGCGTTGACGCTGGGATCTCGAAGTCCGAGGTGTCTCGGATCTGCCAACAGATGGATACTGAACTTGAAGGCTTTCGCACTCGGAACTTCACGTGCTCTTTCCCCTATGTGTTCTTGGACGCCACCTATGTGAAGGCCCGTGTCAACAAGCGAGTGGTGTCTCGAGCAGTGGTCATTGCCATGGGAGTGAGCTTGGGCGGAAACCGGGAGATCCTTGGCCTCTCCGTTGGCGACTCAGAAGACAAGGTGTTCTGGGTGGAGTTCCTCCAGGGACTTCGACAAAGGGGCCTCAGCGGGGTTGAACTTGTCATCTCTGATGCGCACTTAGGGCTCAAAGCCGCCATTGCTGAGGTTCTGGTTGGTTCCTCCTGGCAACGGTGTCGAGTCCATTTCATGCGCAACGTGCTCGCTAAGGTTCCTCACTCACACGGCCAGGTCGTGGCAGCCCTCATCAGAACCGTCTTTGCCCAAGTCGATGACACCTCAGTGCGAGGCCAGTTCGATGCGATCTCGGATCAGCTGCGTCCGAGCTTCGAGGCCGTGTCTGAGATGCTTGATGAGGCCAAAGAGGACCTCTGTGCCTTTGCCATGTTCCCCCGGGAGCACTGGACGAAAATCTGGTCGAATAACCCACTCGAGCGCGTCAACGCCGAGATCAAGCGCCGCACGAGAGTGGTTGGGATCTTCCCGAACGATGCTTCGGTGCTTCGTCTCATCACCGCGGTGTGCATTGAACAACACGATGAATGGACGGCGTCAGAGCGTCGCTATCTGTCCGAGGGTTCCATGGCACTTCTCACGGTGAAGGACACGACAGCAGCCCTCATTGGCAAGCAATCAGCACTCGTGGCAAGATCACGAAAGCGTTGAGGATGCTCCTGTCCAAGTGACACCACTCAGCGGGACGTGATCCACAGAGACCGATAAACGTCAATTACTTCACCAGTTCTTGCTTGAATATTCGTGCATTATCGATTTTAGAACAAGTATTTGAATATTCGTGTAATCAGTTGCTCTGCTACACTGCATGAATATGAGTGCACTTGCAAAAGATCATAAAGACCAGCGGTTCAGGATCTACAGCGCTTCAACGTTGGGACTTGCCATCCGCCACTACCGCACCAAATTGGGAATCTCACAGACTGAACTGGCGGCCCGAACAGGCATGCCTCGCAACTATGTCAATGCTCTTGAAAACGGACTCGAAACCGAGCAACTGAAGCGAACGCTCGAAGTCCTGAGGGAACTCGGCGTTCGGATGACGCTCGATCACGAGGATTGGTAATGGCCGAGGAATTGGCACTCTGGCTCTACGGCGATCATGTCGCAACGGTGTCAAGGGAACCAGGCAATCGTATTCGGCTTCGTTACACGGAAGAGGCGCTCGGCAAGTACGAACTTGGGACACCACTCCTCTCAATTGGACTGCCCCTCACTGACCTTCCCTATCCCAATGCGAAGACACGATCGTTCCTCGATGGACTGTTGCCGGAGGAAGAGCCGCGACGAGCCGTCGCAGAACAGCTCGATCTCAATGCCAACGACACGTTTGGTTTGATTCGTGCCCTCGGGCTCGATTGTGCAGGTGCCATCGTCGTCCAACCAAGC
Source organism: uncultured Actinomycetes bacterium (assembly GCA_903918025.1). GTDB lineage: Bacteria > Actinomycetota > Acidimicrobiia > Acidimicrobiales > RAAP-2 > CAIQEU01. Next base: position 1,873 of record CAIXCS010000155.1, read on the forward strand.
GAGCGACCTGCGCCGAGTCAAGCCACAACGTTGACTGCCCGACCTCTTGATGATCAAGAGATCGCAGAGCGAGTTGCGAACCTGAAGAGTGCTCCACTCGGCTTCAGCGACCGCGTGAGAATCTCACTTGCTGGCGTCCAAGAGAAGTTCCTTCTCACTCGCATGCCCGACGGCTCTTGGGGCGAACCGGTTGATGGCACGCCTTCGACACATCTTCTCAAGCCAGAAATTCGAGACTTCCCTGAGACTGTCGAGAACGAGGCGTTCTGCATGCGCCTTGCTCGCAACCTCGGTGTTCAGACCGCAACAATCGGAACTGCCGAATACGGAGGACGAAAACTCCTGGTCGTCGAGCGATTTGACCGAGTCGTCTCTAGTGCAGGCGATGTGGAGCGCATCCACCAGGAAGACTTCTGTCAAGTCCTCTCTCTTTCTCCCAAGACGAAATACCAAAGCGAGGGCGGTCCATCGCTCAAACAGATCGCCGCCGTCCTCAGGCAATTTGCTCGTCCGGACTCCCTCAGCAGACTGCTGAAGGTGGCTTTCGTCAATGTGCTTGTTGGCAACGGCGATGCCCATGGAAAGAACTTCTCCGTGTTGCACCATCGTGACGGGTCGATTGAGTTGACGCCCCTCTACGACACACTTTCAACGTTGTATTACATCGATGGAGAACTTTCGATGTACATCGACACTGTCCGAAAGACGGCGAGTGTCACCGGAGAACGGCTGGTGAACGAGGCCGTTTCATGGGGAATGCGCGAGGAGTCAGCACGCCAGACGATCAGCGAATTGTGCGAACGTGTCCCTGATGCTCTTGCTTCGGCTCTCGAAGCCACCCCTGGACTTCCAGTGAAGATCTCAAGGATCATTGCGTCACAACTACAGCAACTTGGCACGTAGCTACGTCTGCGTCCAATTTGAAGATCCCAGAGCGACTGCGAAGAGACCTCGGTACGACCTCACCGACTGGTGCCACTCAGTTGTCGGCCTCGGCTCGTCCCATCGACCACAGTATGCGGTGTCGGTAAGTGGGCTCTGGTGACCTTGATCATTGTGTGACCGAGCATTTCAGCGGTTACGTCGAAGGGGCCGGCACGGCGCGGTTGAGTTCGGGAGAACGAAACGAGCCGAGAGAGCGTCCGCTAGGACGGCTCAACGCTCTCGAGGAAAACGAGAACCAAAAGTCGAAGCAGTCCGAACTACTTGACGGTGAAGGTGCCGTTCTTCGAGGCACTGACCTTGCCAGTCGACGTGAGGGCTGCCACTGTGTAGGAGCAGGTGCCCTTGGCGAATCCGAACATTGCCGAGGTTCCCGCCACGCACACTTTGGAGCCAGTCTTTGCCGTCACTTTCCAGTGTCCGTTCTTGGGCAACTTCACGCTCGACGTCTTCTCCAGAGACGCAAAGGTCACCTTCGAGCGATTGAGAGCTTTCCCCGCCTTTGAGGCAAATCTGTAGTGGGGCTGGGAGTAGGTGACGTGCGGAAAGTAGAAACGCACGCCTGTCGAGTCAGCGTTGAGGGTGTAGTACTCACCGGTTCCCGGAGCGGTCAGTGGCGCCAGCACGTCGGTCGTACCGAGTTCAGTCCGGGTGATGGACATCGACGCTGCGAAAATGGCCGGCGTTGTCCCGAAGCATTGTGCGATTGCGGAGGCCGGAATGACGACACCCAGATTTCCCGTGGCCAAGGTGTGGCCGTCGGGCTCAAAGTGCGGACCAGCGAGATTGACCGACACTCCCGTGCCGACCTGGTTCTGTGTGAACGTCGGGCACTGAGCGTTGGTGTAGTACACAAACGAAGCGGCGCTCACTTGCATGCCAATCAAATTCGTGAAGTTCCCTGATCCAACGCCAGCCGAGGTCTGGAAGCGCACGCTTCCCCAGAGCTGGACCGCGTTGTCACTGGCAACTGCCACACGAGTCGCGCATTGCTCGGGCGTTTCTGGCCCGGTGACACTCCCGACGGTGATCGATTGCCCGAGACAGCAGCTATCTACCGATACAGGGTCTGGTGAACACCCGTGGAGATCATTGAACGAAATGGGGGACACGGTGATGGACACATCAGACGTGGCGCCGATCACGGAGTAGTCAACGATCTTGCCGTGCGCTTCGACCTCCAAAGGAAGGTCACCGCCCGTTGGAGTGAACTTAATCCTGAAGAGGTCAAAGATGTCTGACGAAGTGAAGTCCCCTGCCACATAGCTGTCCCCTACCAATGTGGCCGGGAGGACGTTGAAGAAGTAGACGTTGTTCTGACCGCTGGTGTCGAGGTTGCGACAGAGATTCACTTCGTAGAGGGTGCCAGCGGAGTTAAAGACCGGCGGAATCGACGACACCTGCGGCAGCACGGTCGAGCCAATCGACACGGAGAGTCCGGCAGGGGCCGAAACATCGACGCCAAAGGGACACGCGGTTGTCGATGCACCTGCTTCTTGCACGGCTGTCGTGGCCGCACTCACCGGGAGAAATATCGCCGCCAGCGAGAAGATGACTACCCCACGACCGAACCAATGTTTCACGCGCATGTTTGCCCCCCAACGTTCCTACAACTCAAAAGTGTACAGTCCGAAGCGTTTTGTTGCTGTGATTCCGTGACGGAGATCTGTCTCGAGTAACCGCAATGCGACGTCACTTGAATGTGGAGAACTTCCCTAGAGAATCTCTGGCGCTTGTCCTTCACAGAGGAACAACGTCGAATTGAGGGCATGAGTACACAACCCAACATGGGTACGCGTCGCTAGGTTTGAGGCGAAGTCCGGCGGTAGACGGCGAACTCTCGACTTGGAGTCTCAGCAGACGAACGTCGCTCAGGGCATGCTATTCACGAAGAACGAGAAACGTGGTTGTTCCATCGTGAGAGGCGAGCATGACTGACAAACCATCGTTGCGCGACGAGCCCTCTCCAACCAACCCTTGGAGACTGCGACCTCGCGACCAAGGAGTCTTCGAAACGACGAGGCTTGAGATCTTCGTCGATGCGGTGCTCGCCATCGCACTGACGGTGCTAGTACTCAATCTCAGTATTGGCGAACATCTGGGCAAGGGAGGACTCGAGCACGAGATTCTCCGGCAGAAATACACCATTGCCGGTATTGGCCTTGGATTCCTCTGGATAACTGGCGTATGGCTCTTAAACCTTCAAATCTTTCGCATCCTCCGTGGAGTCGACCACTATGCGGTGCTCCTCACCGTCGCCTGGGCTCTCACGATCACCCTCATGCCGTTCGCAACGTTGGTCCTGGCAAGAGGTCTCAACCGTCCGGATTTGTGGGTGGGCGTCATGGCAGTGGGTGGAGTGAGCCTTCTTGCGACACTCATCTCTTGGGCGCTCGTCCATTACGCCTTCCGACACGGACTCATGGTTGATGAAGTAGCCCATGACCCGATGAGCGCAAGGATGCTGGAGCGAGGGTGGGGACTCGCCACGTTGCTCCTCGTTGTCGTGATCGCTGTCGCTCGATTCGTCCCCTGGCTGGCGTTTGCACTTCTGCTGGTTAATTGGATCAACGTCCTGCTGCCAAGCGGGCTCGGTGCTCGAGGTCACCCCGGCGATCTTGGTCGAGGACAAGGTTGAGCTACGGCCGACACTCTTGAGGCAATCACGTCAACGCCAAGAGGGTCGTTCCTCAGGTCGAAGCACGTGGCGCGAATGCGTCGACATCTTTAAAGGGCTCGCCGCTACCTTGAGCTCACATTGAATGTGGCAGTCAGTGCTGCATCAATGACGCCTTGTGCACGGTCGCCAAGCGGCGATCAAAAGTCATTGCTTCCGGCTGGACCTATCGGACTGAGGGCAGCCTTAGACGGAGCGACGGGCAACCCAGGCAGCGATTGGCGCGGGTAACTCAGCAGGTCGATCGCCCCAGTCATAGAGAACGAGATCGTCTGCTGCTATGTCGTGAAGGGCTCTGCGCCGTTTGGCAAAGATGATGGGGAGCAAGCCAAGCCCCAAGATGAAGCTCAACGGATAGATGAGCATGCGAACAGCGGCTCGACCTGGGGTGATGGGCTGACCATTGCTGCGGACGACACGAAGGCCAACAAGTCCCTTGCCGATTGACCGTCCAGTCAACGAGAGGCCAATCCAGTAGTAGAGGAAACCAAAGAGCCCAAAGAGCCCAAGCGAGAGCCAGCCGTGGAACGAGGTCGGAATCTTCTTGCCACTGAACAGGTTCACCATGTAGCCAACCAAGGCCGTGGTGAAGCCGTAACTGACGGAGATGACCACAGCGTCAACGAAGTAGGCGGCCAACCGGCTGGCTCCACCGGCGATCTTGCCAGTAACGACGCCGCCATCAGTCTCGTCATGCTCACTGCGATGACGAACACGGTTGACCCCACCAATCATGACGGCGTCAATGCCAACGAGCTGCCGTCGAATGGTATCGATCAGGCGTGCGGTGACGCCTTTGGAAGCATTGGCCACGATCGCGTCGATGTGGGCGCGCCGGACGAGGTCATCGACATCAATACGTGCGAGCAGCTGATCTACATCAATGTGAGCAAGTAACTGGTCCACATCAATTCGGGCGACGAGCGCATTGACGTCAACCCGATCGAGCAACTGGTCAATGTCGACACGGTTGACGATGCCTGCCACATCAACACGCTCAATCAGGCTTTCCACGTCGACCTTGCCAACCAGCGCGTCAACGTCGACGTGCTTGAGCAAGTCATTGAGATCGATCTTTGCGAGCAATGTCTCGACATCGACGCGTTGGAGCAATGCGTTGAGATCCACGTTCTGCAGCAATTGGTCGAGGTCGATCCGTTCAACCAACGCATTGACATCAATGCGTTCAACGAGTGCGTCGACGTCGACGGAGTTGACGACCTCATCAACGTCGATGGCATTGACGGCTCGAGGCAAGATGGCCCCGAAGATTCGGTCGATCGGTCCGTTCGAACTCACGTGCCCATTCTTCCTTGCTTCTGTACCTGGCGCACACACGCTCGCGCGGGCGTTCGGTGCAACGTGTTTTGGCCGTGTGATGCAGCGAATCCAGTGACGAATCGAGGAAACGATCACCGCACGGTGAGGGTGAGCTCAAAGTGTGAGTTGCCGGACCTTCGCGAGTGGAAGTCCGTCCATCTCGGACCTGAGCACGTTGACGCTCCAGCGATCTTGGGCAAGGTCGCGTTGGAAGACCCGACGACGCGACGCAGGTATCCAATGCCGAGCCAATAGGGAGTTCATGCCTCGATACACCGTCAAGCGCCATGGCGAGGTAGAGGCACTACGAACGATTGTTCCCGCGTCAGCAGCGTCCAGGCTCAAATTCGCTCAACGAAATGCTGCTACTTTCAGCGCACCTTGAACGTCGAGGTCAGCGTTGCGTCAATCACTGCCTCTTGCTCAGTGGCATAAAGGCTCTGGCCGCGATCATTCATGTGGAGCGAAAAGCCGCCAGCTGCATCGGCGCAAATCCACGAGAAATTGCAATCATTCGCAACATTCTGTGGAACCGTCTTGCCTTGGAACTTCCCCGTAAGGGCCCAATTGTCCATGTCAAACCCTGCGGCACCATTCACAAAGAATTCACCATTGCTGACGAAGGTCGTCTGGAGTGCGGTGTCGGCCATCTCGGTCCCCGTCACGTTGATTTGCGCTGCTTCTCGACCGGTGCAGCTCGGAGCCCCTCCGCAATACTGCGAAGGTGCTTGACCGTTCCCAATGAGTCCCATCGGTCCAACTAAGACCGCGTGATAGTCAGATCCAAAGATTGAGACCCCAGGGGCCGCCGTCTTTAAGGACGAGAGCAAGCCAGTGATTCGAGACTCGATCGCTGTGAGGCGTAGTTGCTCCTCAGCAAACGTCCCTGAACCATTGACATCATTGCCGCCAATTCCGAGTGAGATGAAGGCGATATGCCCCTTATGCAGTGTCAGAAACGCCAGGGCCGCCGCCATTTGACTCTTTGGCGCCGCTGCGCAAGGGAGGCCACCCATTGTTGAGGGCTCGGGAGTGAGCATCGACGTCGTGGTTTCTCCAAAACACGCCAAATTCTTGAGCTTGAGATTCTTGTACTTCTTCAACTCATGCAAGTACGTCAGATTGACATACCCATACTTGGGATTTGAGTTTGTTGGATTCTTAATTTTCGGATCAGTTGCACCAGCGCCAGCTGGACCTGAATCTCCAAGAGCCAAGTAGTACATCGCAGGGACCGCGCGCGGAGACCTTATGGCGGCAGTAGCCGCTGGGGATGCTAAGGAAATCCCAGCCGTGGCGAGCATTGCTGCACCGATGGCGATTCGTCCAAGCGACCTAGAGCTCCTCAACGGGTTCACCGAAATTGCGGATGGTTGACGGTTGAACGGCGACAGAACTGCCATGAAAGACCCCTAGCGATGTAGACGTGTGAGGAATCGACTTTCCTCAAGTCGTGGAAGGTAGCACGAACCATTTTCTTTTTGATGAATGGGGAATCAACACCCACATGCCACCTTGATGGAGAAATACCCAAGGGCTGTTCAGAAGGTCAATGATCCAATGGGTTCACTCGAACCGCTCATGGGGAGTCTTCCAAACGTGGTCCGAATTCCTCGTGACCCACCTCACACCTCACTCATACCTTGATCAGTAAAGGTGGCCCTACCGGTAGAGGAAGAGGTAGGTCACATGAGCACTCTTGGACGTGGAACGAAGAATGCGTTTCGGAACACCACACGCACGATTTCGATTGTAGGAATTCTTGCCATCTCGCTCAGTTTGGCGCTCATCATGCTGCTGTCACTTCAAGCAGTGAAAGCGAGAATCTCGAGCGTTCAATCAAATGGTGGGAATATGATCACCATCACTCCCGCGGGTTCCTTCAGTGGCTTTGGAGGCGGAGGTAGTCCGTTCACAACCGCACAAGTCGACACAATTGCGCAGACCAAGCATGTCGTTGGCATCGCGGCATCGGTGACCGATCGCCTGACCAATAGCTCGAGCACACAGCCATCGTTTGGGTTCGGTGGTGGCCACTTTGGCGGCACTGGCGGAACGACCAGCCTCCTCTCTTCGGTTGATCCAAGCCAACTCGCTCAGCGATTCGGTGGTGGAGCACTTCCGACTGGATTCTCGCTTCCGGTTGAAGTCACTGGAACGAATGCTCCCGAGAATCCCATCGCCGTCAACGCGACTTCGCTGACCTACGTCGCTGGGAAGCCAATCGACGGACTCGGAACGAGTTACACCGCTGACCTCGGCGTCAACCTGGCGAAGAAGAACAATCTCACCGTTGGGTCAACCTTCACCGCCTACGAGAAAGTCTTCACCGTGGTCGGGATCTACTCCGCCAAGACGACGCGCGCTGATGCGAGTTTCATGGTGCCACTCGCCACCGAACAAACACTCTCTGGGGTAACGGGTCCAACCTCAATCACCGTTCGCGTTGACACGGTCGGCAACGTGACGCCAACGTCGAATGCCATCACCGCAACTCTTGGCCCGAACGTTGCTGATGTCACGAGTTCAGCGTCACGCGTCGCCAGTGAAATCAGTGACCTCAACTCCATTCGCACGATCTCGCTGTACTCCCTCATTGGAGCCCTAACCGCCGCCGCGGTGATCTTGCTGCTCTCGATGCTCATGATCGTGCGAGAGCGTCGCCGTGAAATTGGCATCCTGAAGGCCTTCGGTTCCTCAAATGGTGGAGTCGTTGGCAGTTTCATTGCCGAGTCGCTCACCTTGACCGGGCTCGGCGGCATCTTCGGCATCATTCTCGGCATTGCTTTGGCCAATCCAGTGCTCTCGGTCCTCGTCAGTACCCAAACCTCTTCCGGTGGTGGCGGGTTCGGCGGAGGATTTGGCGGGCACTTCGGTGGTGGCGGATTTGGCGGACCTCCCCCAGGAGGTGGCGGCGGGAACGGATTTGGTTTCCACGCGGGTACCGCACTCAAGTCCCTCCATGCAGCGGCTGGGGCCGGAACCATCGTGCTCGCAGTTCTCGGTGTGCTTGCGCTCACCATCATTGGCAGCGCCGTTCCTGCCTACGTCATCGCAAAAGTCCGTCCAGGAGAAGTCCTTCGAGGGGAGTAGCAGCCATGATTACGGTCAAAGACCTCACCAAAACCTTTACCAGCGCAGCCGAACCGGTGGTTGCTGTTGATGACGTCAGCTTCTCGATTCCTGACGGCACCTTCGCCTCGATCATCGGCCGGAGTGGAAGCGGCAAGAGCACGCTGCTTGCACTACTCGGAGGCCTGGATCAGCCAACCTCCGGCACGATCACCGTTGGTGACCACGTGATCTCGTCTGAGTCCGATCGTGCGCTCATTGACTACCGACGCAGCACCGTCGGTTTTGTCTTTCAGGATTTCAACCTGATCTCCAATATGAGTGCACTCGAGAACACCATGCTCCCCATGGAGTTCGCCAAGGTTCCAAAACAACAGCGTCTCGCCAGAGCGACCGAGCTCCTCAACCAAGTTGGCCTCGAAGGTGAGAAGCAACACCGTCGGCCGTCAAAACTTTCGGGCGGTGAACAGCAGCGAGTGGCGATTGCCAGATCACTGGCGAATCAGCCAAAGATCATCCTTGCCGACGAACCAACGGGCAACCTTGACTCAAAGACGGGAAAGGTCATCATTGACCTCCTCAAGAGCTTGATCACTGATGGGACGACGGTCATTGTCGTCACCCATGACCGATCCTTGGCTGACAAGACCGACATTGTGTTCGAACTGGAAGACGGACAACTGATCGCCTAGGCGGAGCTGACACGGTCTCACCCGGCACTGCTCGACGCTCCCTCAAGGAAAGCGAAGAACAGTGCCGAGCGGAGTTCCTACATCTCGTGGGCTTCGTAGACCTCGACTGAACCGCCGTCGGCGAGCACAGGACAATCAGCAGCAAGTGCAGCCGCTGCGTCAAGGGAGTCTGCGCTCACAATCGTGTAGCCCGTCATGTTGCTGGTTGAGCCTGCTCCAACGGCGGTACTTGCTCCGAAGGGATTCCCCATGTCGGTGACCGAACCACCAATGGCGCCGAACCAGCCCATCCACTTCGCCATGGTGGCTTCTTGCGCCTCCGGCGTCTCCGCCATTGCGCCACCTTTGTACAACAGTACGAATTTCCCCATCGTTGATCCCCTTGTTCGTCGCTGACCGTTCAGTACTACAGGTACAACTTACGTTAGCGAACACTAATCTTTGGAAACAAGGGATGCAACTGGAACATTCGGAGCACCACTTCCGGTCGAGCGAAGGCACACTGACCGAAGAGGCAACAACCTGGTGCCGTAGTCAGGTCCCGGATCTGGGGTTTGTCGGGGAAGCACTCCAGCCCACCAATTCTCGGCCTCATCTGCCCGCGCGAGAGTGTGGAGTACTTAACGAGAGCGATGAGTGGAGGCAGAGAGTGGAATCTCGGTTCAACGGCAAGGTTGCCTTCATTACTGGCGTGGCTCGGGGCCAAGGGAGAAACCATGCCCTCGCCATCGCTCGCGAGGGCGGCAACATCATTGGCATTGATCTCCCTGCTGCCTACACCTCCCTTGACTATCCAATTGCGACCATTGAGGACCTCGACGCGTGCGTTGATGCGGTCGAAGCGGCCGGCGGACGAATGGTCGCCGCAGCTGCGGATGTTCGCGATCCTTCGGCGATTGCGGATGTTCTTCGTCTAGGCGTTGAAGAATTTGGGCGGCTCGACATCGTGTGCGCCAATGCGGGTATCTGCACCGCTCAATCCTGGGAAGAGGTGACGCCAGAGCTCTGGCAAGAGACCATCGACACCAACTTGACCGGCGTCTGGAACACCTTCGCCGCTGCCATTCCCCACCTTCTGGCCGGCGGAGGCGGTGCAATGATCGCCACGAGTTCAACCGCAGGAGTGAAGGGACTGCCGTTCTTCACCCCCTACGTTGCGGCAAAGCACGGTGTCACGGGAATTGTCCGCTCCCTCGCCAATGAATTGGCCCACGCCAAGATCCGCGTCAATGCCGTGCTGCCGACCGGCGTTGCAACCACGATGACGATGGGTCTCGGCAAACTCGGACCATTGCTCGCAGAACGTCCCGAACTGGGCGCCCTCTTTCAAAATGCGCTGCCCGTGCCAGTTGTCGATCTCGATGACGTAACCGAAGCAGTCCTCTACTTGGCTTCTGACGCTGCGAGATACGTCACCGGCATGGAACTCACCGTCAATGCAGGGGCAACGATTCGCTGACTTGCCTGGTAGGCGGTCATCTCCCGTTTCTTCGCCACCATTGCGTTGAGGTCTCACCGGAAGGCAATGAGAGAACTTCCATTCGGCACGTTGACGCGAAAAGCACGCTGAGTCGAGGACTACGGTTGCCTCCATGGACGCCATTTCGCCCTTTGCAAATCACCTCCCCGTCAAGATTCGGTTCGGAGCTGGAGTGGCGTCGAGCCTTCCGGCCGTGCTCCAAGAACTCGAGGCGACGTCGATCTTCGTCATGGTCGATGAAGGCATTGAACAGTTCAACCCAGCAGCGGCGGAGTTGCTCGAACTCTTGGCAACGGTTCCTGGCCTCTCCCTGACTCGCTTCGATAAGCCACCGGCAGAGCCAACGATTGACATGGTCGATGCTGCGACCTCTGCCCTCCGCTCCTCAAAGGCAACGGCATTGGTGGCACTCGGTGGGGGCTCGGTCATTGACACGGCGAAAGCAGCCCGACTCTGTGCCCAACTCGACTGCTCCTTCGCCGACTTTCTCCGAGATCGACCGGCGTACCCGGTGCCGACCGTCGCCCTCGTCGCGCTTCCGACAAGTGCAGGCACTGGCTCTGAAGTTTCCGGCGGTTCGGTCGTCAGTGACCCAGTTGCGGGCACAAAGAACGGTATTGCGAATGCACTCCTTCGGGCGCAGTACGCACTGGTCGATCCACTCCTGTCGACCTCCATGCCTCCGTCAATGACCGCCAACACGGGCATTGATGCGATCGCCCAGGCAATCGCGGGGATGGTGGCGAGTTGTCGGACGCCAATTGGCGATGGCATCGCCCTTGAGGCCATCCGCATGATGACGCCTGCAATCGTTGCGGCCTACCGCGATGGCTCCAACGCCGCTGCTCGATCAGCAATGGCCTGCGGTTCAATGATGGCTGGGCTCACCATGAATGTGTCGGATTGTTCGGCCGAACATTCACTTGGGCAGGCAATTGGCGGGGTGAAGCACGTGCCACATGGACTCACCATTGGGCTCGTCTTGGCCGAGACCCTCGAGCGAGAGCGCGCGTTTGTGCCTGAGCAATTGGAGCGAATTGCTGATGCGATGGGTGCCCCGCAAGATGGGACCTCAGATGGAAGTCGCGCCGTTCGAGCAGTTGAACAATTGCTCTCAGAGCTCGACTTCCCCGTACTTTCGAGTTTGGGCTTCACCGACAGCGACCTGGACGGTTTGGCCGACCTTGCGTTGGAGGACTACTTCATCACCATGGCTCCCGCTCCTTGGTCCAAACAAGAGGTGGTGACGGCGTTCCGTCACGCACTCGCACGATCTCACCGCTGAACCTTCCATCGCTCGGTTTGCTCTGCCACAGTGGGAGGGCTGAACTGAGCATCACCACTGCTTCCGAGAGGACCACGTATGCCTGACTTTCCCTACGCCGATCGATTCACCGTCAATCGCCGCCTACCTGACCAGGGCCGGCCGAGAGAAGAAATCCTCGCTGAGCTTCGCATGATGGCTACCGAGGAAGATGCTGCATGGGAGACCGGCAAGTGCTCGGGAACCATGTACTGCGGTGACCATGAGCACTACGCCTACCTCAATGAGGCCTTTGGGATGTTCAGTCATGTGAACTCACTCCAACGTGACCTGTGCCCCAGTGCGACGAAATTCGAGGGTGAAATTCTCGCCATGGCCCTGGACCTCTTCCACGCAGA
>CAIXCS010000156.1 GCA_903918025.1 uncultured Actinomycetes bacterium
CCAGAGAATGCGGTGTAGACGAGTTCCCCTGCATAGGGGTGTCGAGGAGGCACATCCATGCGAGTAGCAAACTCTGAGGTCCGGACAATCCGTTCGATGTCGGAGAGGTCGAGCTCTGGATTGACACCCTGTGCAAAGAGATTGAGCGCCAGCGTCACGACATCGACATTTCCTGTTCGCTCTCCATTGCCAAACAAGGTGCCTTCGACTCGATCCGCACCAGCGAGCAAACCAAGCTCGGTGGCGGCGACCGCGGTCCCTCGGTCATTGTGTGGGTGGAGGGAGAGCACGACTGTCTCACGATTCTTGATCGTTCGGCCAAACCACTCAATGACGTCGGCATAGAGATTCGGGGTGTAGTGCTCGACCGTCGCCGGGAGATTAAGAATCAGTGGACGAGTGACCGTTGGCTCAATCACGTCCATTACCGCTTCACAGATCTCGATAGCGAATTCTGGTTCAGTCCCGGTGAAACTCTCCGGAGAGTACTCGTAGAGAATCTCGGTGTCAGGAATCGTTGCTTCCAGTTCCTTGCACCACTTCGCCGCTTGAACGGCCAATGCCACGATTCCGGCACGCTCTTCGTGGAAGACCACGCGTCGCTGCAGCGTCGAGGTCGAGTTGTAGAAGTGGACAATCGCTCGCTTGGCACCGCGAAGCGACTCAAAGGTCTTGACCAAGAGATCATGGCGACACTGGACGAGGACCTGAATCGTAACGTCCTCAGGGATCAGGCCATCATCAATCAGTTGACGCTGAAAGTCGTAGTCGGTCTGGCTGGCGGACGGGAATCCAGTCTCAATTTGCGTAAACCCCATCGCCACGAGCTCATTGAACAGCGCAAGCTTGCGCTCGGCATCCATGGGTTCGACGAGTGCTTGATTGCCATCACGAAGATCCACGCTGCACCACGTAGGCGCACGGTGCAGCTGCTTCGATGGCCAGGTCCGGTCATCAAGGCGAAGTGGCACCACAGGTTGGTACCGGTCGTGGGGCATCTGGACTCTCGTGGTGGACATATCGCTGCTACTCCATGGTCTGTGGCCACTCCCTAGAAACAGAAGAACCCCTGGCCCAAGGGCACAGGGGTTCACGACGAGCGCTGTTGGCGCTCGTCGCTACGTAAGAAGGAGGTGGCTCGTTGGATGCATCGAGATCATCTTACCCGACGCGTTCATCCCGTAACTCATCAAAGCCAGAACCAAGGTCGAATCTTCTCCGTTGACGATTGCTTCGGAGGTGAACTTGCCCTCCGCGAGGATGCCTAGGCTCTCAGCCATGAAGAAACTCATGATCTTGGTTGTTCTCGTCATCGCAGCCGTCGGTATCGCCAACGTCAAGCGAAGCAGTGGCGAGCAAAAATCGCGGTCGACGACACGCAGCCTGGTGAACTACCGCGAGGTCGCTCGCAAGCCAGCCGCCGCCTAGATCAGCAGTTGATTACAGGCTGACTCGGTGGACATTCAAAATGCCATCGAGCGCCCGTAGCTCCGTGAGGACCGCGTCGCTCGCAGGGCCACCCGTCGCCAACACCATGAGCGCAGTGTTGCCTTCTCTCGAGGGTCCAACCGCCATTCGGGTGATGGAAACGCCCGCACTTCCGAGCACGGTCCCGACGCCGCCAATCATGCCAGGGCGGTCATCATTTCGAACGACCAGCATGTCCTTCATGGGCTTCACGTCGACGAGGTGATCATCGACGCTGACAATGCGAGGTTCAGTGCGAATGCCAACACCTGCAAGTGTGCCTGAAAGCGAGTGTTCAGCAGTCCGAAGCGTGATGAGGTTAATGAAATCGTGACTGACGACCGTCGAGATTTCTTCAACGGTCAGCGATTGCGCTTCGGCCAGTTGGGGAGCATTGACGTAGCTCACGGGCTCAGAAGAACTCGCACCAAGGAAACCTTTGAGCACGGAGAGGGTCAGGATCTTGGTTCCTGCCCCTGCGAGATCGCCAGCGAACTCAATTTGGAGGTTCGTCGGAGCCGCATCGTGCAGGCCGGCGAAGAAGCGTCCAAGTTGTTCTGCGACTGGCATGAATGGGGCGACTGCCCCTGAGACCTCGCCGGCAGACACGTTGACCGCGAAGGGAACGAACTCTTGGTTGAGCGCGAGAATCAACTGCTCGGCAATCGTGAGCCCGGCTTTGTCCTGAGCCTCGACTGTCGATGCGCCAAGGTGCGGTGCAACGACAATGTTCGAGAGCCCAAAGAGGGGCGACTCGGTTGTTGGCTCCTTGGTAAAGACATCAAGTGCCGCCCCAGCGATAATGCCATCACGCAACGCAACGGCGAGATCGTCTTCGTTCACGATTCCACCTCGAGCAACATTGATGAGCCGAAGCGACGGCTTCGCCTTCTTCAACAACTCAAGATTGAAGAGGTCAATGGTCTCCTTGTTCTTCGGGAGATGAATCGTGATGAAGTCTGATTGCGCAACCACCTCGTCGACGGTCAACAGTTCAACGCCCATCCGTTTTGCTCGCTCCGCCGAGATGTAGGGGTCGTAGGCAACGAGCTTCATGCCAAAGGCAAGGGCACGCTGAGCAACGAGCGCACCAATTCGACCGAGACCAAAGACACCGAGCGTCTTCTCATACAGCTCGACGCCCTCCCA
>CAIXCS010000157.1 GCA_903918025.1 uncultured Actinomycetes bacterium
ACGAGGCGCTCGACTACGTTCCACCGGTCGAGTTTGAGGCCAACTACCATTCGATCAGCGAGTCAGAGAATCTGGCCGCTTTGGAAATGATTTAGTCTCGGCGGTTTCAATGGGTGAGCGCAACGTTCCTGTGAGAGTGGAGTACCAAACACAGGAGGTCGCCAGTGGCGCCACGTCTCACCCAAGCTCAAAAGTCCCTGGCGTTGAGACTTCATCGTCAAGGGCTTAACCAATCCGAGATTGCACGCCAGTTGTGCTGCGATAGTTCGACGCTCAGCATCATGTTGCGCCAGAAACTGTCAAGCGAAGGTATTGCCGAACGATGGATGCCACGCGCTGGGCGACTCTCAATTGAAGATCGTGAGCAGATCTTGTTGGGAATCCGATCGCGTGAGTCAATGAGTTCAATTGCTCGACGAATAGGGCGATCTCCGTCGAGTGTGACCCGTGAGGTCAACGTCAATGGTGGAGCTGAAAACTATCGAGCATGGCGCGCACAAATGCGAGCCCAGGAGTGCACACGTCGACCGAAGCCCGGGAAGCTTGTGAGGGGTCCACTCCAGCGTGAGGTGACAAAACGCCTCCAGCAGTTCTGGTCACCCCAAGAGATTGCTCGTCGCTTACCCTTGGATTATCCCGACGATCCGACCATGCGAGTGAGCCACGAGACCATCTATCAATCGCTCTTTGTCCAAGGGCGTGGTGAACTGCGTCGGGAATTGGCACGCTGTTTACGTTCGGGCAAGACCAGCCGCAAGACACCACTCAAGGTCGACGGACGCGGACATATCCCCAACATGGTGATGATCGCCGACCGACCCGCAGAAGTTGAGGACCGCGCAGTGCCCGGTCACTGGGAAGGTGACCTCATCATTGGTGAAGGCGGGAAGAGCGCGGTGGGCACTTTGGTGGAACGAACGAGTCGATTGACATTGCTCCTTCATTTGCCCAACGGTTGGGGGACTGGCAATGTCGTGACGGCCATGCGCAAGGTCATCAAAACCCTTCCCGATGAACTGATCAAATCGGTCACTTGGGATCAAGGTCGAGAACTCGTCAACCATGCCGCGTTCACGGTTGCCACCGGCGTGCCGATCTACTTTTGCGATCCGCATTCACCTTGGCAACGGGGTTCGAACGAAAATACCAATGGCCTCCTGCGTCAATACATGCCAAAGGGAACCGACCTCAGACAACACTCCGCCGCAGACCTGCGACGCTTCCAGCGAAGCCTGAACGGAAGGCCACGAGCAACGCTTGGCTATATGACACCATTAGAGAAGTTCGCAGAGATCGTTGCGTTGACTGGTTGAGAACGCCCTCCGGAAAACCCGTCACGATTCAGTGAGTGACGTTCAATGAACGAGATGCGGCCTCGTCTGAGACCGCATCTTCCTTTGGGCAAAAGGTACGATTGCCGACAACGAGGAAGAAGGTGGTGGACGATTTCCAGGCCTTGGAAAGTGCGACACGTGAATGAAGGTGACTTCGCTTCGTGGACAACATTGTTTCGGGGCTACTGCCAGTTCTACGGTAGGGCTACCTCAGACGAACACCAACTCCAGATCTGGCAGTGGATCCATACTGACAAGGTCATGGAGGCTCTCGTCGCCGTCGAGATTGATTCTTCTGGCCAAGAAGTAGGTGCCCCAAAAGGATTGGCGCATCTTCGTGAGTGGATCCGACCTCTACGAGGCGTCCGATCTGGCTACCTTGACGACCTCTTCGTCGACCCAGCGGTTCGAGGAACAGGCGTTGTCGATGCCCTCTTCGCGGAAATTGACAAGTTGGCACTCGCTCGAGAGTGGGATGTCGTTCGGTGGACGACGGCAGACGATAACTATCGAGCGAGGAGTTTCTACGACAAGGTCGCAGTTCGGACCTCCTGGATTACGTACGACATGACGCCAGGAGTCCACCGTGGAGGAGTTCAGTCTTGAATGAATCGGAAAGCCTGCCCGAATCTTTGAATCCGGCACCAGCGGGGTTGTGAGAGGTAAGTGCATGCTGCACCCCTACGCGCTCGTTGCATGAGCAATGGAAACGTAATTGGCGGCGAGGAAGAATTTCGCTCCGGAATGATCTCTTCAAGACTTGAGAACGTACTGTTTAGTGATGAACCGACCTTGGCTCTCAGGTGAAGAAGTTTCTGACGAAACTTTGTTGGCTGGAATCGCAATTGGCGATGACCGAGCAGTTCTCACGTTCGTTCGCCGCTATCAAGGACGCCTCTTTGGACTGGCGCTTGGAATCGTGGGGGACAGGGGCGTTGCAGAGGACGTCGCCCAAGAGGCACTCATTCGGATTCTCCGACATGCTTCGGTCTTTGACGTTCGCCGGGGCTCGGTCGTGAGTTGGGCGCTAACCATTACGCGAAATTTGGCGATTGACTCAAATCGGGCACGCCGAGCCTTCCCGGTGTCGCCGGAGGATCAACTCTTTCTCAACATGGTGAGCGCCGATCGAGGTCTGGACGATGTCGCGATTCTCTCCGAAGAGGTGAAGGTTGCTCGACGGGCATTGGCTTCGCTTCCTCTTGAACAGCGTCGGGCTGTTGTTCTCGCCACCATGTATGGACGGACTGCTGCAGAAGTGGCTCAAGAAGAAGCGATTCCTCTGGGGACGGCGAAGAGCCGCATCCGACTTGGTATGGCGAGGCTCCGAGAAGCTGCGACCGAATGGGAGCCGCGATGAATTCGGAACTTTCAAAGCCCTGCAATGACGTGGTTGATGACCTTCCGGAATTTGCTCTCGGAACATTGTCGGGTCGTGAGCGGTCTCAGGTGCTCCGGCATCTTGCCAATTGTACAAATTGCAGGGCATCAGTTGAGACCTATGTCGCGGCGACCGACCTCGTGCTCCATCTGGGTCCAGAAGCCGAACCTCCATTGGGTTTTGAGTCACGCGTTATTGAACAATTTCGGGCTGAGTCATTGCGCAAGACATCAGCGCGAGTTCTTCCTAGAGGATGGAGGTCGTCGCTCGTTGTCGCAGCAGCACTCCTCATCGTTGCAGCGATTGGTGCCGGGAGCGTCTTGATTACGCAAGTCAGGCACCAACCAACTCCGGTTGCCACTCATCCAGTTTCGGTTCGCTTGATCGACCATGGCAACGAAATGGGTCAGGTGTTTCTCTCCTTTGGTAAGCCATCTTGGATGTTCATGACCTTCGAGGATGAACATTGGTCGGGTCTGGCGATTTGTCAGGTTGTGCTCAAGAACGGCAGCATCGAGACCGTTGGTCGCTTCCATGTAAAGAAGGGCTACGGAGCCTGGTCAATTCGTTTGGCGGTGCCGGGCGAGCAGTTGGCGGCCGCCCAAGTCATTGAAGTCAATGGGAACGCTCAGGCAAAAGCCGCCTTTCCAACCTGAACTCCAGCCGATTTGGATGATCACAGAGGCTCGTGGCCTCCTCACGTACTTGCCCGACACCTTCGTCCCGAGAGTGACCACGTGAGCAGGCTTCACCTCTGAGTGATCCCATTGCTCCTCTCGCTCGTACTTCTCATGAGTTACCACGCAGTCTGTTTCTCTTGGTACCTCAAAGTTGATGTCGGAGGGCAATCGAAAATCTTCGAGTGTCGATCAAACAGGGGGAAATGGCCAGCGTGATCCAAACAACTGAAGGTAGAACAGGTTCCTTGACTTCCATGAAATGGAAGGTTGTTGCCGGCCTGGTTGGAGGGCTTCTGGGTGCGTCGGTTCTTGCGGGTGGCATTTCAAGTGCGCACCCACGTCAGAACTCTGCGAAGGGCATCACCGTATCGACGGCAACCTCGTCGAAGTACGGAACGTTTCTTGTGAGCGGGCACACGGTGTACGCGTTGACTCCAAGCAGTGTCGCTTGCGATGCGAAGTGTCTCAAGATTTGGCCTCAGTTGCTCCTGCCAATCGGAGTAAAGAAGCCCACGACTGGCAAGGGCATCAATGCAGTGAATCTTGGGACGGTAAAACTGAAGAACGGTCGATTGCAAGTGACGTATGCAGGTCAGCCGATGTACTTCTTCGCAAATGACAAAGCCGCTGGTCAAGTCAAAGGAAATCTCACCGACACTTGGGGGAAGTGGGCAATCGTCGTGCTTGCTCCGCCGTCTTCTTCAACAACGACCACCACCATGGCGAGTGGTGGAGGGATTGGCTTCTAAGTCGGTGAAGATCGACGACGGGCCATTTTCATGAGTCAGTCTGCGCACTCCGTCACGTGGTCTCCTCCCGCCATGCCGGCGAAGACAGAGCGGGTGTCGGCCCGCGAGCGGATTGCGCGGCTCGTCTACTTGCCAGCGATTGCGCTGGTCGCCCTCGCGGCAGTACTCATTGCAGTTGGGTGGCTGCAAGGGTGGGGAGGCACGAGCTTTGGCGCGAGCTTGACGAACCTTCACGTTGTCGTCGCCGGGCCAGCGACACTTTGCTTGCTCGGCGTGTTCCTCTTTGCTGAACGAGTTCGACCAGCTCAACGAAGGTCCTTCTTTGCTCGTGGGTATCGACAAGATGCTCTCTATACCGTCCTCAACGCCATGTTGTTCGGTCCGCTGGTCGTTGCCCTTGCCCTGTCCTTCTCCAACCTTGCGAAAGACACGCTGCCGTGGATTGTTCTTCCTCGCCTTGGGTTTGTTCCCCATTGGCTGGCAATCTCGGTGATCTTTGTGGTGATGGATGGATGCAACTGGATCGCACATCTTGGGAATCACCGAATCCGAGTTTTATGGCGCTTTCATGAGCTGCATCATTCACAGGAAGACATGAGTGTCCTCACGGTTTTTCGAACGCATCCGTTCATTCACCTTTCCTATCTCATTTCACTCCTTCCGGGAATGGTTCTGCTTGCAAATGGAACTGTCCCCTCAACGTTGCTCATTGGCTACGCAGCCTTCGTCGCGTTCGAACACTCGAATACGAATCTCGGTTTCGGTCCGTTGGAACGGCTCATCGTCAGCCCCAACTATCACCGAATCCATCACCGACTCAAGGGGAATCAGGAGGTGAACCTTGGGTTCGCTTTGACGATTTGGGATCAGATGGCCCGCCGCGCCGTCTTTCCGAGCAAGGACACGGTTCGAGCCGATACTGGTCTTCCAGGGCGACCATTGTTGGTTGAACAAGCATCCGAGCACCCGAGACACTTGCGGGTACTCGTCGCCCAACTCCTTGGTCCGTTTCGGCCGCTCGACGATCATGAGAACAACCAGAGGCTGACGCTGCACACTCCCTTCAAGCGGCAAGTCGAACAAGCTCTCTCGGAGCGAGAGGCACGTTCGCCGCTTCCCTCAGCGGTAGAGGCAACTTCTGGAAGTGAACAATGGTGACGACGCCTCGAACGAGGTCGCGGCTCGGCGCTCTCGTTGAGTTCACGGTTCATCAACTCCTGAGAGTTGAACCGACACCATGGGCAGCAGATGGAGTGCTTCTCATCGTCAGGATCAGTTTGGCGTGGGTATTCATCTACTACGGAGCGGGAAAGCTCTTTGGATGGTTCAACGGTCCTGGAATTCACCAGACGGCTGAATTCTTCGCCATGACAGCCCACCTCACTCCTGGGGGATTCTTTGCAGTTCTAGGCGGGATGATCGAGTTTGGTGGGGCAGTTGCACTCTTCATCGGACTTGGCTCGCGACTTGCTGCTGCGTTTCTACTTGGCGACCAAGTGATGGCCATTATTACGGTGACTGGGAAGAACGGCATCAATTCTCTCTCGAATCACCCCGGCTATGAGTTCAACCTCACCTTGTGTGCACTTGCCCTCGTCATTGTGGTGTTCGGGGCAGGACGCCTGAGCCTCGACCGAACCCTTCATCACTTCATTGGTAAACGGAAGGGCGAACACGAGGCAGGCACTCTCGCTCAGGCGCAAAGCAGTGGTAACAGAAGTGAGTCAACTGCATGACCCTCCCTTTTGACCGAGATCACGCTCAGTGAAACTGCGAGTTGCAGACCAGACGATGATCCGGTCTCGCCTATTTTTGCACTCGAAACGCAGCCCAGTCCTCTGGCGCTGTGCGGGCAATCTGGTTGGGGCAATCGGGGCGTTGTATTTCGCTCGCGCAGGGTTCTCCTATTTTCGGACGACCCACTCGCTCGTCGGTGCCATCTTCTTGGGGGAGCAGTTGTGGGTCGTCGCTGCCTACTTGGTCAGGCGACCAGCCGAACTTGTCTCGCAACGACCGATTGATTGGCTTCTGGCGACCGGAGGCACTTTCGGTGGTCTGCTCTTTCGGCCAGAGGGCCTTCATGCCCATCTTGGCGTTGTTCTCGGTACCATGTTGCAATTCCTTGGACTGACATTGCTCATGGTGTCGTTCATCTCGCTTGGGCGCTCCTTTGGTTTCGCAGCCGGTGATCGAGGCCTGAAGTCTCAAGGCGCTTACTCGGTCATTCGTCACCCGGTCTATGCCTCGTATTTCCTCCTCTTGTCTGGGTATGTGCTCCAAAGTTTTTGCCTTCGGAACCTTCTGGTCATGACTATCGTGCTCAGTTGCGACATTGGGCGAGCGCTCGCAGAGGAGCGCTTCCTCTCGACGAGCACGAACTACTGCGAGTATTCCGAAGTCGTCAAATGGAGACTTGTCCCTGGAATTTGGTAGTCAGTTCCGTGGTTTTGCTTGGGCTGATGACGACTTAGTTTCCCGTGAAGAGGACGCACCCACTGCACCTCGCGCCTGAATAATTGTTCAGTCATGTGTGACATCTCGTGTCATGTTGCTGCCCGATTCAAGATCCTTTAAGGGTTGCGACGTGGCATTCAGATCAACGTACGCTGCGACGTGATTTGGCAGCGGCGAGATGTCAAAGCAAGGAAGCAGATTGTTGGAGAAGACGTTTCGTTCGTTCGCTATTGTGCGTGGACAGTTCACGATCAGCCGGAGGATTGAAATGGCGACGTTAACCAATCGACCGAACACCGCGCTCATCGTGGTTGATGTTCAAGGTGGAGTTGTCGAAGGCGCCTTTCGACGAGATGACGTGATCGCCAACATCAATGTTTGTGTTGCGGCAGCTCGCTCCCAAGGTGTTCCTGTCATCTGGGTCCGTCATTCAAGTGAGCAACTCGTTAGTGGCAGTGATTCTTGGAAAATTGTTCCCGAGCTTCAACCCTTGGCCGACGAGACCATCGTTGAGAAGCAATTTGGTGACTCATTTGAAGCAACACTTTTGGAGGAGGAACTTGCTCGGCTCGAGGTCGGGAAAGTAGTCGTTACTGGAGCGCAAACTGATGCCTGTATCCGCTCCACCATTCACGGGGCCTTCGTTCGGGGCTACGACACGTTGCTCGTGAGGGATGCCCATACAACCGAGGATCTCTCCCCATGGGGAGCGCCTGCTCCAGAACAGGTGATTGCCCATACCAATCTGTATTGGTCCGACCAAACAGCACCCGGCCGAATTGCCGGCGTGCTGCTGACTTCTGAGGTCTCCTTCTCCTGAGTAGTGGAGTCGGCCTTCTGGTCTTTCATCAAGTCGTCGCTCGTTTCTGTTCTGTGTCACGCTGAGGCCATGGCCGGTCCACGTCAATTGCCCGATGGCAACCATGCACGAGAGGTCGCTACTCGAGTGTTGGATCTTTCGTGGTAGGTCGGAGGCGAACATCGGTCGTTATCGTTCTCGCGCTGCTTCCAGCAGTTCTCCTTACAGGCTGCTCCTCGACGACCCATGCGGTGACCACCACCGTGAAACCTCATCACTCGACGTTGACCTCGTGTGGAACGGTGAAAGCTAAATTCATTGGCATTCCGGACACGCTCCCAATGAGTGCACGTACCGTCGTTCTCTCCGCTCCGGGTCCAAAGGATGCAACGGTCAAGGGCACGGTTGACCCTTGCGATGCCTCTTGGCTTGTCTACGAGGAAGAGAGTCCATCGGTTGGCAATGCAATGGGCTACGGGCATCTCGTCAATGGGTCCTGGATGAGTATTGATCTTGGAACTGCCCAAGTTGGCGTTGGAACCGTCCCCGACCGTGTTCGAGCAGACCTGCCAATTGCACCCTTTGGCTAGGAAGGCTCGAGAGAAGTCTTTCGCTCAGATTGTTGCGGCTTTGCTGCAAGTGACCGATTCGGGCTAAACACGTCGATAATCCCAAGAAGGAGCCCAGATGTCGCTAGCAATTACCGAGGATCATCGAGCACTCGCGGAAACAGCGCGTGCGTTTCTTCTCAAGCGCAGCGTGCGCACGGAGGCTCGGAGCCTCCTTGAGTCCCCAGACGAGCCACTCCCTGCATGGTGGGGCGAGATGGCTGGGCTCGGCTGGCTCGGGTTGCATCTTCCTGAGTCCTATGGCGGTTCCGGATTTGGTCTTGAAGAACTGGTGGTTGTTGTCGAGGAGATGGGACGAGAAGTCACCCCCGGGCCATTCCTTGGGACCATCGTTGCGAGCGCAATTCTTGCCAGTTCCGGCAATGAAGAACTGAAAGCACGCCTTCTCCCTGGCCTCGCTGACGGTTCACTCATTGGGGGGTTTGGCCTCGAGGGTGCCCTCACGATTTCTAGTGGCGGCGCCTCGGGCTCGTCGGGCAACGTGCTCTGTGGAGGGTTGGCCCAGGTGGTGGTGCTCCTCAATGGAAGCGATGTCGTCGTGGTTGAACAAGGCTCTGGTTGCACGGTCTCGACACCGAGAAACCTCGATCCAACTCGACGAACCGCTCGTTGGATGCTCGACGCTGCACCGGCCACCGTCCTCGAGGGATCAGCAACCGAAGCGCTGGCGATTGCGCAGACGCTTCTTGGTGCCGAAGCTGTTGGCCTTGCGAGTGCCACGACCGAGATGGCGGCGGCCTACGCGAAGGAACGCGTGCAGTTTGGGCGTGTCATTGGGATGTACCAAGCCATCAAGCATCACTGCGCCAACATGGTGGTCGCGGCAGAACTCGCAACGTCGGGAGTTTGGGACGCGGCGAGAGCAGCATCTATCGGTGGTCCAGAGTTCACCTATGCCGCTGCTGTCGCAGCGACACTCTCTGGTCCTGCGGCGGATCTCTGTGCAAATCTCAATACGCAGGTCCATGGTGGCATTGCCATTACCTGGGAACACGACGCGCATCTCTACATGCGGAGGGCGACCACCCTCCTCTCGTATCTCGACGCCAAGACCGCTGCGGCAACCTTGACCAACTTGACCCGAGAAGGAGTGACTCGAGGCAAAGAGGTTGAACTTCCTCCTGAGGCTGAGTCCATTCGGGAGAACGTGGCGGCCTTCGCCGCAGAGATTGCCCCACTTTCTGCTGGCGAACAACGTGATCGACTCATTGAGTCGGGCTACGTCATGCCGCACTGGCCAAAGCCCTACGGCCGAGCGGCTGGGGCGATTGAGCAGCTCGTCATAGAACAGGAATTCAGTGCCGCAGGAATTGAGCGTCCTTCGTATGGCATTACTGCGTGGAACATCCTCACGCTCATTCAGTACGCAACGGAAGAACAAGCCGCCCGTTGGGTCGGTCCCGCTCTTCGCCAAGAGGTGATCTGGTGCCAGTTGTTCAGTGAACCGAATGCAGGTTCAGATGCCGCAGGTGTCCAGACCAAAGCAACCAAGGTCGATGGTGGCTGGCTCGTCAATGGTCAGAAGGTGTGGACCTCAGGAGCGCATATCGCCGGCATGGGGTTCGCCACCGTTCGCACTGATCCAACTGCCCAGAAGCACCAAGGCATCACGACCATGGTGATTGACATGCACGCTGAAGGTGTTGAAGTTCGCCCCCTCAAGATGACCTCCGGCAACTCGGAATTCAACGAGGTGTTCTTCACTGACGTCTTTGTTCCAGAAGAAGACGTCGTTGGTCCCATCAACGGTGGATGGACCGTTGCTCGAGCAACGCTTGGCAACGAGAGCGTTTCGATTGGTGGCGGAGGCGGAGGGATGTCGCTTCCTGGAAGTCAGCTGATTGCTCCCTTCGACGCGCACCCTGATCGCCTCTATGGAGGAGCGAGTCGTATTGGTCGCTACATCGCAGAGCATCAAGCGATGGGGCTCCTGAATTTGCGAGCGGCCAATAGAGCGGTTGAAGGCGGCGGCCCAGGGCCCGAAGGTGCAATGACGAAATTAGTCCTCTCCGAAATTGGTCACGAGGCAGCGGCGATTTTGACCGAACTTCAAGGTCCTGACGCCGTGTTTATGGAAGGCGATGCCGCAATGAGCAATCTGCTCGTGCTCATGCACCGAGGGATGTCAATTGCTGGGGGAACCTCAGAGATCAAGCGGAACCAAATTGGTGAGCGAATTCTTGGACTTCCTCGGGACCCACTAATTTCCTGAGTGTTACCCGATTGCCCTGCCGCTCTTCCTACTGAACGAGAAGGGGGAGCGCAGGTGTGATCGGCACACCAAACGTTGTCTTGAGCGATTTGATGATGCTGAAGGCGAGGCAGTCTGAACCAAGCAAGTTGATGTGGATCCCGTCGGGCTCGCGAATTGCTTGCAGTTGTCGGTTGACGATCGCGGCCGAACGATAGACGCCGTGAACTGACGTGAAAAGGGGACTGGTTTCAAAGAACGTCCCATTAGATGAGGACGTGACGATCGGTCGAGTGACGGCATTGATCGCGACCATTGCCTGATTGAACGCTGGTGCGCCCATTGGAAGGGCAGCCACCCAGATCACCTGAGTATGGGTGAGCCGAGCGAGATTGAGCATCTGGCGAACACGCCCGCTGTAGGCAGCGCGCCAGCAAGAAGTATTGAACGCGCAGATCGTTGTGCCGACTCGAATGGATTGCTCGTCATTGGTTCCGAGAAGGACGATCGCTACTTGGGGTGCCGTTCGATGTAAGAGGGTTGAGAAATTGGCGGGCCATGAGAAGTACCAATCATTGGAGAGGCCGGTTGAACCCTTCGCTGCTTGAATGACGGTGACCTTCGGTGACTTTGTCGGTGTTACTTCAACGCCAAGACCCCATCCAAGGTCAATGCCGAGCGAGTCGCCAATCTCGAGAACGGTGAAGCGTCCATGGAGATCGGCATGGGCGACCTTTGAAGGGACGGTCGTCGTCGTTGTTGGAGCAATGGTGCTCGAGGTCGTCGTTGGATCGGTCGGCCCGGCTCCGACTTGGCCGGGGAATGGGACAAACGATGACGAGACAATGGCGACGGCCCCGATCGTGAGGACCAGCCCGAGGGAGCGCAACCGCTTCCCGATGGTGAACATCTCCGCCTTACTTTCTCTCCGCCCCCACATTCTACCGAGGTTGGGAACGCCGTAGTTCGCAGGTGGTGCCTACGATTGAAGAATGGAGGACGAGGCACGGAAGGACCAAGCAGAAGCCTGTCGGGGCTGCGGATCGTTCCAGGTCAACTTGATTGAGACGCCTGAGGGTCGAGTACCCCTTTGTCCGTACTGTGCGGCCACGTCCGACCTCGGTTGCCCCTAGAGGGCAATCAGTACTCAGACCGGCGCAACGAGTGTCCGAAGCGGCATGAGCTGCTTCGGTTGATGGGCCCAGAGGTCGTCTAGGAGATCTGTCCGCATCGAGGCTGATGCGGGGTCATCCCATAGATTGACGAATTGGTTCGGGTCTTCGACCAAGTTGTAGAGCTCACCTTCGGTCCCATTTGCCGTCGTTCCGGGAAGGTAGGTCGTGAGCACCCAGTCGCCTCGGGTGATGGTGCGAAGGTGCATCGCGACACCAAAGAGTTCACTGTCCCATTCGGTTAAGACGCGCTCGAACTTCCTCGCTTCAGCGTCATCGTCACTGATGGGGAGTGGTTTGCCTTCCATCCATTGAGGGACTGGAATGCCAGCGATCGCGCAGAAGGTTGGAGCGAGATCGATGAGACCAACGGGACTCGTGACGACAGAAGGAGCGATGTCGGCTGAGCGCGAAGGACGCCAAATGAGCGGAAGCCGCATGAGTCCATCGACGTGATACGGACCCTTGAACGCGAGCCCAAAGTCCCCTCCGAGGTCACCGTGGTCGGTCGAGAAGACAATGTCGACGTCATCGGCGATGCCCCTGGCCTCGAGTGAGGCAATCACCCGTCCAATGGCTTCACCAATGAGCTCACAGGCAATGGCGTTGTACGCGGTGAACTCGCGGATCTGGTCAGGGGTGAGGGTTGCCGGGACCCACTTGGCCGGGGCTTCGTAGTTGGAGACGAGCGTCCCGTCATACCAGGCTCGCCAGTGTGCTGGCTTGGCATCAAGAATGGCTTCTCTGACCAGTCGGTCCTCGGGGTAGGCGGCTGGAAGGTCGAGATCTCTCCAGTTGATGCGACCAAGCTCAGAGGAGGGAACGTCCTGTGGGTGGTGGGGGTCAGGGAACGAGAGCCACAGAAAGAAGTCTTCCTCTTCGCTGACACCATTGAGCCAGGTGATGGCCTGATCGGCACACCAATCAGTGTGATACCACTCCTTTGGAATCGGATTCGTCCAGAGCTGGGGCATTCCTGTCTCGCCACCGCCCATGGCATTGACCTCGAGTTCTCCATCGAGAACGGGATAGAACCCACCAGCAACTTCGGGATGCTCCGATTGAATGAATCGGGAGTAGGCGAGTGATCCTGCAGCACCATGGGTCGCTGCGATGAAGTGGTCGAAGCCCCGGTGGCCGTTCACCGGCTCACCACCGGCGAATCGATTCTCCGCAAAGGCATTGAATGGATCGAGGAATGGCTCAAAGTGCGGCTTGCCAATGAGGGCGGTCCGATACCCGGCTTCATGGAGCACCTCTGCGACCGACGGTGCGTCAACGGGAAGTGGCACGCCGTTCATCCACACGCCATGAGTTGACGGGCTCTGTCCGGTGATGATGGTTGAACGAGATGGCATGCAGACAACTGATTGCGGAACTGCCCGCTCATAGCGAACGCCCTCAGCTGCAAGACGGTCAGCGACGGGAGTCCTCGCCACCGTTCCGCCATTGCAACGCAGTGTGTCGTAGCGCTGTTGGTCCGTGGTGATGAACAAAATCTTGCGGGCCATTAGTTCGCTGCCTCCGTTGAGAGTTCCATTTGGCGCTTGAGTTCTTGCAGGGCTCGATAGCAACCACCAGAAATGATGAGCGCCATGGTCCTCGGGTCTGCCTCGCAGGCATAGACCACCATGCAGCGGTTCTCACCCATTGAAATGACGTCAATCGTGCCGCGATGGAACACAAAGATCGGCAAACTGATCGAGTACTCGAACCGGCGGGCGAGTGCATCATTGATGACAATGTCCTCTGGCATCGAGAGACCGCCGGCCAGATGGATGGTGCGTTTCGTGCCGTCGAGGTCGAGCGAAACAATTCCTGGAAACCACTCGTGCAGTCGTCCAGCGTCGCCGGCGAGTTCCCAGACCGTGCTGGCGGATCGTTCAATCACAATCTCATGACGGATGGATCCGAGGGTCATTGCGGTACGACCTTTGTTGAGAACATCGTTCGTTCGAGCACCTCAAGAACCTAGCAATCACGCCATCAGTGTTCGTGAGGAAGGGCTCCAGTACTCGTTTCGCTTTTCCTCCCCGCAGCCTGGGTAGCGAAAGGGAGTCCATGATTGACCAAGGAAGTTCAGAGGAAGCTCCTTCCCGTCCACGCCACTTTGAGCAAGCGCGACTACATTCCGAAGGGCGAAGGCATTGTGCTTTCAGTTACGGAAGGTTCTCTCATGAGTGATGTTTCTCAAGGTCCGGGTTGGTGGCTTGCGAGTGACGGCAAGTGGTATCCACCTGAGAGTGCGCCGAACTACCAGCCAACACCGACTCCGACAACAATGCCTTCGGACGCTATGGCACCAACAGGGGTTCCTGGAATGATTCCTCCAATGCCCGCGATGACTCAGGTTGTCTATAAGGCTGTGAAGACTGATCCAATGGGTCGCGAGTTAGCGCACTTTGGGCACCGTCTGGGAGCGACGCTCCTCGACGAGCTGGTTGCCTTCGTGATCGCACTTCCGGGCATCATCCTCTTGATTGCTACGAGTTCGAGTCATCTCGTCCTTCTTGACAATGGGATGTATCAAAGCCAACCAAGTTTCAAGCCGATCGGAGTATTTGGCATTTTGGTGTTTGGGCTGTTGGCGGTCCTGTACGTTCCGGTGATCCTCTCAATGAAGGGGGCCACGTTCGGCAATATGGCGCTCGGAACACTGGTGGTCGATGCTGGGTCAGGCGCGCAACTCAGGCCCGGACAGGCGTGGGGTCGGACGGGAACCTCTTGGTTAATCTCCCTTGTCTCTTCATTCGCCTTGGGGATTGGTTCCCTTCTCGATAGCCTCTGGTGCCTCTGGGACCCAAACCGACAGACGCTGCACGACAAAGCAGCCAAGACGTTCGTCGTGAAAAAGTCGGCGCAGCCTTTCCAGTGAGCGACGTTTCGCAGGGTCCTGGATGGTGGCTTGCCTCCGACGGGAAGTGGTATCCGCCCGAGTCAGCGCCTGGAGCACAGCAGGCTCAGCAGGTTGGCGGACGCTCGAGTGCCGGTCAGAGCAATTTCGTTTACCAGGCCGTCCAGCTAAAAGTTGATCCACTAGGCCGGCCACTCGCCCAGTACGGCTCCCGAGTTGGTGCCACCCTGATCGACGCCTTGCTCCTTGGTCTTCTCGATGTGATCGTTGGCGCAATCGTGAACGCGGCGTTTTCAAGTTCGGCCAGCTTGATGTTCGGCACGAGGTTCAACTTCTCGGTCCGTGGTTTCCTCTTGTACTTAGTCGTTCACGGCACCTACACCGTGGCATTTTTGGCAATCAGAGGTCAGACACTTGGGAATATGGCTGTTGGGACGAGGGTCGTCGACGCGGGAACGGGTTCGGCAATCACCCCGCAACAGGCCGGAATTCGCTATGGAATCCAGTATCTCTTACGCATCCCCTACGGTCTCGGCCAACTCATTAACTACCTCTGGCCACTTTGGGATGACCGGCGACAGACGCTCCATGACAAGGTTGCCAAGACGCTCGTCGTCAGGGGCTGAGGATCCGCAGTCCTACCGTCTCGACGGAGGAAACTGTCCCCATGGACCTTCGAATTTTCACCGAACCCCAACAGGGCGCAACGTACGATGACCTTCTGCGGATGGCGCTCTGTGCAGAAGAAGAAGGCTTTGACGCGTTCTTCCGATCTGACCATTACCTCAAGATGGGATCGGTTTCAGGACTTCCCGGACCAACTGATGCGTGGATTACCTTGGCTGGGCTCGCCAGGGATACCTCAACCATCCGACTTGGAACACTCGTTACCTCGGCTACGTTCCGCTTTCCCGGACCGCTGGCGGTGTCAGTTGCTCAGGTCGACGAGATGAGTGGTGGGCGCGTCGAACTTGGCCTTGGAGCGGGTTGGTATGACGCCGAGCATGCTGCCTATGGGATTCCCTTTCCTCCCTTGAACCAACGATTCGACCGACTTGAGGAGCAACTCGCCATCTTGACGGGAAGCTGGGGTCACAATGGCCCCGAGCCGTATCAATTTGACGGCAAGGAATACAAGATTCTGAATAGCCCTGCTCTACCGAAACCAAGGCAAACGCCGCGTCCGCCCATCATCGTTGGTGGGGGAGGAGCCAAGAGAACTCCTCGATTGGCTGCCACCTACGCCGATGAATTCAACACGCCGTTCCTGTCGCCTGGCGATGCAGCGAAGCAGTTCGCTCGAGTTGCGGCAGCCTGTGAGGAGAAAGGGCGAGACGCTACGTCGATTCGCTACTCGTCAGCGCTCATTGTCTGCTGCGGTGAAGACGACGCGACCATTGCACGGCGAGCAGCTGCAGTTGGCTGGTCCGTTGAGGATCTCAAGACGTTCGGTGCTTGTGGCACTCCCCATCAAGTTGCCGAACGAATTGCCGAATGGCGTGAAGCTGGAGCCTCACGGGCATACCTTCAAATCTTAGATCTCTCCGATTTTGATCATGTCCGGCTTATTGGTCGCGAGGTCGCTCCGCTGCTTCAAGACTGAGGGTTGATCTCGAAGTCTGGTTAGTGGACATCGAACGAAACGAGCGTGCTCATGCGCAGCTCGAGTAGCTGCGTAAGAGCGAATGCCGCTCGGCGTGAGGCCTGCATTGCCGCTTCGGGCGCATCGCTGGTGTAGATCCAGTTCGGGCGTCCTGATCCCTTCTCTTCTGGTGGGTCAAAGTGCTGGCCAAGTTTCGTGAGTTGCTCAGGACTCCATTGTTGATCAGGGTCGAGGAAGTGGTCGGCGACGACTTCGCAAACAACCATTCCCTCAGCATCGACGAGCAACTGCACGAAGCGTTCGTCGGGGGCTTCAATGATGACGAAGTGCTTCTCCCGCATCGAGCGCCAGAACGTAAGGAGCTCAGGAAGATTCGCAATTGCCGACTGGACAGTGGTGAAGGTGTCCATGTGTTGTGCGTGGTCAGTTGGATAACGTCGGTTCATGCGTTCAGCATGCCGAATGGGTGTCTCGTTTCGAGCCCTTGCAGCGCCAATGGGCCCCGTACAAGAGCGGGGTCTAGAAGCGCAAGGTCATTGGCAACGGATACGATCGATTGATGATGCTGATTGGAGCAAAATCTCCACGCAAAAGTGCTTTCGAGCCTCCCTCGTTTCTTCGGTTCTCGAACGTACCTGCCGCAGTTCCCAATCCGTTTGCAAGCGGCAGCTATCCCATCATCCAGGGTTGCCCGAGGAACGCCCTTGCTGTACCCGACCCAATCTGCGGAAGTGCCAAGGTTGTTCTTGCGTCAACCTTCTTGACCACGAGTCCCTTGCAACGAGTTGATCCATGACAACTCTCTCTCTTGCAATGATCGTCAGAGATGGCGGGGAAGACCTCGCCGAGACGCTCGAGGCTGCAAAGCAGCTCTGTGATGAACTGATTGTCGTTGATACCGGCTCAACCGATGGCACGATCGAAGTGGCGAAATCTTTTGGCGCCAAAGTCTTTTCGTACCGTTGGCGTGATGACTTCGGGGAAGCCCGGAATGAGGCCTTTCGGCACTGTACGAGCGATTGGATCATGTGGCTTGACTGCGGGGACACGATTTCAGCGGAATCCATCGCTGGCTTTCTCCAACTCAAGTCACTTTTGCATTCAATGGACGGAACGAATTACGTCTGGTGCAATATGAATCGAGGAATCGGCGCGGATGGTGGTGTTTTGTTCCGGTTCAACACTCCTCGCTTCATCCGTCGCTCTAGTAAGCCGACTTGGATTGGAGCGGTTCACGAATACTTAGATGGCTCAGAGATACGGGCTTTTCACTGGGATAACGGTTCGGTGGACGACCCTGCAGCATTTTCCAAGACTCCAACTGAGCGCAACATCAATATCTTGAAACGCCTGCTTGACGAGGGTGACAAGACCCCGCGCACGGCTTTCTACTACGCCAATGAACTCCGAGACCACCATCGGTACGACGAGGCGGTGGCCGCATACGGACAATTCATCGCGATGAATCATTTTACGTGGGAGTACTACAGCGCCTTGGATTCAATGGCGAGTTGCCTGTACTACTTGGGAGACCAAGACCAAGCCATGCAGGTCTACTGGCGAGCGATCACTTTCGACGCCACTCGGGCCGAGGCTTGGGTCGGGATCGGAGACCTGGCATATAACAACCAGAAATTCGATAAGGCAGTTCCCTTTTACAAAGCCTCCATTGGCTTGAAACCTCCGGCTCACGGCTTCGTTGCGCAAACCTGTTACACGTGGCTCCCTTGGGACCGACTCTCAATTTGCTACAGAAACCTCGGGATGATTGACGAGGCGATCGATGCTTGCTTTGAGGCTCTGAAGACTTGTC
This sequence comes from uncultured Actinomycetes bacterium, assembly GCA_903918025.1. GTDB lineage: Bacteria > Actinomycetota > Acidimicrobiia > Acidimicrobiales > RAAP-2 > CAIQEU01. The sequence goes on from CAIXCS010000157.1 coordinate 17,660, forward strand.
CCGAGCGAGAGCGAATCTTCGCCAATCTCCTCACCTTTTATGCAGCTCGAGGTTAGGTCTTGGTCGCGATGGAGTGACTGCCGCGATGAAGGCGGAATGGACTTCAACTCTTTCCTTCATTCGAGTAGTAGCAGCCCAACGACCTTCGCACCCTCAATGCCGAACAGGATCTCCACCACAACTGAAGGGTCATCAACCTCGCAACACTCCATCTTCGGAGGCCACGTCAACAGACCTCGCTCAACTCGAAGAGCATCCAAGTCCCCTCAGGTCCGGAGAACCGTGTATCGATCGTTGCCTTCGATACAATTCTTCGCAACACTCGCGGGGAGGGGTTAGCGATGGTCCAATCGGCCGATATCAGCATGACGCACGAGGGTGGTCCGCCTGCGCTCGACAGGCCGAAGATCCCCGTCGTCCCTCGGGCTGGCATCCCGATCGCTGCCGCTGCCCTTGTCTTCGTGATCGTGGCAATCGCCACGAACTCCTTGTGGATGCTGACGTTCTGCCATGTGGTCGGAGGCGGACTCTGGACGGCGATCGACCTCTTTGTTGGCTTCGTGGTCGGCCCCATCATGGGGAGGCTGTCGATCCCGGCTCGGGCAGAGTTCTCTGCTCGGTTCATGCCAAAAATGGTGCTGATCATGCCGACCGTGGTCACCATGACGCTGGCGGCGGGATTCCAGCTGGCGCTGCGAGTGGGCAACCTAAGCCCGAGCAGCCCCAACCACTTGTGGCTCGTGGTGTCCTTCTGCGTCGTCGGTGTCATGGCGGTGTTTGCCCTCGGCGTCCTTGAACCCGCCAACGTGGCCGTGATCTTCGAGATGAACAAGCCAATACCGGACGGCCGGATCATCGAGCGGCTGATGAAGCGGTTCATGATGACCGCTGCGATCACCGGCGCCATGCAAGTCGCCACCTTGATCATCATGACCAGGGTTGCATCACGATGAGCGAGGCCGAGATCCATCAGCCCGGCACCGACGACCTCATGGAACGTCGCTATCCGCCCGTGGACATCCTGGCCACCCTTGCCTTGGCTTGTGCCGTCGTCGGAGGAATCTTCATGGCGGCCCATGTGCCCAAGCACATCCCACTTCTCATGCCGATCGTCATTCTCGGCACCTCATTCGGTCTGCTGGCCGCAGCAGCTGTGCTGCTTTCCCGCATCCAGGATTTCGCTTGGGACAAGTTCCGCCTCGTCTATAAGTGGGCGCTCGTGGCCTACATCATCGAGGCGGGGGTGATCGGCTTTGCGTTCGTGAGGGATCACACCCGAGGGGGGCCGCTGGCCGTCGTCCTTGGATTGCTCGTCGTGTTTGCCGTCGCAGTGCCCACGACGATCGCCTACACCGTGGCTCGGTTTGCCAAGGGCCTCGACGGCACGTCGTGACAGAACGGTAGGCCACGGACGCCGTCAGCGGGCAGGACTTCGCGCGTTTCGGGACCGGCACGCCGACATCTCCTCAACGTTTCTCGATCCGCTCCGTGGCCACGGCGGCATTGGATCGCTGGATCACTGCCGTACCCACGCTCGTCCCGATGATGAGATCAAGCGTGAGTGCTCCAGCGACCGTGGTGAAGGTTGACCTGTGGTGGCAGCTCTCGAGCAGGCGTCCCCAGCAAAGGCGGTCAGACCTCTGAGTGCCATCGACCTGACCATCAGGACGAAGACGCCACCGAGGATGATGATCAACGTCGGGGGTCACCGCTCGCCTTGGCTCAGCAGCACCCCACGAACTTCACGACGACGGTGGCGATGAATGTCCCTCCCGTGGTTCCGAACGCCATGTCCCAAGCCGGCAATCGAACGCTTTCGATTCACCCACGTAAACGGCGCTGAAATGGGTACAGTTTGGTGTGACAACGACCCCGAACTGGTTTGCAAACGGCGTAGGGAACTTCTCTCAAGTCTTGGAACCCGACTTTGGAAAGCCCAACTACTCGGCTTTGCAAGTTGGCGCCTTCGTCGGACACGCAAGTCTCTGGCTCGTCAAGATGCTGCTCGATGGTGAAGGTAGTTCACTTGATGATGTCGACACGTGGCTTGGGAGCGACGAGCAGGCGCATCAAGTTTTGGATTTCGGCAACATTGAAGCCGAGTATGACCAGCGAGTTGGAGAGTGGCTTGCAACAGGGAAAGTTCGCAAGCACAAGATGACCTCAGATCAGTTCTTTGCCAGCGACGTACGGGGCGAGTATGACTTCATCTACATCGATGGCGACCATCATGCTGCTCAGGTCTATACCGATGCGGTCAATGCCCACCGAGAACTGAAGTCGGGAGGGATTTTGGCGTTCGACGACCTCACCTGGACTGCCGGCACTGGGAACCAATCCGATGACCCTGCCTTGGGCATCTGGTCGTTCCAACATGACTTTGGAAGTAACTACGAAGTGCTGATCCAGAACCATCAACTTTGGTTGAGGAAGTCGTAGCGCACTACTTCCTTAGTCAGGGTGGCTTGAACTCCACCCTGACACCGAGAACGAGCGCGATCGAGATCAACCACGTAGTTCCCTGCGACTACTGGGTTACTGCGAGACAACATGGTGCGCCTGCCCGGACTTGAACCGGGAACCTGCGGATTAAGAGTCCGACGCTCTGCCAATTGAGCTACAGGCGCCCCATGAGATTAGTCGTTCGCCAGCATGGCGGTGGAACCCTTTACGCGAGTGGAGGCGTGACGACCGTCGCGTCGTCCTCGTGGCGAGCTACGGCGATTGATGCAATGACAATGCAAGAGCAACCAAGAATTGCCAGCCACGACAATGGTTGATGGAGCATGACCACGCCGATCGCAAACGCAGCGACGGGATCAAGAGAGAAGAACACGCTTACCTTCTTTGCCGCCACGAGCCGCAGGGCCGTGAGTTCGAGGCTGAAGGCAAAGGTGACGCCAATGACCGCCGACAAGGAAATGTTCCAAAGGTCCCCTGAAGTAAGGCGAGGGATGGTCGCGATCGTCACCGGAGAGAGCATGAGCGCAGCTATCGAGATCGAGAGTGCCAAGCCTTCGAGGCCGCTCCCGAGTGCCCCAACTCGTTTGCTCATGAGCGTATAGAGCGCCCACCCAACCGCAGCCAGCAATGCGAACGCAATCCCCGACCCTGTTGCACTCGAACTCGGGTGGGCAACGATGAGTACGCCAATGGCTGCGAGGGCAACCCAGCGCGCCTCTCTCCAAGAACGTGAACTCAACACGGCAATAGCGAAAGGCCCACAGAACTCAATGGAGGTCACGTTGCCCAGAGGCATCCGAGCGACCGCTTGGTAGAAAGCTCCATTCATGAGGACACAACAGGCACCAAAGAGCAGCATCGCTCGCCACTCAGAAGCGGAGCGGCCTCGGAGTTTGGGCCGTGCGAACACGAGGAGTGAGAGTGCTGCAATGGAGAATCGGACTGAGGTCACCGAGAGTGCCCCAACGCTTTCGAAAGCCCGATGCGCAAAACCAGCAGAGGCTTGCGTTGCAGAACACGAAACGACGATCAGTAACGGCGCGATCACCGCGCGACGAGGATGCTGCATCGCTGTTGTTCGACTGGCGTCCACGGAGAGGCGAGGTTAGGCCACAAGACACCCGAAGGCGCGCAGTTCCCACTCTAAGGTGCGTCTATGGCCATGGTGTTTGCCCTTCTCACTGCAGCGATCAATGCCGTTGCTTCGGTATTGCAACGTCTGGGCCTCGAACGTGACGCTGATGAAGGACGGGAGCCAGAATCGTTTCTCCGGAACATGCTGACCTCTCCGATTTGGCTCATTGGTGTGGTCTTGATGGGCCTTGGGTTCGTGTTCCAAGCGATTGCACTGCACCTGGGCTCCATTGTGGTGGTCCAGCCTTTGTTGTTAGCCGAGCTGCCGATTGTCGCCTTCGTTCTCGTCGTTTGGTACAAGCAGCCACATCGGTTAAGTGATCTCGTTGCCATGGTGACTGCTGCCGGTTCACTCGGTATTGCGCTGGCTGCACTCGACCCAACTGATGGTCCGACTCATCCATCGCTCTTTCGGTGGTCTCTCGTCTTGGTGACGGCAACGGTCTTCGCAGCGGGAGCAATCGTCTTGGCGCGTGGGCGCGCTCCGGGTCCCCGTGCGCTGCTCCTCGGGCTCTCCGCGGCAACTGGCTTTGGCATTGTTGCAGCACTCACCAAGCAATCTGGCGACGTGTTGGCGTCGAGCCCTTCTCGACTGGTATTGACCTGGCAGGTTTGGGGTCTTCTCGTTGTTGGAGTTGCCTCGTTCTATGCGATGCAGCGCGCCTTTGAAGCTGGTCCCTTCGCGGCGAGCCAAAGCGCAATCATTCTCGGAACACCATTGTCGTCAGTTCTCGTTGGCGCTGCGTTGTTCGGGTGCTCGGCGACGTCAGTACCGTGGCGGATCATCTCGGGTGCTCTTTCTGGGTGCGCCTTGCTCGCAGCTACCTGGTGGCTCATCGCCTCGCCGCTGGTGGCGGGAGCTCATGATGATCCAACGACGCATCGGCTCACCGGTAAAGGCCTCTTGGCGAAAGCCATTGCGCGACGAAGGCCCCGCACGTAGCGGGGCCTTCGTCAACGCTTCGAGTGGAGCACCTACCGCTGGAGTGACTTCACCTCGAGGAACTCTTCGAGTCCGAAGCTGCCGAGTTCACGGCCGATTCCAGATTGCTTGTACCCACCAAATGGTGCAACCGAGTTGAAGGCTCCACCATTGATTTCGACCTGTCCGGTCCTGATCTGGCGAGCCACGTGATTCGCCCGTGCTGGGTCAGCTGACCACACGCCACCAGCCAAGCCATACAGCGAGTCATTGGCGATTGCGATGGCTTCTTCCTCGGTGTCATAAGGAATGATCGACAGCACCGGGCCGAAGATCTCCTCTTGGGCAATGGTCATCTTGTTGTCGACCTCTGAGAACACGGTCGGGGAAACAAAGAAGCCATGGTCGTGACCCTCGGGGGCTTCTGCTCCACCGGTAAGCAGCTTGGCCCCTTCTTCAACGCCCTTGTTGATGTAGGAACGAACTCTGTCTCGCTGTGCAGCGGAGATGAGCGGACCAATGCCAAAGGTCCCTTCAGGCGCCTCGCCGAATGGGTCAATGGGTCGGAAGTTCTCTGCCGCCGCGGTTGCGATCGCTTCAATTTCCGCCAACTTCGCTCGGGGCACCACCATGCGAGTGAGTGCAGAGCAGGTCTGACCAGAGTTGAGGTAGCACTTGAAGACACCGTCAGGAATCGCAACCGAGAGGTCAGCATCATCGAGAATGATGTTTGCTGACTTACCGCCGAGTTCGAGCGAGACCTTCTTCACTGTTTCGGCGGCGACTTGCATGACCCGCTTGCCTGCACGAGTTGATCCAGTGAACGAGACCATGTCAATGAGCTTGTGAGCGGCAATGGCCTCACCGACGACAGGCCCGGTGCCAGTGACGAGATTGAACACTCCGGCTGGAATGCCAACCTCGTGCATGATCTCGGCCAGGATGAACGCGTTGATCGGCGCAATTTCTGAAGGCTTCAAGACCACGGTGCAACCAGCAGCAAGCGCGGGTGCGACCTTGTTCGCAATCTGGTGAAGTGGGTAGTTCCAAGGCGTGATGCAACCAACAACACCAATTGGCTCCCTGACAACGAGGGAGGTACCAACTTCACGTTCCCATTCAAAGTCAACCGCTCGACTCGCAACGTCGGCGAACGTGCCGGTCGGAAGCCCCGCCTGAATCAGGCTCGAGAACAGCAACGGCATGCCCACTTCATGGCTGATCACTTCAGCGATTTCGCCGTTGCGTGCCTGAAGTTGCTCGGCAACCTTGGCGAGGAGGGCGCAACGATCTTTGACTGGAGTGGCAAACCACGAGGCAAACGCTGCTTCGGCGGCTATCGCTGCTGCGTCAACGTCGGCAGCGGTGCCTTCTGGAATCGTGGCGAAGACCTCTTCGGTCCCCGCGTCAATGACGTCAATGGTGCCGGTGCCCGACGAGGGGACCCAAGCGCCGTTGATGTAGATGGTGTCGCGTACGTGCATCTGAGCTCCTTCACTCTTCGCCGGGTGGCGATTTGCAAACGCTACCGCCTCGGCAAGAACTCGACACAAAAGCGCACGGCAGGGGTTGTTCTTCGTCGCTAGATTGGCAAGCAGTACTCGCAACCACGGGGGGTGGGCGGTGTATCGAAGAGTCCGGGGACGTCTTGTAGGAGTTGCGCTCTGCGCTGGAGTCCTTGTTGCAACGGTTCCAATCGAAACCGAAGCGTCAGTGGGTGCCGCGGTGACGGTTCCTGGTGTGACCAGCCATTCCATTACCGTTGGAGCCCTCGTGACGCAGTCGGGCTTCCTGGCGGCGGACTTTGCTCCGGTACTTGACGGCGTTCGGGCGTACTTCTCCCAGGTGAATGCAAAGGGCGGGGTCAATGGTCGGACGATTGACCTCAAGTACCCGCTCGACGATGCGTCGAACCCGTTTTCAGACAGTGCGTTGCTGCACACCCTCGTTGAACAAGATCACGTCTTCGCGATTGTTGGCGTGGCCTCAGGATTCTTCAATGCTCCTTACTTGGCTGGAACGAAGACTCCGACCTTCGGTTACGCAACGACTGGTGGGTGGAGCCCCTCACCGAATTTGTTCGCTGCGTATGGCTCCTACAGCGATGCACTGGCGTCGCTCCCGGCGATTGAGTACGCGGTGAAACAAAATGGCGGAACCAAGGTTGGTTTCGTCGCCTACAACCAAGCATCGTCATCGGGTGAGTGCTCCACACTCGCCGCACAATTCCCGAAGCAACACCTCGCCGTCACGGTCAAAGACCTGTCGATTGCCTATGGCACCACCAACCTCACCAGCGATGCGACAAGGATGAAGAATGCTGGCGTTGACTCCGTGGTGTCGTGCCTCGACGTCAATGGAAATCTTGCTTTTGAACGAGCTCTCGCTTCTGCCGGCCTCAGCTCAGCTCCCTCGCTCTGGCTCGACGGCTATGACCGGAGTCTCCTCAATCGGTATCCAGATCTCTATGCCAATGTCACCCTGATGTTGCAACATGTCCCGTTTGAGGCTGCTGCAATGTTTCCGAACGCCTACCCGGGTCTCAATTCGTATCTCACCCAAATGTCGGCAACCGCTCCGTCCTCTGCGTATGCAGAAACCGCCCTCGAAGGCTGGCTCTCGGCAGCGCTGTTCGTCGCGGGCTTGCAGAAAGCAGGACCAACGTTGACGCAGGCGTCGCTCGTCAAGGCCATCAATGGCATTTCCAACTTCACCGGAGGGGTGACCACCCCCGTTGATTGGCGAAGTGCCCATAAGAAGACCATCCCTCCAGGCTGCTCAACTTTTGTTCGAGCTTCGGGTTCCCATTTTGAACTTGCCTTCAACACGGGCACGAACCCATGGGTGTGCTTTCCCTCTGGAACAACGGTGAATCTTGCGAAACCTGTCCTTCCACCGAAGGGAACGCCAGGTCGTTGACCACGCGCTCGACGTGAACCAACTGTGGAGTTACGTGTTGCCGGGGTTCGCCGGTGGATGCCCTCAGGCCCTGCTGGCGGTTGCCATTGTTCTCACCTACACCGCAACTGGTGTCCTGAATTTTGCCGCCTCCGGACAGGCCTATGTCGCTGGACTTACGTATGCCACTTTGATTGAGAGTGGTCACAGCGTCTGGTTCTCCGCAGTGCTCTCGGTGCTCGTGCTCTCGCCTCTTCTCGGCGTGATCCTTGACTTCGCACTCTTCTCGAGGATTCGTGGAGCGAGTCAAACGGCACAAGTCGTCGTGTCGCTGGTGGTCCTGCTCTTACTTGAACAAGTGCCGACGCTCATTCGTGGCGATGCCCCCGTCTACGCGCCACCCCCGCTCATCGGGTCCGCATCGTCGTCCGCCTTCCACGCAGGGAGTACGGGTGTTTCGACTGAAGAACTCGGTGGGGTACTCATCACCCTTGTGATGGTCTTGCTCGTCGCCTTCGTGCTCAGGAGCACCCGGCTTGGACTCTCGATGCGTGCCGCGGTCGAGTCGCCACGGCTCCTTGAGCTCTCTGGAGTCAGAGCCGCACCAATTAGGACCGCCTCGTGGATGTTGTCCTCGGTCCTTTCTGGGCTCGCCGGGGTGCTCATTGCACCGACACTCGTGCAAGTGACGACCGTGAGCTTTTGGATTGTGTTCGTCCCCTCGGTCTGTGCGGCAGTCCTCGGAGGGTTTCGTTCGCTGCTTGGAGCCTGTGCCGCAGGATTTGGCCTCGCCGTTCTCGTCAGCATCGCTGCTGGCTACTTGCCAGAGTCAACGTTCTTCCAATCAGTGGTTGGCCCTGGTATTCCCTTCGTTGTGCTGGCCGTTTGTGTGGTTGCCCATCCTGGAATGGCGAACCTTCTGCGATCAAGCGATCCACTGGGATCCGTTGACCCACCTTCACTCGTGGCGGTGGTACCCCCGCCGAGAACTCCCGCGTCATGGGGCATTACCGGGCTCGGTTCGGCCGTCGCCCTGGCCGGTTCGCTTGTTGTGCTCCTCGCCCTGGAACCAGCTGACGTCTACGTGCTCTCCACCGGGCTTGCCTTGGGTGTTGCGTTCCTTTCGATCACCCTCATCACTGGGGTCTCTGGCCAGCTCTCACTTGCTCAAGCAACCTTCGCTGGAATCGGCGCCTTTGCTTGCGGGCAGTTCTCGCTCCATCTTGGGTGGGGATTCTTCGCTGGAGCGCTCGTGGGTTCACTCCTTGCGGCACTCGCCAGTGCCGCGTTAGGCGTTCTTGCGCGGAGACTTCGTGGGCTGGCTCTTGTCCTACTGACCTTTGCCTTTGCGCTCCTGTGTGACCAAGTCATTTTCCAGTGGTCGTGGGTAGGTGGCGGATTCTCTGGTGTGCAGATGCCTATTCCATCGGTCTTCGGGAACTCCTTTCAGCCCTCCTCTCGGGCATTCCTCGTCCTCACCATGGTGGTCTTTGCTCTCTGTGGCATTACCGTCCATCGGCTTCGCGTTGGATCAGTTGGTCTCTTCGCTGCATCACTCCGAGAGAGTGAAACGGGTTCTCGGGCGAGCGGTGTCTCACCAACTCGGGTTCGATTTGAACTCCTCGTCGTTGCGGGTGCGATTGCCGGTCTTGGAGGGTCACTGCTTGGATCCCTGCAGGGGGTCGTCAGTCCTGCATCCTTCACCATTGAGACCGGACTGTTCTGGGTGGTTGCCGTGTGCGCCGTTGGAACCGTCTCGACAACTGGAGCCCTTCTCGCCGGCGTTGGCGTCGCAATTTCCCAACAGCCCAATACCGCCACGACGGCACTTGGCAATGTCGGACTCTGGATCGAGGTGGCACTCGCCGTTGCGGCGCTCAGCTACGCGTGGAGGCCTGAAGGCATGGTTGAGGTCATTCGTCACGGCGCCATCAAACAGATCGATTCACTCCAACTCCTGCGACGTGAGAGGTCGCCTCAATGACCACGCGGCTGGAAGTGCATGGAGCAACGACGAGTTTCGGGGGCGTCCACGCGGTGAGAGACGTGACGTTCTCACTCGAGGCGGCCGAGTCGCTCTG